>NZ_CALLWC010000043.1 GCF_938015785.1 uncultured Campylobacter sp. | reverse complement strand
ATTTATAAAATCAAATTTTAAAATTTCACTGCTCGGTCATGGCGGCAGTAGGGCAGAATTTTACGCTAGCGCGCTAGCTGAAATTTTAAAATTCTAAATTACGTCGCGCTTCCGTCGTATGAAAAAATTCCACTAGAAGTAAAATTTAAAACATTAAAATCCCATAGCGGCGCAAATTCCAAATCATTAGAATTTTACGACATCACAAAACCTCGGGCATCAAAATTCCCTTACGGTGCATTATGCCACGATGCAAAATTTTAAAATTTAGCGCAATCGCGAGCCGTAAAATTCTATAAAATTCTGCGAGATCCCAAAGCCTAGCCGGAATTTAAAGATAAATTCCATAAATCCCTAAAGCCTCGGCAAACTGCGAAATCCGGGCGAAATTTCAAAATTATTATTCTGAAATTTGGACCCCACCTATCTAAAGCCTAGCCGATTTGCCCGAGCGAAAATACGCCGTGATCGCAAGAGCTATCATCGAGGCAACCATCACATACGCCCAGCCAGGCACAGGAATGCGCTCGCCGCTAGCATAAGAGTGCATGCCGCTTAGGTAGAAATTTACGCCAAAATAGGTCATTATGACGCTAAAATACGCAAACATCGAGGCTACGGCAAAGGCGAACTGATTGTTGAGCTTAGGCATAAATCTAAAATGCACGACCACCGCGTAGATGAAAATCGTAATGAGCGCCCAGGTCTCCTTCGGATCCCAGCCCCAGTAGCGCCCCCAGCTTTCGTTCGCCCACACGCCGCCTAGGAAGTTGCCGACGGTTAGCAAGCAAAGCCCTAGGATCATCGACATTTCGTTGATATGCGTAGCCTCCGTGATATTGCGCGCGATCTCGGGGTTTTTCTTGTCAAACAGGAACATCACGAGGGTAAAAATTCCAAGCAGCATGCAAAGGCCTAAAAATCCGTAGCTCGCGGTGATTACCGAGACGTGAATCGTAAGCCAGTGCGATTTTAGAACCGGCTGGAGATTAGTGATCTGCGGATCGATGTCGCTAAGATGTGCCACCATCAGCGTTATGCCCGCCATTATCGAGGTAAGCGCCAGCGAAATAGCGGATTTGCGCGAGAAAAATATTCCGCTTAGCGACAGCGCCCACGCGATGTAGATGAGCGATTCGTAGGAGTTACTCCACGGCGCGTGCCCCGAGACGTAGCCGCGTAGCGCAAGACCTGCAGTATGCGCGATGAAGGCGACGATATTTACGACGTAAACGAGCTTAAACGCGCCGCCTAAGCGAAGAGCGGGCTTCATCATCCGCAAAAAGATAAAGATCAGAAGCAAAAATCCCGAGACAGTGTAGATCGGAAAGAGGCGAGAAAAAATTTTAGCCTTATTAAATAAAATTTCATATTTTATTGCGCTCTCGCTAGGCATTAAATTTGCGCCGTTTTGTGCTTGGTATTTTTTGACGTAGCTTAGCATCTTTTCTGCGCCGCTCCAATCCCCGCTTTCTTGGGCATAGACCACGGACGAAACGAATATTCCCATCATCTTTTTAACTTCAGTTGATTCGTTTTGATCCAGCGCATCGCCTAGATATAGCGGCGAAAGCCACTCGTTATTTTTAGCGTTCTTAACCGGAATAATTCTAAAATAATCCCCCATAAACGCCGAGTAAAAGACGTTTACGCGCTCATTTACCTTGATGATCTCTTTATCTAGCACACCGCGATTGCCCAAAGGCTTGCGATTAATCTCCTCGACCATTTTATCGAGCTTGTAATAGTTCTCGCCGCCTTTAAATTCAAAAAAATCCATCATACTGGCGTGGCTTTGCTTCTCATCCATACCTAGAATTTTCTTAAGCTCCGGCTCGCTAACCTTGATAATCGGCGCGCGCCTCCAGTAGCTTTGATTTAGCATAAAAGAAAGCGCAGCGGCGTTGTGGTTTAAAATTTCGCCATTTGGTGCCTTATAGTCGTCGGCTCGGTAAATTTTATTTAAAAGCTCCCTAGAAACTGTATCAAAAGGCTCCATTCGCCCATCAAATCCCTGAATTACGAGGCTTGCTAAATCCTCACTAAATTTAGGATCAAATTTCGGCACGGCTAGCTCGCCTCCCATAGTAGAAAAATTATGCGGTGGGACGGAGTCTTGCTCCGCTGCAGATTCTTGCGAAGCGGAGCTCTGCTTGGAATTTTCAACGGCGGAATTTTGCATGGAATTCTGCGCGGAATTTTGCGAAGCGGGATCTTGCACGCTAGCCGGGCTTTGCGGCGCAGAATTTTCTGCGGCTGCATTTGAGGCAGAATTTTGCGAAATAGAATTTTGAGTCGTGAAGTTTTGTTCGGCATTTGCTGTGCTAGGATACAATGCAGCCGAGCTCAAAGCCAACGCGCCTACAAATGCTAATGCCGCGCCTTTAGTACCGCGTCGCGATTTTTTGGCGCGTTTTGATATGGAGCTTTCTGCGGAGCTTACGGGCACCGAGCTAGACGCGGAATTTTTAGAATTTACATCTTTTTCTCGAGCAAGATGTGTATTTTCGCTGATTAAGCGCGAGAGCTTGAAAAAGCGCGAGCCTCGGTTGAAAAAGTTAAAAAACATCCCCACGCAAAGCAAAAAATAACCGATGTAAGTTGGAACTTTGCCGGGGTCTTTATTGACCGAAAGCACGGTGCCGCGCTCATCCGTGTCGTATGAGCTTTGGAAAAATCGGTATCCGCCGTAATCGAGCACATGATTCATAAAAATATCATAATCGAAGCTCGAATTGCCGTCTTTTAGCGTGATTTCGCTTTTATATCCGGAGGGCGAATTGGTGCCTGGATAGCGATCCATCACAAAGTCGCGAAGCGCGATTTTAAAAGGCAGATGAAGCATCTTTGGCGCCAAGGCTACGATGAAATTCTTATCACCCACCTTGTAGCTAGCACCATGCGAATCCCTAGGTACGTAGATTTCGCGACTCTGCCCTGCAAAGCTTAGCGTAGCTACTACGCCGGGCTCACCCGGTAAATTCGTATCGACTGGGACGAATTTCTCGATCGCGGAGCTAAGCAGGCTAACGGGGGCGAAATTTATCCCGTCGAAGCTGTAAAGCAAGAGATTGCCTAGCAGATTATCCTCGTTTTTCCTAAGCGGCGAAGTGCTCATATCGGCCATTTTAGTGGCATTTATATCAAGACTTGAGTTTAGATAAAATTTGCCGTCTTTGGATTTTATATAGATGAAATTCTTACTTTTAGGCTCTGCATTAAAAGTAATACTAAGCTCGCCTATATCCATGCTTTCTCCTGATTGCAAGGAGACATTTTGGCTGCCAACATTGTTGGAAAATAATAGTTCCACGCGCGCAGGAGCCTGTCCGGTCGGATCTTGCACCCATTTTAGCTCGCCGTGTTCTATTAGCTCTTTAAATTTTAAATTTGCGATCCTACCCTCTACATCTAGATTGAGATCGAAGTTCATCCGTCCTGCGCCGTTTAAAAATTTGCTCTCGTCAGCAGATATAAACTCGCCGTCACTGCCTAAAGTAAGGAGCTGAACGACCTCGTCTTTGGTCGTTACGATCGAGCTTTCGCCGCCCTCTCTTATATGGATATTGCCCTCAAAGCCGAAATATCTAGTCAAAATCGCTCCAGCAAGCATAAACAAAAAGCTTGCATGAAAGATTAGCGCAGGCAGCGTGCGAAGCTTAATCATGCGGTAGCGATAGATATTGTAGGTTAAATTTATTCCCAAAAGAACCATCAGTGCGCCAAACCACGCAGTAGAATAAACCATCGCCCAAGCTACTTCCGTGCCGTAAGCGGTCTCTATGAAAGTGGCGATCGCACAGGCTAGCGCCAAAATCAGTAGCATCACTGACGCGCACTCCATACTAAAAAATGTCTTCATTGATTTCCTTTAGATTTACGAGGGTTTTCAAAATCGCGAGATTTTAGCAAAAATTGCTTAATTTTTCATTTTACGACCTGCAAGCGCACGCCTACTAGCGTAGCGCGAATATGCGTTAAGATGCTTTGACAAAGCGATCAAATTCTCATCTTAGGCATTCGCGCAGGAATTTAACGGCGCGGATAAAATTTTATAAAATGCTACGAAATTTAGCGAATTCTATTAAATTTCGTGCGTCATCTCATCGCGTAATTTATAATTTAGAATTCCGCAAAGATAAAATTTTATTTTTGCGGAATTCCTTCTTATTATTTTTTGCCTTGGGTATATGCGAGCTCGCACACGTCGCCCACGGCTTGGTGGCACGGGATCGCCGAGATCGAGTTATTAGGCGAGCCATCAATCACTTTGTCTGAATAAACCAAATAGATCAGCGAGCCCTGCACCGCGTCGTAAAGCCTAACTACGTGGGTCTTTTTGAAGATTAACGAGCTGCGTTTTTCAAAAATATCCTCTTTTTTCAGCTCCTCTTTAATGATGATTTTAGGCGCTGTCTGCACGCACGAAACAGAGGCTTCGGAGCGGTCCTCCTCCACGCCGATGATCTCTTTGGCACCGCCTTTTTTGGCGTAAGAGACGTAGCAGGTCACGCCGTCGATCTTAGGATCTTTAACCGCGATAACTTCGATGCGATCGTCTTTGCCAAAAATTCTAAACGAAGTATTTACGCTACCTACGAGCTCGTAATCGCCCGCGCAAGCAAAAGCCGCTAAAATCGCTACTAGAATAAATTTTTTCATAATAATCCTTTGGAATTTTAGCGGCGATTTTATCATTTATAATATAAATATTAAGCAAGTTTTTATAAAATACCGCGATTTAAATTTAAAGGAATTTTATGATCGAAGATATCTTTAGAGAATACGATATTCGCGGTATCGTGGGCGAGGAGCTAAACGAGCGCAGCGTAAAAGCGATCGGCTTTGCTCTTGGCAAACATATCGTAAATCTCGGGCTTGAACGCGTTAGCGTGGGATACGACGCCCGTCTTAGCGCGGACGAGCTTTTCGGCTATTTCGTAAGCGGGCTAAATTTCGCCAGATTGCGGGTTTATAATATCGGCTTGCTACCGACGCCGGTGGGCTATTTTAGCGTATTTACGCATAAATTTGACGCAAACGTAATGATCACCGGCTCGCACAACCCCAAAAATTACAACGGCTTTAAAATAACGATCGGCACGGATAGCTTCTTTGGCTCGGATTTGAAACGTCTGGGTGCGCAGGTGCAGGAGCTGATCGGTTCAAATTTTGAAATTCCAACCGATACAAGCACCCAGAGGTACGACATTTTAAGCGAGTATCTAGCATATTTTGAGAAGGAATTTGCAGCGCTTAAGGGCTTTGCTACGCCTTTTATAATTGACTGCGCAAACGGCGCCGCAGGCGTTACCTCTACTAAAATCATCGAAAGACTTGGTTTGAATGCTAAAGTTTTATTCCCGCAGCCAGACGGCAATTTCCCAAACCACCACCCCGATCCCAGCGAGGAGAAAAATTTAGCGGATCTTAAAGCTACGATAAAGCAAGACGGCGTGAGCTTGGGCTTCGGTTTCGACGGGGATGCCGATAGGATCGCCGTGCTTACACCGCGCCGCAATATCAAAGGCGACGAGCTAGCCTGCCTGCTTGCCTTAAATATGCACCGCCCGCGCATCCTAGGCGAGGTCAAATGCTCGCAGGCGATGTACGATACCATCGATAAGATCGGCAAAAGCTTCATGGGCAAGACCGGCCATAGCAATATCAAAAAGGCGATGAAGGAGCTCGGTATTGATCTTGCCGCGGAGGTTAGCGGGCATATTTATTTTAAAGAGCGATATTTCGGCTTTGATGATGGCGTATATGCGATGATGCGCGTGCTTGAGCTCGTAGCTAAAGGATATGATTTAGACGCCGAACTAGACAAGCTACCGCGAGTTTTTAGCACCGACGAGATAAAATTTAATACGAGTGAGGAGGCGAAATTTAAGATCATCGAAGCTCTTAAAGCTCAAATCCACGCAGGTATCGCGGAGCTGCCACCCATCCGCGATATTATCGAGATCGACGGCATCAGAGTGCGGTTTGATGACGGCTGGGCGCTCGTACGGGCAAGCAATACCACGCCTGTGATCGTAACTCGCTTTGAGGCTCTCAGCCCCGAGTTTCGCGACGAAATGCAGCGCGTATTTTTAGGTAAACTAGAAAATTTAAAGGACCAGAGATGAACGAATCTGAAAAGCAAGAGGTTGAGAAAAATATAAAAGAGCTTTTGGCTGCGAGAGCGGAATTTTTTAAATTCTTAGACGAGCGCGTGCCAAAGATCGCGGGCACCGACGTATTTGATTTCGAGCGTGCAGGCGCGGCTAGCTTGAAAGAAGTTTACGCGAAATTCTACGGCTACGACTACGCTGCGCGCAAGCTGCTGCCATATTTATACCGCACTTACGGACTAAATTTCGATGTCTGAGATCATCTTAGATCGCGCCGCTTATGCGCACAATCTAGCGCAAATCGCCGCCAAAGTAGGTGGAGCGGAGCGAGTATTTTTGGTAGCCAAGGATAATTCATACGGCCATGGCTGCAGACTTTGCTGTGAGGAAGCGGCGAAACTAGGCTTCGTACGCGCCGTAACGCGAAGTACTGCGGAAGCTGCGCAGATTGCGGATTTATTTGATGAAATTTTAGTGCTCTCGCACATTCCGCGCGGGGACGAGGATGAGCGTTTTTGCTACGCGGTAAATGATCTGAGCTACTTTGCGCGTCTTAAACGAGGGCTTAAAATTTATATCGCTGCAGATACTGCGATGCACAGAAACGGCATCGGTGCGAGCGAGCTAGATGAGACGCTTAGGCTGTGCAAGGAAGGCGGATTTAAGCTACGTGGTTTTTTCACACACTTTCGCGCAAGCGACGAGCTAAGCGGCGATTTTTTCGCACAAAGGCAAAATTTCATAGAATTTAAGCGTCTCGCAGGGCAAAAAACCGCCGCCGCGGGCTTTAAAAATTTAAAATTTCATTCGAGCAACTCCGCAGCTATCGAGCGAAGTGCGGGCTTTGAGGACGAATATGTGCGCGTAGGCATGGCGCAATTTGGATATCCGCAATTTGACGAGAGCCTAAATTTACGCCCTGTGCTAAAGCTCTATGCCGATCTGATCAGCTCGCGCGTGCTAAAAAAAGGCGAGCGCGTGGGCTACGGCGCGAAATTTGAAGCGCCGCGCGATATGAGGATCGGCACATACGATTTAGGCTACGCAGACGGGCTATTTCGCTACGACGGTGAGGGCGAGCTAGCGCTTGCAAGCGGGCAAAAAATGCTCGGAAAAATGTCGATGGATAGCTTCTGTGCAGAATTCGGCGGAGAGCGAGTTTGCGTGCTGGACGATGCGCAGATTTGGGCAAAACACTTTGGCACGATCGAATATGAAATTTTAGTCAAATTAAATTCCAACATCCCAAGGAGATTTCAATGAAAGAGCTGCAAGGAGAAAATAACGAGAGTATAGGTTACGACGATAAAGGCTTATCCGCGCGAGGCGAGAACTTTGGCGAAGGAGAGTATCCGCGCCAAAAAGGAGGGCTTCATATCTTAATCAAAGCCCTAATCGTCTTAGTGATTGCGGCGATTGCGTTTGCGATATTTGCAGTGCCGGTTTACAATAAACTCGTAAGCAAAGATGAAGAAGTTAAGGCCGCGTGGAGTCAGGTGCAAAATCAATATCAGCGTCGCGCCGATTTGATTCCAAATTTCGTAGAAACCGTCAAGGGCTACGCTAGCCATGAAAAAGATACCTTAGAAGGCGTCATAAATGCCCGCGCTAAGGCAACTGCTGTCAATATCAATGCAGAAAGTTTAGCGCAAGATCCGGAGGCGTTTGCGAAATTTAACGGCGCCCAAGGTGAGCTTAGCTCAGCCCTATCGCGCTTGATGCTGGTAGTCGAGCGTTATCCGGATCTTAAGGCAAATCAGAATTTCGCCGACTTGCAAAATCAGCTCGAAGGCACGGAAAATCGCATCGCTGTAGCGCGCAAGGACTACATCGCCTCGGTGCAGGAATATAACAAGCTAATTAGGACCTTTCCTACGAACATCATCGCGCGCATAGTAGGACTAGGCGGCGCCAAACCTAGCTTTAGCGCTGATAGCTCAAGCCAAAAAGCCCCTAGCGTCTCGTTTAAATAACGCTAAAGGCGGCAAATGCTAAGCGAGCAGTGCAAGCAAAAAATCCACGAGCTAATCACGAAAGCCGAAGCTGCAAGCGGTGCGCAGATCGTCTGCGTGGTCGCGCGCGAAGCAAGCAAGGACTGCGAAGCTAGCTATAGCGCGGCGGCAGTGACGGCGTTTGCGATCGGCATCGTTCTGTGCTTCGTGCCGCAAATAAGCAAAGCTGAGCTACTGCAGATCGTAGCGCTCAGCTTCATAGCGATTAAAGCTCTGCTAGCTAAATGCCCCACGCTTTTAACTCTAATCACGCCTAAATCTCGCAGACTTCGGCTCTCGGGCGAGTTTGCGATGCAAAAATTTTACGAGCGTTACGGCAGCGTAAAAGAAGCGATAATGTTTTGCGTCTGCGTCCGCGAGCGCTGCGCTCATATCATCTGCGGCGCGCGAGCGGCGGAGTTTATCTCTAAGGGTGAGTTTGAACGTATCGCGACAGAATTTAACCCCAGCACGCAAGGTCTTGAGCCTGCTGTTTTAAAGGCGATGGACGCGCTGTGCAAGCTAGCCATGCAAGTGCCTAAAAATAGCGAAAATAACGAGATAGAAGAGACCTTGGTGGAACTGCGATGAGAGTGGCTTGGAGATTTGCTTTTTCCCTGATGGCGCTATTTGTAATAAGCGTCGCCGCACCTAGCGAGTATCTAGCCCGCCCAAACGGCACCGCTGTAATCGATGAGGCTGGTATTTTACGCCCAGCCGCGAGAGAGAGTCTGAATGAAATTTTAACGACTTTCGATAAAAATTCCACAAACCAGATCATGCTCGTAAGCCTAAAATCGCTCGGTGGCTACTCTATCGAGGAAATCGGCGTAGAGCAGGCACGCGCTCTTGGTATCGGGCAAAAAGGGCGCGACAACGGCGTACTGCTGCTCGTCGCTCCGCACGAGCATAAAGTGCGTATCGAGGTCGGATACGGGCTAGAGGGCGTGCTAACCGATATGCGCGCCAAGCGCATCATCAACAATAAAATTCTACCCTATTTTAGGCAGAGAGATTACGAAAGTGGCGTCATTAGCGGGATTTCGGCGATCATCAGCACGATCGAAGGCGGCGATATAAAATTTGATCCTCTTAACGCCAACGCGCAGCAGGATCCGAGCAACAAGGACTTTGCGATCTTTATGGTACTTTTTGCGGTCTTGCTTTTCGCGATACTAAGCCGCCGCGTGACGCGCCTCAGAAGAAGCGATGAGGATATAATCTCAAGTGCAGACATCATAAACGAAATCGCGCGCTCATCGCGCATGAGAGGCAGCCCATCTGGGGATTTTGGTAGATTTGGAGGAAGTGGCGGTTTTAGCGGAGGCGGCTTCAGTGGGGGCGGCGGAAGCTTCGGCGGAGGCGGTGCTAGCGGAAGCTGGTAGCCACAGAAATTTTATCAAAATTCCAAATCGTAGAATTTTGTATAAATTTTAAAATTTTAGAATTTCTAAATTCGGCTACTGGTGTAGAAAAACAGCACGAGTGGCTTATCATTGCCCTCGATCTTTAGCGTGCGCTCGGAGGGGTCGAACTTGGAGGCAAGCGAGATGCCGTCGCTGCTTAGATGGTGCTTCCATCCGTCGCAGCCTGCGAGCAGCAACGCAAACACGGCGGCGGCAACTTTTAAATTTAAAAATTTCATAATCTGAAATCCGTCCTTAAATCTGCTTTTAAAACTGCTAAATTCGTTTTTAAATTTGCGTTTGAAATTTTAAAATTCACGGCGCGATACCTGTCAGAATTTATGTCTCGATACGCTCCGAGGCGTATGTCGTAATAATCTATGCTTGGGTTCATGCCGTGACCTTTAACGAGATTCATGTCATAATCCGCGCTAGAATTTATATCGTGGCATATATTTAAATTTAAGTCTCGATCTGCGTTAAAGTTTATGCTTTGGCATGTGCTGCAGCAATATGCTATAAAGCGTATGTCGCGATCCGTGTCGTAATCCGCGCTAAAGTCTATGTAACGATTTGCCTCGCAATTTGTACTCGTAGCGTTTTGGTTTTTAAAATTTAGACTTTTAAAATTTTGATTTTTTAAATTTTTACCCACTCCGCTCGGTTTTGCGACGATGCTTGATCTTTCGAGACAAACGGCTTCGGCGGGAATGAGTAGCAAAGAGTTGCACCTGCACGCGCGAGCTTTGTGCGGATCCAAAAAGAGCGTGCGCAGGCGATGAAATTTTTAAATTTTAACGTAGCTTTATTTTTTATCATGCGAGCTAAATTTTACGCACCATCATTTTGCGCGCTAGAATTTTTGGCATCGGGATTTTCGCCGCTTAAATTTTCAGCGCCCCGATCTTCGCTGCCAGAGCTTTGCGAGGCGGAATTTCTAAAATTATATTTTTTGATATTGGAATTTTCTGTAGCCGAAGCATTTGCGCCCGCATTTTTGCCATTAGAATTTTCGCCAATTAAATTTATTTTTTGGAGAATTTTAAATCCAAATTACGCGCCCTATTATTTCATCACATCATCACGAGTTATTTACGTAAAATTTCACCTATTAAAAATTTGGACGCAAAATTCCACCTGCGAAATCTCGATAAAATTTTGCCATTAAATTACGAAACGAAATTCTACCTCGCAATTCCGCCGCTATTTCTTGGCGATTTTATAGTAGCCGTCTTTAAAAACGACCTTACCCGCATCCACAAGACGCTTTAAAAGCTGCGCGCTTGCTTCGT
>NZ_CALLWC010000042.1 GCF_938015785.1 uncultured Campylobacter sp. | reverse complement strand
CTAAATCAATAGAAAATATTGTAAAAATAATAACAACTTATAAATGATAGTTATATAAGTAACCTTTTGCTAGAATTATATAGAGAAGAATTGCGAAAATTACTCCTATAGTTACTGCCTCTAAGTTTATAAAAAATGCACAAGCTATTAAATGCGTATCTAGTGGTGTTTTAGAGAGGTTCTACACCTACTAGCATAAATTCTGTGGTGCGAAGAACGGTGGTGCGAAGCGAGGATTTTTAAATTCTCGCAGATTTATCGGTGCAGCGCGTAACTCGTTAAATAACATGAAATTTCAAATTTGCAGGCAAATTTAAAGCAACGTAAAATTTTTAAATTTCATCATAACGGAATTTTGGATTTAAGCCGTAAATTTACGGTTCGTAGAATTTTAAAATTTTGCGTCATAAATTCTAAATTTTAACTCAGCATGATTTACCTACGCAAATCGATGCAGCTCGCGTTTATCGTGGCGCGTGCATAAATTTTAAGAATCTCCCACCTTTTAAAACGGCGCTATCTTTGCGCTGAAATAAAATTCCGCAAAATTTCAAAGTAGCTTCCGATAAATTTGACCTGTAAATTTAATCTAGCAAAGCTCCGTCTTTTCGATTTTGCGGCGCGAAATTCCGATTGTAAATCCCTTTTACGAAATTTCATAATCTCTTAGCTGCGCAAAATTTCAAATTTTCGCACAGAGCGGTATCTCTACACGGCACGCTGCCAAATTTCTACGCAGAAGCAGCCTTCGCAAAAGCTGTATATCAGGCGGTAGCCTGCCTGCCGCGTGCCATGGCGTATTACGCGCAGCACGAAGCCGTGCGCGATAACCGCCGTGTCCGCCTCCAGCATCGACGGCACCAGATCAAGCGCGCGCCGCCGTTCCACCCCCACGTTTGCGCCGCTAGGGTTCATGCCGCACAGCCACAGCAGGCGCGAGAGCACGAGCCGACAATGGCATTTTATTAGCGGCACGGGGAATATTCGCAGATTAAACTCGCGCAAAGCCTCCAAATACTCTATGTCCCGCTTCGGGAATAGCTTTTGTGCCGTAAGCGCGGCGCGCGGCAGCGGAGAGGAACATACTCGGCTTATGCCGGCAAGCTTTTCGTATGTGGCGCTGCTTTTAAATTTATCGGTTTGCCACAAAGCTAAGCTTTGCGTAGCGCCATATAGGATCGCGCGCCGTGCCGCTTCTGCAGCGTCGCATACGCCGCGATCGATCAGCGGCGTAACGTGGCGGATCAGCGCTAGCGCCATTATCTTGCCTCCTAAAATACGAGCCCGCTAAGAGCTTGCGTCGTTATGTTTCCGCTTCTACAGGATACTTGATGTTTAGATTTGCACTATTTATGCGAAATCTGCTATGGTTCTTACTCCGTAACCACGGCGAGCGCGAGGGTCTGCTTCAAAGCATGGATTTGCGGGCTATTTAAGCCTCTCATAACTTTCGCATGAGCTTTGCCATGCCCTTTCATGCTCCGCTACCGAGCTCATAAATCTATCCTTGCCGCCTAGTTCGCAGGCCTTTTTGTAGTATTCTACGGCTTTAACATTATCTATGCCCTCGTAAAGACGCGCTAAATTTAAACACGCAAGCCAGCTGTCCGCGATATCCATATCGCAACCGCGCACATAGTAACCTACGCCCTTTATAGCGTCTTTGCGCACGCCTCTGCCTTTGATATACGCAGAACCTGCGTTACTGCAGCCTATCGCGTGCCCGTCATCGCAGGCTTTGTCGAACAGCTCCGCCGCCTTCGCCTCATCGCGCGGCATCCCCTCCCCGCTTTGATACAAAATGCCTAAATTTACGCACGACTCCGCATCGCCGCCTTTGCAAGCTTTGACGTATAACGGCGCAGCCTTTAGCAGATCTTGCGGCACGCCCCAGCCATAATTGTAAATTTGCGCCAATGCCCCGCACGACTTCATATCGCCCTTATCGCAGGATTTTGTAGCCCTGCTTATATCGTCTGCGGTGATTTCAAAATTTTCGGCTAGCGCGAAATTTGCGGAAAGCACCGCAGCGAATGCTAGAATTAAAATTTTATTTTTCATTTTAGTCCTTTTTGATTTTTTAAGATCGCCCGCCAAGCCTAAGACGCGGATTTATCGTTAAGGCGCAGTTTGATCGCTAGAGTTCGGGTTCGATCTCGCCTGCTCTTTGCTTTTTAGAGCCTCGTAAATTTCATCGACGCCGCTTAGATTTTGATCCAAAACCTCCCTCGCCTTTTTTAACGTGCGTGCGCCAAAAATTCCATCCTGCTTGGCTCCGATGCTTTTTTGAATATATAAAATTTTATCCTTTTGCATCGCAGCGGAATTATTAGTCGCCCCGGAAGCGGAATTTGAAGCAGGGCTTTCAGAGCCGCTAGAGCTTGCGCTCGTAGAATTTTCGTCTGCAGAATTTACGCCATCACTCGCGGAAGCGGAATTTTCCTCCTTAAAAAATGCAGGCATCCATCCTTGCAGTAGCCCTGCTGCGCCGGTTTTCGGCACATAGCCCGTATTTGCCGCGCCTCCGTAGATTGCGCTAGCTAAAACGGCGCAGAGCATGGCTTTGCAAAAGCTAGCAAACGCCGCGCCGCCTCTGCCGCAGCGATACTCTCGCGGGATTTTACGAGCTTTTACGACGCACCGCACTACGCTTGCCAGCCACAGCGCCACACCGCCTAACAGCCCCGCAGCAGCGATTGCCACGCCACATGCAAGTGCCCAAAAATAATGCTCCGCAAAGATCATCTCGAAGCAGCCCTCGCACGCCAGCGCAGCCGCCGCGATGAGCGCGCCTCCGCCTATGCACCACACCGCGCGGTCATATCGCGGACTTAGCACGCCAAGCGCCCCAGCCATCGCGCTGCCCAAATCGCGAGCGCATTGCTGCGAAATAAAGCCCTCGCAAACGCGCATAAGCGCCGCGGCGAAACTCTGCACGCAATCCTCGCGCAAAGAACGTGGGAAAAAGAACTTCTTTAATCGTGCAAAGGGCGAAATTTTAGAATTTGACGCAGGATCTTGCGTGTTCGCGCGATTTTTAAATTTTGCAGCGGCTAGATTTTCGGAATTTATTGCGGCGGAGTCTATGAAATTTGTGGAATTTTCAGCACCCAAGACACTTAAATCTCGGTAATCTCGCTCGCCGCGTAATTCGTAAAGACCCTCCGCGGCGCGATCAGAAGTGTCACTTAAGCCTTCTTGCGAGCCGGCAAAATTAGATCCATTCTGCGCGCGAGCTTCGCTGCTTTGCTGCCTAGCATCAAAATCGCTGGCAGAATTCTCTCCGCTTTCCGAAAGATCCGCCCCTGTAAATTTTATGCCGCCGCCTACTCCGCCTGCAAACCTGCCTTGCTCTCCGCGCGATCCCAAGTGATTATCTTCTGCGCTCATAGGATTTGCCGAAGCGTTCGCGAATTTCATGCCCGCGAATTTTACGCTCGCGCCGCCCTCGAGATTTTCTTTGCGAGAAGCGTCTTTTACAAGGCTCAAAACGTAGCGATCAGCCGCGCTGCAGGCAGAATTTGCAAAGTTAAAATGTCTATCCGCGCCGCGCAACTGCTCGAGATTTAGCGTCTCGCCGCGCAGCTTAGCACTAGCTAGGCGCATCGCCGCATCCAGCATAGGCTTTGCGCGAAACAGTGCAAAAAGGCTTTGCGCATCGTCCCGCCCTAGCCTAGCGGGTGCGCCGCGCACCGCCGCAAGCTCCGGCGCAAAAACTTCGTCCAAAAAATTAGGTCTTACAAATGTTGCACTTCTGAAGCACGCCGCATCGTAAGCCTTGCCGCAGACGGCAAAACTCAAGCGCAAAAAATCATCCTCCGCGCTAAATACTGCTTCGCAGCCGCCCTGCACCGCTCGCAGCGAGCTTAGACGAAACAAAAGTCTGCGTGCTGCAAAACCTACGCCCTTGCTGCATAAAAACTCCAGCAGCTCGCGCCCGAAAACCTGCGAGCTAGCACCTATGCTGACGCTCGGGCGGGCATAAACGGATACTTTGCCGGTGCGAGTGAAATACCCGCGCCCATCGCAGTGATCGCAGCGAAAATCACCCGCACCGCCGCACTTTTCGCAGCGCAGCCTGCCCGCACCGCCGCAAGCGGGACAAATGCGCGAGCCGCTACCGCCGCAGCTAGCGCAGGGAATGAAGCGATAGCCCATAGAATTTGACGCAGGGCCTGCAGAGTCGCCTCCAGAAAGGCCGCGCGCATGAGCGTCCGTAGAGCTTAACGCCGCGCGACTATAGCCGCCGGTGCCCTTGCAATCGGGGCAGATCAAGCGCCCGCGTCCACCGCAGTTAGCGCATAGCGCCTTGCCTGCGCCTTCGCAGGCTTTGCAGCGTCTCCTGCCCGATCCGCTGCAATGCTCGCAACGCAGCTGAACGCTAAAGGGCTTAAAATCGTGAAATTTTATGATCTGATCCGCATTCGTAGCGGCTTTTTGGGGATCTGCACGCAGGCGTAGCATAAAGGCCTCGCTTAGCTCCGCATCAGTGCTTGCCGCGCGTAGGCACTCGCGCGCATGAGCCTCGAACTGCGCGACGTCAGCGAAATGCAGCTGAGCGCGCTCGCCGCCGCTTATCTGCGAGACGCTAAACTTGCCGGCGAAGTCGTAACGCACGCCAAGTCGCACGCTAAATCCGTAGAACTCGCGATCAAGCTCACGCAGATCGGCGCCGCCGCTACGCGCTAAAGCTTTTAGTCTAGCAACAAACGCCTCTGCAAGCTCCTCTTTATCCAGCTTGTCCATGATCGCTCCTTTCTTGCGGACGCGCCACAAAGCCGCGCCGCATAAATTTTAAAATTCCTTTATTAAAATCCTGCAAATTTTGCATTTCATACAATTATACCGCGAAAGGGAATTTTAAAATTCCAAAATCTCACGCAGGATGGAATTTAGCGCTATTGCGCGCCGTAAAATCTCGCTGCAAATCAAAACTCTAAAATAGAGCTCGACGCAAAATCTCGCACTGCGACGGCGACGCGCGTAACTAACCGCAACAAATACGGCGCGAACGGATCGCAAAATGGAGCCGCCCGGCATACGGCGCCCGAGCGGTAGCAGCAGGTATGCAAGACTTTAATTCCGCAGCAGCGTATAATTTGGCTCGCGACGATGCGCGATACAGCATAACGCACAGCAAATTCCACGCCTGCATAAAATTTTAAATTTCACGGTTAGCTCGTACGTACACACAGCATGAAATTTAAAATTTTACGACAGCTATGGCGCGGCGTGCAACGACCTAAAATTCTGCGATAAGCGGCACGCAAATTTCAATCCCGCGCGACAATCAGGCGACGGGTGCATAAAGTGCAATTTAATTTACAAGCGTGCAGCGGCATATAGTCGTCGCACAAATTTAGTCGCAGCGAGCGACACGACGCGAAAATTCATGACGCGACGCGTCAGCTCGTAAAATTTAATCCTGTTACCGCGCAGTTATAGCTGCCTGCGCCTTTGCAAGCAGAACGGATCAGACACATCTGCGCCCACTGC
Organism: uncultured Campylobacter sp.; assembly: GCF_938015785.1. Lineage (GTDB taxonomy): Bacteria > Campylobacterota > Campylobacteria > Campylobacterales > Campylobacteraceae > Campylobacter_B. The sequence goes on along the minus strand of NZ_CALLWC010000042.1, from coordinate 960 downwards.
AGGCGCTGCACGGCGGTGTGTAAAATTTAATCTGGGCGTCGCAAACCTCCGCCAACATGATTGATCCGCACGAGCGTAAAATTTAGCTCGCCTGCCGCATAATTTAACTTGCGGCGGTGCATATCGCGGCGCAAGCGCGAATTTTAACTCGTGCGGCGATCTGCTGCGCGACCGACGGATTAATTTGACGGTACGCTCGACATGAAATTTAGAATCTCGTAACGACACATGACACTGTGCGCAGCCGCGTGAAATTTTGAATTTCACGGCGAGCTTATGCATTATGAAATTTTAAATCTTGCCGCGATGAGCTCGCAAACTCGCGAGCGGCTCGGTTTAAAATCTTGCGCCCAGTTTTTGCGCGGAATTTTGCGAGCGAAATTTCAAATGCTAAACCTGCACGGGTTTCGCGCCGAATTCTGCGTAGAATTTTACGCAGAATTTAATGAAATTTCGCGGGACGAGATCGGCGCACCGAATAACCTGAATAACCCGAATAATCAAAATTCGACTGGCTAAAGCCTAGCGCGATAAAGCTCGAGCGCAGTAAGCCATGACGCGCTAAAACCGGGGCTCGATAAACTCGCCGCAACCTGCAAGCAAAATTTATCGCCGCCGAAGCCTGCACCTAAATTTTACCGCCCAAGCGCGGAATTTTCGGCTTTGGTTTTGAGCGCCGAAAATAAATCCCAAATCACGCCAGCCCGCTTATAATGCCATCGCTCGTAATCTTCATATTTAGCGCGTTAGGAACCTTCGGCAGCCCCGGCATCAGCATTATCTTGCCGCAGACGGCGACGATGAAGCCCGCTCCCGTGCGGATCTGAAGGTCCTTGACGCTGAGCTTAAAGCCGCGCGCCCGCCCAAGCGCCTTAGCATCGTCGCTGAAGCTATACTGTGTCTTTGCGATGCAGACGTTTAGCCGCTCAAGCCCCAAGGCCTTGATGTGCTGTAGCGCCT
>NZ_CALLWC010000041.1 GCF_938015785.1 uncultured Campylobacter sp. | reverse complement strand
AGAATTTTAGAATTTTAGAATTTTAGAATTTTAGAATTTTAGAATTTTAGAATTTCGCCCGCGCGGCGCTGCTCGTAAATTTTGTAAATTTACGAATGCGACCATTTTTAAATTTAGCTGCGCGGCTTTACTTTTAAATTTACCCGCGCGATTTTGCCAAATTTATTTGCGTCGCTCGCAAGATCGGCTTAAATTTAACCGCTCGCGGCGCGTTGATGAAAATCATTGCTAAAATTTGAAATTTCGCATAAAATTGGCGAAATTTCATAACAAGGAGCGGTGGTGGAGCAAATTTATCCTTACGTGCAGATCGTCCATCTCATCTGCGCAATTATCTTTTTAGGCTATATATTTTTCGACGTCGTGATTTTTTCGCGGCTCAAAGGCGCGCTGGGCGCGGATTTTGAGCGCGTTAAAAAAGCGATCGGCTCGCGCGCGATTAAGATCATGCCGGTTTGCCTTTTTACGCTAATAATCACCGGCGGAATGATGATGAGCCGTTGGGTCGGAAGCGCTAATGGCGGATATTTCGGTACGCCGCTTCAAAAAATCTTTATGCTAAAAGTCACGCTCGCGCTCATCATCGCCGTGTGCGTAGCGATAAATTTAAGTTGCCGCGCGATGGGAAGGCCTGCGCCTGAGTTTTTGCGAGTAAATATCCACAAGATCGCTTTTGTATTCGGCTTCATCATCGTGCTTTGCGCCAAGCTGATGTTTGTAGTATAATTTATGGCGCAAAATTTAGCGCTGGCAGCGTGACTTTTATTGCGAAATTCTGCAGCGTGACAAAGATTTAATTTCGCTTGCTTTTAAAATACGATGCTTGCTAAAAATTTTAAAATTCCGTTTTGCTGGGCGGGAGTAGAAATTTAAGAATTTTAAATTCCACTATGTTTGCACTAAAGCGCGAAATTTTAAAATTTCACTCCTTTCTTGTGCTGTTTTGTCAAACGCAATCTGCAAAATTTAATCTCATAAAATTTTAAAATTTCATCGCAAGCTTTAAAACGCTCATAAAATTTCTCACCCAATTCTGCAGCTTTAAAATTTTGTAAAATTCTGTGGCTTTAAAATTTTGTAAAATTTTAAATTATATCGCTAGGATGCGGATGAGAATTCTAAAAAACTCGCGCAAAATCGAAGCAAACAATGAAAAAGCGAATTTATTTGACGACTTTACTTACTATTTAATAATCATTAAAGATATAAAAAGCTAAAATTGCTTTTCGCCCGCGGGCGAATTTAATGTCTGCTTGCCATTCGCGCGGGATTTTGAGGTTTTCCGTAGCCGTGGCAATGGTTTTGAAATTATTTATGAGAAAGGAAAAAGGATGAAGAAATTTCTCTTAAGTCTGCTTGTCGCAGCTTTGGCCAGTAGTGCGCTTTGCGCCAGATCGCTTTCCGAGATCAAAAGTAGCGGAGTGCTTAGAATAGGCGTTTATGACGCACAGCCGCCGTTTAGCAAGATAGAAGACGGCGTGCATCAAGGCTTTGAGGTCGATATGGCAAATGCCATCGCTAAAGATATGCTTCCATCGGGCGGGAAGGTAGAGTTTACCTCCGTGCTTGCAAATCAGCGTATAAAATTCCTACAGGAAGATAAGGTCGACGCGGTTATCGCAACTCTTACTGTAACTCCGGAGCGCGAGAAGCAGATCGATTTTACGACCCCGTATTTTAGCGTCAATATAGGCATTTTAACCCGCGTCGAAGATAAGATTAAATCTTTAAATGAATTACAAGATAAAACTATTTTAGTTCTTAGCGGCGGTACCGCAGAAACATACTTTGAAAAACAAGGCTATAATATCGCCAGATGCGATAACGCAAACGCCTGCTATAAGGCGCTAAAAGCCGGACAGGGCGACGGGTATGCCGACGATAACCTAGTCGTGCTGGCTTATCCGGTATTAGATAAAAAGGTTGAAGTAAATATCAAAAATTTAGGCACTTCGGATTTCTTAGCCATCGGCGTGAAAAAGGGCAATTCGGAGCTTTTGGATTTTCTAAACGGCGAGCTAATCAAGCTAAGCAAAGAGGGCTTTTTCAAAAATTCGTTCGATAATTTCATCGAGCCTTACTACAAAGGAACTGCAGAGAAAAAGTATTTCTTGCTAGACGATCTTTATAGCTTGCTGTAATTTTAAAAAGGGGGACACTATGAAAAAGATAATCCTAGCATTGGTGCTGGCTGTGTGCTCGCTTCTTAGCAACACTTTGACTCAAATCAAAGAAAAAGGGGTTATTCGCATCGGTATAGATGGCTCGTCTCCGCCGTTTAGTGTCGCTAAAGCCGGCGAATATAGCGGGTTTGAGATACTCTTAATCGAAGGGCTTGTTAAAGAAATTTTCGGTGATAAAGGCAGCAAGATACAATATGTCGTAACGGTAGGCGATGATCGTATAAAAGCGGTACAGGATAACAGAGTCGATTTAGATATCGCGCTAATCTCGGTTACAAAAGAGCGCGAGAAGCTGGTAGATTTCTCCGATCCATACTTTAGCGTAAATATCGGCGTGCTAACTCGTAGCGACGATAATATCAGAAAGGTCTCCGATCTAAACGGAAAGACTATACTGGCGCAGCCCGGCACTACTGTGTTTGATTACTTTACGAAACAGGGCTATAACGTAGTACCGTGTGCGAGCGCGAATGAATGCTTTAATGACCTAAAATCGGGCAAGGGCGACGGATACGGCGATGATAATCTACTTGTATTTGCTTATGCCGTAGTCGATTACAAGGTTGAGGTAAATATCAAGAATTTAGGCTCGACGGACTTCCTGGCCATCGCAGTGCAAAAGGGCAATACAGAGCTGCTTAACGCGGTAAATGCGGGACTAATTGAGCTAAGTAAAAAGGGTTTTTTTACAAAAATTTTTGATGAGAGTATTGAGCCTTTTTATAAAGGCACCATTGATAAAAAGTATTTCTTGCTGGACGATCTTTACAGCTTGTTTTAATTTAAAGTGGCGATGGATGGAATTCTATTCGCTGGCAAAATTTTAGTAAAATTTAAAGGAATTTTATGAAAAAGATTATATTTGCGTTGCTAATCGCTTCGTGTTCGTTATTTGCTAACTCTTTAGCGCAGATCAAAGAAAAAGGGCTCATTCGTATCGGAATAGATGGCTCACTGCCGCCGCTTAGCGTCTCCGAGGACGGCAAATACAGCGGTTTTGAAATTTCGCTTATCGAAGAGCTCGTGAAAGAAATTTTCGGCGATAAGGGCGGCAAAATCGAATATGTCGTAACTCTAGGCAACGACCGTATCACAGCCGTGCAAGATAACAAGGTCGATTTGGATATCGCGGCGATTACGGTTACGAAAGAGCGCGAGAAACTAGTGGATTTTTCAAATCCATACTTTAGCGTAAATATCGGCGTGCTAACTCGCACCGATGATAATATAAAAACCGTAGACGATTTACAAGACAAAGAAATTTTAGCAGAGCCTGGCACTACGGCGTTTGATTATTTTAACAAGGAAGGATTTAAGGTTATCTCATGCGCTAGTTCTAGTGAATGTTTCCGAGCGCTAAAATCCGGTCGCGGCAGTGGCTATGCAGACGATAATATGGTAGTTTTGGGCTATTCGGTGGTAGATCGCAAGGTAGAGGTAAATATCAAGAATTTAGGCACATCGGACTTTTTAGCTATCGCGGTGCAAAAAGGCAACGATGACTTGCTAAACGCCTTAAATGACGGGCTTGTCAAGCTCAGCAAAAACGGCTTTTTCAAGAAAATTTTTAACGACAGCATCGATCCTTTTTACAAGGGCAAGGCTGAGAAAAAATATTTCTTGTTAGACGATCTTTATAAAATGTTTTAATTAAAAGGACGAAATATGAAAAAAATTCTACTAAGTATTTTGCTGAGTGCTGGCGCGCTTTGCGCTAACTCATTAGCAGATATCAAGCAAGCGGGCGAAATTCGCATAGGCTTGCAAGATTCCCAGCCTCCGTTTAGCTTCGATGATAACGGCACGCTAAAGGGCTTTGAGGTTGATTTGGCAAATGAGTTAGTTAAAAATCTATTTGGCAATAAAAAGATCAAAATCGACTTTATCGCCGTAGCATCTAAAGATCGCGTTCCCTCACTGGAGCAAAATAAAGTAGATCTCATCATATCCAAACTCACCGTCACAAAAGACCGCGTTCAGAAAGTCGATTTTTCTTATCCGTATTATTCAGTGCAGATCGGCGTGCTAAGCCGTAAGGATGATAATATTTCAAGAATCGATCAGATCGCGCATAAAAAAATTCTAAGCGTTAAAGGCACAACTGCCGAGGAGCACTTCAAAAACGCGGGCTATGAGATTGCGACATGTGCCGATGCGAATGAATGCGTCGCTAGACTAAAGGCTGGCGAGGGTATAGGCTTTGCCGACGATAATACGGTCGTACTCGGATACGCTAGAAACGACGCCGCACTTGATGCAAAAATCATCAACCTTGGTAAGGTAGATTATATCGCCGTCGCCCTATCTAAGGGCAATACCGAGCTGCTTGATGCGGTCAATAGCAGCCTGGTAAAAATGTATAAAGCGAAATTTTTCCATAAGGCTTTTGACGAGGATATCAAGCCATACTACGGCGGTAAGATCGATAAAAAGCACTTCACGCTCGATGAGGTTTATAGCCTGTTTTAAATTTAGACGTATTTAAAATTTTAGGCGTCCTTTGACGTCCAAACATACGCGCAGCTGCGATATTTGATCGCAGCTCGCTTTTGCTGCCAAGGCTTCGGCGGCATTTATAATTTAAATTCCGTATTTTTACGGGTTTGGTTGCGATATAAAATTTTATGAGATTTTGATATGCAGTTGCGAAAGAGTATGGCTTCTAAAAGATAGTCGGTCGTGCGAAATTCTAATCCGAGTAGTAAAATTTTATATTCTTTTTCAGTTGCATCGGCAATATATTAAATTTAGCTCTAAAAATTTTAGAAAAATGCGATAAATTATTGTATCCGACCATTTTGGCGGCTTCGTTTACGCTGATTTGATCTAGACTTAATAGCTCTTTTGCAATCTCAAGCCGCTCATTTGTCAGCATCGCATAAACGCTCGTGCCGAAATATGCTTTAAAATCCCTTTTTAGTGCAAATTCGTTCGTGGCGCAAAGATGAGCGAGCTCTTTAATGCTAGGTGGATTTTGCATATTTTCGAGTAATATTTTCTTCGCTTTTTGGACTGTTTTTATGCGATTTTCATCAAGGCTAAGTGCATTTTCGGGCTCATTAAATTTATGAAAACTTCTATAAAGCATCTCTAAAATTTTACTTTCCATAAAAATTTCGCGTATTTTGCCGTCGTATATCGCGGCATCTTCGAGCTCTTTGAGAATAATATTTTGCACGGCGCTTGTTTTAAATTTCTTCATGCAAACGGCTTGATCTAAATTCAAATTTTTTAAAATTCCCAGCTCATTTGCAAAAGCGGTGCTAAGCGCTATGCATGAGCTTTTATAGTGTTTATTTTCAAGCTCGTGAACGCCACGCAATTTGCTTTGCATAGTTCCGAGCCAAAACTCATCTTTATTCAAAACGAATTGATCTTTATCCGATCTGAAGCAGATGGGATTTTCGCCCGTATTGAAAAATAAAAATGAATAGCGGCTGCCCCGTTCGTGGCGATGCAAAAGAAAATCTCTGCAAATTATATCGCTGCTATAATATCCTATCTCTCCGCCCGTATAAAAAGAGCTAAAGTCGAATTTTATACTTTCGCTTTCAAGCTCGGTTTTGTTATACCCACATTGCTTGGACGGCTCAATGTCGTTAGATATTTTTTGTAAAAAATCATCTAAACTTATCTCTTTATTCATCTTATCCCTTTAGCGTTTAAAAAAATCCCTCTACCGTTTAGTATTTCTTGATAATGCATATCTTATTATAGTAAAATGAGTTTAAATTTTAATAAGAAAAGGGGCGTTTGTGCGCGCAATATATAAATTATCGCTGATTGCTGCTATAGCGACAGCCGGAATATCGGGCGAGATAGAAAAACAGGACAAAAGCGTAAATTTGGGTGAAATTACCGTAGTCAGTGCTACGGGCTATCGGCAAAATATCCAAGACGCACCCGCTTCTATCTCCGTTCTTACGCAAAAAGAGATACAAAAGCGTAACTATCAAGATATCTCCGCAATGGTAGAGGATTTGCCGAGTGCCTTTACCGCAACGCTAGGCGCTGCATCGAGAAAAGGCATAAGCCTAAGAGGTCTATCTCAAAAATATACGAAAATTTTAATCGACGGCAAGCCTGCGACTAGCGATAGCGCTTATAAAGGATTAAGAAGTATTGGCAGTAGCCAGAATTTATTGCCTCCCGCAAATGCGATAGAGCGCATAGAGGTCATCCGTGGGCCTATGAGCTCGCTTTACGGCAGCGACGCTATGGGCGGAGTAATAAATATCATCACCAAGGGCTTTTCAAATGAGCTTAGCGGCAATGTAAACGGATACTATACTTTCGCTAAAAAATCACAAATAAAAGGTGATTATCAAACAGGCTTTTATCTAAACGGAGCTATCGTTCCAGACGTGCTAGGTATTGCACTTTACGGCAGATTTTTTGAAAAGATAGAGGATAAAGAGCCTTATGCGAATAGAAATAATGAAGAGACGAATATGGGCGCAAAACTGATGTATAATGTAACGCAAAATGATGAGGTAGCGCTTGATTATCGTAAAGTAAATAATAAATTTAGGCGTACATACGGGCGTACGCGAACAACCTCTGGAGGCAATAACGATATTGCGAAAGAGGATATGAAAGGCTACACTGCAAGCCTGTCTCACCAGGGAAAATACGATAAGTTTATGATAGATAGCTATGCAAACTATGATAGCATGAAAGAAAGCGGCGCCCAGGATCTGCATCTTAGAACGACTACGCTAAATTCTAAAGGCTCATATTTTTTCGATTCAAATGCTTTGAGTTTGGGCGTGCAATACCGAAGCGAGAGATTAAACGAAGCCGCTACTACCGCAGATGAGGCAAATGTCAAAAGATGGGATTATTCGATCTACGGCGAGGATGATTTTTATCTAACTGACGATTTAACGCTAACCGGCGGAATCAGATATAACCGAGATAAAGACTACGGCGGCCATATATCGCCGCGCGCTTATGCCGTTTACCGTTTAAACGAAAGCTTTTCTATTAAAGGCGGCGTTTCGACAGGATATTCAACTCCGGATATTAAGCAGCGTAGTGAGGGCCTTGCCCTGCCATTTGCAGGAGGCCAGGGAGCGCAGATCGGTAGAAGCTCTCTAAAGCCTGAAAGCAGCATAAGCTACGAAGGCGGGTTTTCTTACGACGATAATAATAAATTTAACTTTAGCGCTACCGCGTTTTATACCAAAATCAAAGATGGAATTTCTACCAAATTAATTTGCCGCCCAAGACCGGGAAATCCTTGCGTGCATAACGGCAAAACTTACAGACGCGGAATTTGGGACACTATAAATATCGGGGAAGCCGAGGTTAGGGGTCTAGAGCTAAGTAGCGATTATCAAATTTTAGATAATTTGAAGCTGCATGCAAACTACGCCTATACGAAATCCGAGCAAAAAACGGGTAGCGAGAAGGGCAAAACCTTAAATAATTTTCCAATCCATTCGGTAAAGCTAGGATTTGATTACGACATAAGCTCCAAGCTAAACTTATGGTCGCAAATAAATTATTATAGTAGGACGCGCGATAGCCTAAGCTACGATGAGGATATCCGCTCATACACGCTTTTTGATCTGGGCGCGAGCTATAAGCTCACAAAAGACGCAAGTTTAAATTTTACGCTTTATAACATATTCAACGAATTCGTACTAACGCGCTCGGGAAATTACCAAATGATGGTCGTAGACGGGATGAAGGCGCAGGTTGGATTTAACGTGAACTTTTAAATTCGCGGCGCATAAATTTCGTCCGCGGATTTAAAATTTAAGGAAATTAATGGCGATTCTAAAAAGGAAAAAATTTTGGTTCAACGTCCACCTTGTTTTGACGCTTATGTGTTGCGTGCCAATCTTAATCGTAGCCCTTAGCGGCGCTATTATCTCGTATCATGATGAGATTATAGATGCGTTAAATCAAAGCAAATCTTTCGTGAGCCCGAGCGAAAAAGACGCTCTTAAGCCCGCCAAAATTTTAAATATTTTCAGAAAAGCCAAGCCTGGTTTTACGCTTAGTTATTATAGAATTCCTCAAAACAAAAACGAAGCGATTAGGCTTTCCGGTACAGATTCTGGCGGTGAGTTTAAATCATATTTTATAGATCCTTATAGCGGTGAAATTACTTCGGAAAACATAGGCGATACGTTTATCGGCGTAGCGCTAAATCTACATACTAATCTAGGTTTTGGGTTAAGTAAAAACGAAACTCTGCGGCTAATAGGCAAAAATATCGTGGCGCTTAGCACGGTTATGTTTATTTTAGTCTTAATTTCAGGCGTGGTGATCTATTATCCTAGTTTTAGAGGGAAAATTTTACGCGCATTTAGGATAAATTTTAAAGCGAGAGGTTACACGTTTTTCTATAGCTTGCACGGCGCGATCGGAGTTTTGCTGCTACCTGTTTTGCTTACGATAAGCGCTAGCGGGCTTTATTGGTCGTATGATTGGATAGCCAAAATCACCAACAGAGCGCTAGGGGAAAAGGAAATTTTTAGAAAAACGAGTTTTACCGAAGTGCGAGGATTTTCGCTTGAGGATGAAGATAAAATTTTAAATTTGCAGACGGCATTTGATATTTTTAAGCGTGAACGCGGTGAAAACTACGAATTCTTCAATATTATCGCCCAAAAAGATGGAGAAAATTTTATGATCTTTTATTTCGATAAAGGCGAAAAGAGCGAAGAGCATATGAATACGATGAGCGTAAACGTTAAAAAGGGCATCTTGCGGCATGCTCGCTATGATGATGCGAAAAGCACCATGCCGCGCCCGTTTGCTATACATAAAGCCGTTTTGAGCGTGCATTCGGGCTATATCTTCGGAGAAGCGGGTAAGTTCTTGTTTTGCGTAGCGGCGATTTCAGTGTTATTTTTTATAGTTACGGGATTTTGGATGAGCATAAAAAGAATTTATAAGAAAAGATAAATCTACGAATTCAAAGCGGAGAGATAGCTTATCCGTGGCGTAAATTTAAAATTTTATCCGAAGCAGTATCGCTTCTTTTCAGTTAATAAAATTTTATATACAGCGCTTTGAAATACTATGTGCAGAGTCTTTGTGGGCCTTGTGCCGCATCCTGATTTTGTTAAATTTGCTCCGGCGTTTCAACCGCGCTCATTTGCCGTTCATAAAATCCCTAATATTCTGTACGATCATCTTTATCAGCCGTTTGCGAGCCTCGACGCTCGCCCATGCGATGTGAGGCGTGATGACGACGTTGCGGCGATTTTTCACGCGCAGCAGCGGATGATCCGCTCTCATCGGCTCTGTTTGCAGCACGTCAAGTGCCGTGCGCAGGCCTCGTTCGTCCACGGCGCGAGCCAGCGCCTCCTCATCTACGATGCCGCCGCGGCCGAAATTCATCAAGATCGCCCCCTCTTTCATCTTCGCAAGCTCCGCCTCGCCGATCAATCCCGCCGTTTTTTCATTTAGCGGGGCGTGGATCGAGACGATGTCGCAGGCTCTCAAAAGCGCGTCCAGGCTCACTCTGGCAAACTCGCCGTTGTCGTTCGCGCCGCTAGTGGAGTAGTATCTCACGTTTGCGCCGAACGCGGCGGCGATGCGGGCGAGCTTTACGCCGATCTGTCCAAGCCCGATGACGCCGAACTCCTTGCCATAAATTTCGCTGATGGGCGCGTCAATGTGAGTAAAAATTTCACTCTCGCACCATTTGCCGCTGCTGCCGTAATCCGCGTAGTATCCGAGCGCGTTGGTTAGCGCAAACAGCGACGCGAAGGTCTGCTGCACGACGCTGTTCGTCGAATAGCCCGCCACATTTTTCACCGCGATGCCGCGAGTTTGCGCGGTCTGCATGTCGATGTTATTCGTGCCCGTGGCACTTACGCAGATCAGCTTAAGCGCGGTTTGCGCCATGATCTCATCCGTGATTAAGACTTTGTTGGTTATGACGACATCGGCGCCGGCTAGGCGCTGCGCGGTTTGCGCGGGCCCTGTCATCTCGTAGCTTTCAAACTCGCCCAAGCTCGCGATTTCGCTAAGATCGGCATCGCCTCCCAGCGTCGCGGCATCCAAACATACGATTTTCATATTTTCCCCTTTGCGTTTTAAAATTTTAAGTCGTAGCAGCGCGGTTAAATTTAGCCGCTAAATTCCGCCACGCGATTCGGAGCGCAGCGCTTAAACGGCAAAAATTTTAGCTATTGCGTAAATTTGCTCTAGCGAAATTTTACTATTGCAAAATTTACTCTCGCAAAATTTAACTATCGTGAATTCTGCCCTCGCGAAATTTAACGCTCGCAGCGCGCGGGGCGTTAAATTTTAAAATTCTAATTTCGCGCCGAAGCAGGCGTTAAATTTTACCGCCACTGAAACCTGTGTCTAAATTTGAAATTCTAATTTACGCCGAAGCGAGAGATAAATTTCACCTCTACCGCTCGCGTATAAATTTTAAAATTTAGCTCGCACAAATCTTGCTCCGCACGGAATTTCAACTTACGCAAATTTAACTTGCGCAAAATTTATCCGCGCAGAATTTTGGTCGCGCCGCTACGTTAAATTTTACCGTAGTCTCTTAGCGTTAAATTTCGCCGCCGCCCGGCGATAAAATTTACCGCCGCGATAGCCTTGCCGCCAAAGCTACTGCCAAAATACTCCGCTCTAAAATTTCTCAAATTTTATAAAATTTGCCGCGCCGCTACTTCGCATCCTCGATGTAGTGCCCTACAAATTTTGAGAGATTATTGAGTATCTCGCCGCCCTTGCGGAAGCCCAGCGCGCAGCCTTCATAGGCGAAAAACACCCCCGCTTGGTAGCTCTGGGCGCGCTCGTCTTTGTTTAGCTCGTAAAATTCCTGATATAAAAATTTCTGATTTTCGTATTCGCCGCCGTTTTCCTCTATTTTTTTGCCGTCGGCGTCGAAAATCGCTACGTTCGCCCCCTCGCGCGCCAAAAACGGCTTTTTGATCATCTTTTTGCCGATGATCGGCGAAAAGGAGCTTTGCAGCAGCAGCGGGTGGTTCGGATAGAGATCCCACAGGATTTTCATAATCCCTTTGCTTTGGAAAAGCAGCGTGTATGCGGGGTTTAGAATGATCGCCTTTTGATTTTGCACGATGTTTTTTAAGATGAGCGCAAGCTCGCCCTCCTCGATCGCGATCGCCTCCCAAGGGATCAGCTTGAACCAATACTCGTAGTTTTCGCCGTCAAAAAACACGCCCTCTTCGTCGTTAAATTCCACCTCGTCCACGTAGGCAAAGCGCGTCTTAAAGCCCGCATCCTCCGCAGTTTGCTGCAAAAGCTTCGTCGTCTTTTCGTCCTCGACATTGCCCGCGACGCTGCTAAATAAAATTTTCCACCCCTCATAAAATTTAGAAAAGTCCTCCAGCTCGCCGTCAAGCACCACGAGCCGCTTGAAATTATCGCGCAGCGCGTCGTAGAGGTCGTTGAACTGGCTCGCCTCGTCCATGCCGTTTTCTTTGAGCATCGCCCACTGGATGATCGCCGTCTCAAACACCGCCGTGGGCGTGTCGGCATTAAATTCTATCAGCTTGATAGGCTTGCCGTCCAGCCCGCCCGCGAAATCGAAGCGCCCGTATAGGTGCCAGTGCACCTCGTTTTCCCAGCTTTGTTTGATCAAATCTACGAGGTTGAAGGGGATGCCGAGCTCGTGGAAAAGATTGTTGTCGATGACGTGCTGCGCGGCTGCGACAAACATCTCGTATAGCTCGTTCGCCGCTTCGTAATACGCATCCGCTTCCGCAGCGCTCACGCGCACAATCTCGTCGCTGACGTAAGGGGTTTCGTCGGCGTCCGTGTGCCAGTAAAAGCCGAGCTTTTCGAGATATTCGTTGCTTAACGGCGTTATCTTTTTTAGTTGCATTTTTGTCCTTTTTTAAAATTTTAACTCATTTGCGCCGCGATCTTTGCGGCCTTTGCTAGTTTTGATACGCATATGATTTCGCGTAAATTTAAAGCGTGCAAGACGCAAGGCAAAATTTAATTAGCATAGATCATATGCAGCGATCGTGCGTAAATTTAAGCCGCACGAAAAGATGCTCGCGGCTAAATTAAACGGCATGCAGACGCTGTGGACCGGGCGCGGCAGAAGCGATGAAATTTAGCCGAGCTTCATCGCACATTTTTGAAAAATCTGCGTCAAATCAATGCTAAATTCGCGCAAATTTTAAAATTCTACGCTCTAAATTTAAACTCGCCACGCAAAGCCGCCGTATGTTTCAAAGCGTGCTTAGCCGCCGAAAAATCCGCCGCTCTTGCCGCTCTTGCTTCCGCCGAAAAAACCGCTTCTGCCGCTTCGCGCCTTATCGTTTTGCTGCTTTGCTTGATTGAAGCTATCGACGCTTCTGGAGTAGGCGCTTGGGCTTTTATAGGCGGTTTGGCGCTGGCTTTGATAGGCAGGGTTGTTAAACAGCTTGCCGCCGATCCATGAGCCGATGATGGCGCCTGCAGCGCTTGCCAAGATCGCTTCGCCCAGGCTCATGCCGCCGCTGCTAAGCTGCGCGTTTTGGTTCGTTAAATTTGAAGTGCCGGCGTCGATTTTGGCGTTTTCTTCGGCTAAAAGGGCCTTGGTTTCCTCATCGCTTAAAATTCTCTCCGTGCCGTCGAGCGATCTTAAGATGATCTGGGTTTTTTCGCTCGGAAATTCCTCTAAAATTTTATATTTTCCCGGCGCGACCTCTTCAAGCCGCACGAGCGCGCCTTCTTGCAGACGGACGTTTTGCTCCTGCCCCCTATCGTCGCAGCCTGCTAACGAGCCCGCCATAACGAGCCCGAAGCCGCTTACCAGCGCATAGCTAGCGATTTTGCGTAGTTTCATTTTTTTCCTTTCAATGATTTTATATCTAGGCTTTGATTTATCAAAAGTTCATTTCCCTCGACGCGGATAAACTCGCTCTTGCCGATATTTTCGATGATTAGGCTTTGCGCTTTTGGGCGCTTTTTGCGCTTAAGCGATCTGATAAATTTAGCCAGACTCGTCCACTCCCGCTCGTCGTAGGCTTTCTCTTTTACTTCGACATCGTAGGGTTTGGCTTCGCGGCTTTTACTCGAAAGCAGCGGTTTGTCGAAAAACGACAAAAAATACCTGAGCTTCTCGTCGCGCTCTTTATACATCAGCTTGATTTCATCTTTCGAGGCGATTAAAATTTCCTCTTTTTCTTTGTGAAGTCTGTCCTTATCGCTTTGCAGTGCTTCGATTTTACCTTTTAGCTCGGAGATTTCTTTGATGAGATAGTCGATGAAGCTTTGAGTGCCAGCTGCGCCGCTGGTGCGCGGGCTTTTCGCAGAGTTTTGCGAAGCGGGCTCGCTTTGTTGCATTTCATCATCTAAAAGCACGTAGCGTACGCCGCCGCTTTCCTCGGCGCGCAAGGAATTTCTACGGATGCGGTTGTAGACGGCTTCTTTTGAAATTCCTAAAATTTCGGCTGCTTCGCCGATCGAGACTTTTTTCATACAAAGATGCCTTTTAGCGTTTTAGGTAATTATTGCTAAATTTGCCTAAAATAGGCATTAAACGCTTCGTTTACAAAGATAGATTCCGCTTTACCGCAGCCGGCGCGCAATAAATTCCGCTCACTTGCGCCCGCTAGATATAAAATTTCGCTTCGCTTGTAAAGCCGCGCAAAATTATTTTTTGCTGAGCTTTTAGAATTTTAGCCTAATAATGTTGCTTAATTAAGTATATTTTTTATACACTTACAAAAAATTTTAGTATTTCAAAGGAGGCGAAATGCCCGAATCGCCTAAATATAAAAAATCTGAAATTCGCTGTAAGCTCATTTTAGACGCGGCGCTGGAGCTGTTTTTAGCCAAAGGTTACGAGGCTACGAGCTTAAGCGATATCATCGAGCTTAGCGGCGGCTCGCTATCGTCGGTTTATAAGTATTTTGATAACAAAGAAAGCCTATTTTTGCGCATCATCGAACTGCAAAGCAAAAAGCTCGATGAGCGCATGAACGAGCGCATGCGAATTAATAAAGACCTAAAATTGCGTGAGTATCTGCAGGAGTTTGCAGGGATTTATCTGGAGTTTCTTTTCGCTCCGGAGGCTATAAAATTCTACCGACTGATACTTTTCAGCGGCTTTAACGGTGCGCTTAGCGAGAGCCCAAAAATCTTTTTAAAAAGCGGCGTGCTAGGTTCGCCAAATGCGCTGGATGAGTATTTGGCGGCGCATGCGAACGAGTTTGCGCCCGGGCGCACGGCAAAAAGCCTAGCGCTATATTTTTGCTTTTTGCTTAGAAAGCCGCATTTTAGCAGGCTGCTGTTTTTCGACGAAAAGCTAAATTTCAAAGCGAGCGAGCTAATCAAGGACCGCATCGATATGTTTTTGCTAGGCGTAAAAAAGCGCTAGTGGCGGAATTTTACGGCGTAAATTCCGCGCTTTTTGCACCTTTAAATTTTATGAGCGGTTTGGGGCTTAGAATTTTGTAGCTTGGATTCTATCTGTTACCAAGCGCTATAAAACGCCGCATATCCCGCGCTTAGAATTGCAATTCTATCGGCGCAGAATTTTTAAAACGATTAGAGCCAAAATTTTATTTTCCGTATTAAATTCCGTGCCGAAGTTAGAATTTCGTCGCGAAATTTCGCGCCTCTTGTCTGCGCCTTTAAATTTGCGCCGCTCAGATTTTAAATTTAATAAAACCTCTTATAATCGCGAAAATTTCAGATCAAAAGGATAAAAAATGGATTATGATATCATCGTAATAGGCTTTGGCAAAGCAGGCAAAACCCTTGCCGCAAAATCCGCCGCGCTCGGTAAAAAGGTCGCTCTCATCGAGCGCTCACCGCAGATGTACGGCGGCACCTGCATAAACGTAGGCTGCATCCCGACCAAGCGGCTAATTACTGCAAGCAAGGAAGCGGGCTTCGTAAATTTCAGCGTGCTCGGAGAGTATTTCGTGCTGAGCATGCAGAAAAAGGACGAGCTCGTAGAGGCGCTGAGGGCGAAAAATTTAGCCATGCTAAAAGGTAACCCGAATATAGACGTAATCGACGGCGAGGGCTCATTTACGAGCGCAAATTCCGTGCGCGTGCTAAGTCCTGACGGACAAACGCGTGAAATTTCAGCAGGAACGATCGTCGTAAATACGGGCTCGAGGGAGGTCGAGCCTAGCTTTGAGGTAAGCTCGCAGATCGCTTATAGTAGCGAAGAAATTTTAAATTTAAAGATCCTACCGAAGCATCTAGTAATCGTCGGCGGCGGATTTATCGGGCTTGAGTTTGCCTCGATGTTTGCGGGATTTGGCTCGAAAGTTAGCGTGCTGATGCGATCGAAATTTATGAAAAACGAAGATGAGGACGTGGCTGCCAGCGTCAAATCCGCTCTGCAGGCCCAAGGCGTGGAGATTATCGAGGGCTGCGAGTTTTTGAGTTTAAAGGGCGGCGAGCTGAAATTTAACCTCGCGGGCGAGAGCAAGGCAGTCGCGGCGGACGCGTTTTTATACGCCCTTGGGCGTCGCGCGAATACGAATGATCTAAATTTAGCCGCTGCGGGAGTGCAGACGGACGTATACGGCAATATCATCACGAATGAGCATCTGCAAAGCTCGACTGCTGGCATCTACGCAGCAGGCGACGTGCGCGGCGGCGAGATGTTTAACCAATAATAAAATACCGAGAATGG
>NZ_CALLWC010000040.1 GCF_938015785.1 uncultured Campylobacter sp. | reverse complement strand
CATACTTACCCTTTGCGGCGATACGGTCATTTTCAGCAGCGGTTTACTTGCGGAAGCCCTGTCACGGCTGGACGAACGGGAGCGGGAAATGATTTACCTGTCCTTTTTCAAGCGTATTCCACAGCACGAAATTGGCAGACAGTACGGGCGCAGCCGCAGCACAGCGGGCTACCATATCCGAAAAGCCCTACGGCAGCTCCAAGCGGAAATGGAGGGAATGGCATATGAGAAATAATAGGCTTCTCCCCTATGAAACAATCGTCCAAGCCGCCAGCGGGGAGCCGGAAGCGGTGGGAACTGTATTGCAGTATTACCGCCGCCGCATACAATGTGCCGCCCGTGTGAATGGACGGGTAGACCAAGATACAGAGGACTACATCACCCAGACGCTTCTCACAGCTATTTTCAAGTTCCGCTTTGGGAGATAGCCCTACCGCCTACAACTGAATAACCGCCGCTTCGCCGGCAACCAGAAAGCAGTAAATCTATTCAACAGATTTGCTGCTTTTTTTCGTTCCTGTTTGGCATTTTTGAAAATCCCCAGTATGAAAAAACAAAAGGGAAAATAGCCGCCGCAGTTGGCAAAATCCCTTACTTATCCGTAGAGGGTATCAAAGAAAAAAATACTGCCATTGTCCGCCTATTCCGGCTTGCGTGGTGTTGTAGGGAATAGAGGGGAAATTCTAAAAATCTCCGTCCATTTTGCTTTGCGTGGTGTTGTAGGTAGTGAAAGGAAAATTTTCAAGATAAGCCGGAATAGCGGGTAGCAAAGCCCTTTTGAAACGTTTTGTTAGCGGAAAGGACGGGAGCCGGGGAACGCCGGAGTTTTTCAGAGCAAGATTCTACCGAGGTGCCAAAATTCGCTCTCCGCTTATTTTTGCCCCTGCGGGAATCTTGTTGGGGAGTGCCTTCCCCAAACCCTGCTATGCGCCCTGTCGGGCGAGAAAGGAGGTCACAGACCATGCGAAAGAAATACAATACGCCCCACCGCCGTCATGTGGTAAAGACCCGCATGACCGATGAAGAATACGCCGACTTCACCGGGCGGCTGGCGGCTTATGAAATCAGCCAGTCCGAGTTTATCCGGCAAGCCATACGGAAAGCGACCATACGCCCCATTGTCACCGTTTCCCCGGTCAATGACGGGCTGCTTGCCGCCCTCTCCAAGCTCACGGCAGAGTACGGGAAAATCGGCGGCAACTTAAACCAGATTGCCCGGAGCCTGAACGAATACGGAAGCCCCTACCGGGGGCTGGAAAAGGAAGTGCGGGGAGCCGCCGCCGACCTTGCCGCCTTGAAGTTTGAAGTCTTGCAGAAAGTAGGTGAAGCCGTTGGCGATACTCAAACATATCAGCTCTAAAAATGCCAACTACGGGGACGCTGAAAAATACCTCACATTCGAGCATGACGAGTTTACCATGAAGCCCACCCTTGACGCAGACGGGCGGCTCATACCGAGGGTAGACTACCGCATATCCTCTCTGAATTGTGGCGGGGAGGATTTTGCCGTTGCCTGTATGCGCTCCAATCTCCGCTACGGCAAGAACCAGAAACGGGAGGACGTAAAGAGCCACCACTACATCATCAGCTTTGACCCACGGGACGGCCCGGACAACGGCTTGACCGTTGATCGGGCGCAGGAGCTGGGCGAGAAGTTCTGCGCCGAGCATTTCCCCGGACACCAGGCCCTTGTCTGCACCCACCCGGACGGACACAGCCACACCGAAAATATCCATGTGCATATCGTCATTAACAGTCTGCGGATTGCGGAGGTTCCCATGCTGCCCCACATGGACAGGCCAGCGGACAGGAAAGCAGGCTGCAAGCACCGCTGTACGGACGCAGCTATGAACTATCTGAAAGCCGAAGTCATGGAGATGTGCCACAGCGAGGGGCTTTACCAGATAGACCTTTTGAACGGCAGCAAAGAACGCATTACCGAGCGTGAGTATTGGGCGCAGAAGAAAGGACAGGCTGCCCTTGACAGAGCCAACGCCCCTATTGCTGCGGACGGTATCGCGCCCCGGCAGACCAAGTTTGAAACGGATAAGGCGAAGCTGCGCCGGACTATCCGGGAAGCCCTTGCCGCTGCTTCCGGCTTTGATGAGTTTGCCGCCCTGCTTCTCCGGCATGGTGTGACCGTCAAGGAGAGCCGGGGGCGGCTAAGTTACCTCACGCCGGACAGGACGAAGCCAATTACCGCCCGGAAGCTGGGGGACGATTTTGACCGGGCTGCTGTCCTCTCCGTTTTGGAGCAGAACGCCGCCAGAGCCGCCGAAAAACCCGCAGCCATAGCGGAATACCCCGGCAGTATCAAAGACCGCTTACGGACGAAAAAAGAAGCGAAAAACGCCCCGAACAATGACGCTGTACAGCGCATGGTAGACATAGCCGCCAAGCGAGCCGAGGGGAAAGGACGGGGCTATGAGAAGTGGGCGACCATGCACAACCTCAAACAGATGTCGGCTACCCTCATGCTCTACCAGCAGTATGGCTTTTCTTCCCCGGACGAGCTGGACGCTGCCATTTCCGCAGCCAACACCGCCACGCAGGAGAGCCTTGCCGGACTGAAAGGGCTGGAAGCCGCTATCCGGGAGAAAAAGGAATTGCAGCGCAACCTTTTGGGCTATATCGGCACGAAGCCCGCCCGTGACGGTCTGAAAGCGCAGAAATCGGAGAAAGCCCGGAGAGCCTACCGGGAACAGCACGAAAGCGATTTTATCATAGCGGACACAGCCGCCCGTTATTTCCGGGAGCATGGAATAACCAAGCTGCCAGCCAGCAAAGCCCTGCAAAGGGAGATTGAGCAGCTTACCGTCCAGAAGAACGCCGGATATAACGACTACCGGGAGAAACGCCAGCGGGCGCAGGAGCTTCAGACAGTCAGACGCAATATCGACCAGATTT
The DNA here is from genome assembly GCF_938015785.1 of uncultured Campylobacter sp. Lineage (GTDB taxonomy): Bacteria > Campylobacterota > Campylobacteria > Campylobacterales > Campylobacteraceae > Campylobacter_B. Next base: position 15,921 of record NZ_CALLWC010000040.1, on the reverse strand, counting down.
TAAGGGGCGCACCGAGCCAGCAGAAAAAGCGTGAACAGGAGCGTTAAAGACCGCCCCGAAATGATACCGAAACCCTACAAAAATACAGGTATGATATGAACCCTTACCGCAATACTCCCCGACTTCCAAACGGGGCTTACAGGGCAGAAAAAGCCCGAAAATGATACCGAGAACATACAGAAAATGCCCCCTATCCCGCTACACCGATAGGAACGGCAGAAAGGAGCTTACCATTGCCGAGAATGAGCAAGAAGCGGCGGCTGGAATGGTCTTTCTTCCTCAACCACCGCAACCGTATCACTTACAACGACCTATGCCGGGGCTGCACCCGTGACTGCAAACAGAGCTTCCGGGCGGTTATCATACTATGCCCTCGCTATTATTCCAAACGCTGGAAAAAGGAGGACGCAGCCTATGGCAGATAACCGCAAATATTACTACCTCAAGCTGAAAGAGAGCTATTTTGACGATGATGCAATCGTTCTGCTGGAAAGTATGCAGGACGGCGTTATCTATTCCAACATTCTCTTGAAGCTGTACTTGAAATCGCTGAAAAACGGCGGGAAATTGCAGCTTGACGAGAATATCCCCTACACCGCCCAGATGATTGCGACCATTACCCGCCAGCAGGTAGGTACCGTAGAGAGAGCTTTGAAAATCTTTATGAAGCTGGGGCTTGTGGAGCCTTTGCCAAGCGGCGCACTCTACATGAGCAACATTGAGCTTTTAATCGGCCAGTCCTCTACCGAGGGGGAGCGCAAGCGCAGGGCGCGGCTGGCTTTGCAGGAACAAAAAGCCCTGCCGCAGACAGGGGCGGACAAATGTCCACCATATCGAGCGGACATTTGTCCACCAGAGATAGAGATAGAGAAAGAGATAGATATAGAAATAGAAAAAGAGAGAGAGTTAGAAACGGGACACCCCGCCCCCGCCGCCTATGGCAGATACCACAATGTCATTCTTTCCGATACGGAGCTTGACGGGCTGAAAACAGAGCTTCCCGGCAAGTGGGAGTATTACATTGACCGCCTATCCTGCCATATCGCTTCCAGCGGGAGGAAATACAAGAGCCATGCAGCCACGATTTTCAAGTGGGCGCAGGAGGACGCAGCCAAGAAAGCCCCGAAAAAGGGCATACCCGATTATACCTGTAAGGAGGGCGAGAGCTTATGACGAATGGATTTGATGAAATGATTTTGAATATGACCGACACCACGCCGGAGCCGGAGGACTACACCGGCGAGGACGGGCTTTTATACTGCGGGAAGTGCCACAAGCCCAAAGAGGGCTATTTCCCCAAAGAAACCGCCGCATGGCTGGGGCGTGACCGCCACCCGGCAGAATGTGACTGCCAGCGGGCAGAGCGTGAGGAACGGGAAGCCGCAGAGAAACAGCGCAGTCACCTTGAAACTGTCGAGCGGTTGAAGCGGCGGGGCTTTACAGACCCGGCTATGCAGGGCTGGACGTTTGAGAACGACAACGGCAAGTGCCCGCAAATGGAACACGCCCATTTCTATGTGGAGAACTGGGAAACCATGAAAGAGCGCAACATTGGCTATCTGCTATGGGGCGGCGTTGGCACAGGCAAGAGCTATTTTGCGGGCTGTATCGCAAATGCCCTTATGGAGCGTGAAATCCCCGTGTGCATGACAAACTTTGCATTGATATTGGGTGACCTTGCCGCCAGCTTTGAGGGCAGGAATGAATATATCTCCCGACTTTGCAGCTTCCCGCTGCTTATCCTTGACGATTTTGGAATGGAACGGGGAACGGAATACGGCTTAGAGCAGGTCTACAACGTGATTGACAGCCGTTACCGCAGCGGCAGGCCGCTGATCGTCACGACTAATCTCACGCTGGAGGACTTGCAGCACCCGGAGGACACCGCCCACGCCCGCATTTATGACCGTCTGATTGAAATGTGTTCTCCTGTCCGCTTTACCGGGAGCAACTTCCGAAAAGCCACGGCGCAGGAGAAAATGGGACAACTGAAAAAGCTGATGAACAGAAAGGAGAGCCGCCTATGACCAACACCCCAAAGAATGACCGCAGCACCCGCCGCCCGGATTGCGTGACGGAAATCCGCATAGGTAATTCTGTCCTTGTCGTTTCCGGCTATTTCAAGCAGGACACCACCGCCACCGCCGCCGATAAAATGCTGAAAGTGCTGGAAGCGGAAGCTGCTACACAAAAATCGGCAATTTGACGGGACGTAAAGAAGCAGAAAGGACTGTACAGCCAGCCCCGGCGTGTGGTATGATAGTCATACGGAATAGTGGGGCTGGCTGTCGGAAATGGAGGACACTATGTTAAGACAGACCACCCGAAACCTTATTACCGCCCTTTATCCGAGATTATCCCACGAGGACGAGCTGCAAGGTGAGAGCAATTCTATTTCAAACCAGAAGCGTATTCTTGAAACCTATGCGAAGCAGAACGGCTTTTCCAATCTGCAATGGTACACAGATGACGGTTATTCTGGGGCGAACTTCCAAAGACCCGGTTTTCAAGCCATGCTTGCGGACATTGAAGCCGGAAAAGTCGGCACCGTTATCGTCAAGGATATGTCACGGTTAGGGCGAAACTATCTGCAAGTGGGAATGTATACGGAAATGATTTTCCCACAGAAAGGCGTCCGCTTTATCGCTATCAATGACGGAGTGGACAGCGCACAGGGCGACAATGATTTTGCCCCTCTGCGGAACATTTTTAACGAATGGCTGGTGAGAGATACGAGCAAGAAAATCAAAGCAGTAAAACGGTCTAAGGGTATGAGCGGGAAGCCCGTCACGAGCAAACCCGTATACGGCTACTTTATGGACGAGGACGAAAATTTTATCATTGACGGGGAAGCCGCCCCTGTTGTGCGGCAGATTTACAGCTTGTGCCTTGCCGGGAACGGGCCGACCAAGATAGCCCGTATGCTCACAGAGCAGGAGATCCCCACGCCGGGAACGCTGGAATACCGTCGGACGGGAAGCACCCGCCGCTACCACCCCGGCTATGAGTGCAAGTGGGCGACCAATACCGTGGTACATATCCTTGAAAACAGGGAGTACACGGGCTGTCTGGTAAACTTCAAGACGGAGAAGCCGTCCTACAAGACCAAGCACAGCGTAGAGAACCCCATTGAGAAACAGGCGATTTTCGAGAACCACCATGAGCCTATCATTGACACCCAGATGTGGGAGCGTGTGCAGGAGTTACGCAAGCAGCGCAAACGCCCGAACCGCTATGATGAAGTGGGCTTATTCTCCGGCATACTCTTTTGTGCCGACTGCGGCAGCGTCCTTTACCAGCAGCGTTACCAGAACGCCACCCGCAAGCAGGATTGTTATATCTGCGGGAGCTACAAGAAGCGTACCCGTGACTGTACGGCGCACTTTATCCGCACCGACCTGTTGACCGCCGGAGTGACCGACAATCTGCGGAAAGTCACCAGCTATGCAGCGAAGCACGAAGCCCGGTTTATGAAGCTGCTGATCGAGCAGAACGAGGACGGGGGCAAGCGCAGGAACGCCGCAAGGAAAAAGGAGCTGGAAGCCGCCGAGAAGCGTATCAGCGAGTTATCCGCTATCTTCAAGCGGCTGTATGAGGACAGCGTGACCGGGCGCATTTCAGACGAGCGTTTCACGGAGCTGTCGGCAGACTATGAAGCCGAGCAGAAAGAACTGAAAGAGAGAGCCGCCGCTATCCGGGCAGAGCTTTCCAAAGCGCAGGAAGCCACGGTAAACGCAGAAAAGTTTATGAATGTTGTCCGCAAGTACACCAGCTTTGAAGAACTTACCCCTACCCTTTTGCGTGAGTTTGTGGAGAAAATCGTTGTGCATGAGTGCAGCTATGACGAGAACGGCACACGCAGACAGGACATTGATATTTATTACTCTTTCGTTGGCAAGGTAGACCTGCCCGAATGACCGCCCGACCTATCCGGCGCAATGCGCAAACGCCGGATAGGAACGGCAAAATTTTTTACACTTCTACTACTTCTTTATCACACATCAGCAAATTTTCTTGGATTATAACAAATAAATTCATAATGTAACATACTGCATGTGATGTAATGTGCAGTACATGATGTAACATTCAGTATGTGATGTCACATGCAGCACTTGATGTAATGTATAGTACATGATGTAACATGCAGTAGGTGACGTAACGTATAGTATGTGATGTTATGTATATTTTCGCAGATGAGAGAGTATTAGGATAGGTGGATATTTATTTTTAGAAAGATATTATTGAAGTTGTATGTCTAAAAAGCGCTTGGCGTATATCTAATAGTGATGATTATAACGGCCTTATTTTTTTCATTGACCCTATAAATCACTGTATAGTTTTTAACAAATAGCTGTCTATAGCCCATATTGGCATATCTGCCAACTTTTTCTAATAGCACCACGATTTGGTATCTCATCTAGGCTAAGAATAGCATTTTTGATAGCCTCTAGCGTAGAGTTTGCAGCACCTGACGAGAGCAAAGATAGTGCGATATATTTATAAATCGCTTCAAGCTCTTCATAAGCTTGTGGTGAGATCAGAACTTTATACTTACTCAAGATACTTATCTTTTAAACTAGCAAAAACGTCTTTTGCTTCTAGCATCTTTGTATCTGCTGTTATCTTAGCTTCAGATGATGCGATGGCGCTATCTATATCGGCTGTGGCTACTAGCTTATCGTATGTCTTTATGCTCATCACAACCAAGTCTCCATAACCATTTTTAGTTACAAATATTGGTTCATCCTTGCTATTGCATAGCTGTGAAATTTCATTTGTGTTTCTAAGCTCTTTTATAGGTACTATTTGAGGCATATGTTATTTCCTTTTAATAATATGACATGATTATAGCATAATTGTGTTAGTAATTTAGATGGCTTTATCTAACTAACTTGGCAAGCTAAAAAATATAAGCCCAAGTATCAAACATTTCCTACCTTCCTTTATCCCATAATAAATTAATAATATTATAAATACAATCACAATAAAATATCTAAAACAGTAGTGGTGGCTTAATATGCAAAACAACGAAATAAATATAACCTACTCTTGCGAAGAGACATTAAAAAAGATAAAAGAGTATATGGCTGATGCGAAATGCGTAACTCTTTATACATCTAGTTTGAATTCACTCACATCGTACTCTAACGGCATAGCTAATGAGATCATATCTAATCTAATATTTTCTAAGAAGAGAGATAAAAAAGATGTGTCGATCGTATCTGACTTTTATATAGATAAAGAGAGCTTTACTGATAGCAAACTAAATAGAATAAGAGAATTTGAATATAGAGATATACCAGTAAAGATTGTCCATAAAAAGAGTGCAGTTGACAAGTTTTTTGCAAATTTAAAAGAGAAGATAAGCCCCATAAAAAGCAAAGCAAGATATGAAGCTGAACTTGAAGCTGCTCAGGATGAGCATGAGAGAAATTTGCTAAAAAGCATGGGTGAAACAAAGACAGAAGCTATAAGCTTTTATGATATGTTTGAGACCGTAGTATCCAACTACGACGACGCCAAAGATATTGTAAAAGAGTGCCTAAATACCTTAAAAAATGATCTACTAAGTGATGCTAGCTCTTTGATATCTAGCGAGGGACTAGATGGAGCTAAATTTGAAAAAAGTATTGAAGAGTGTTTTAGAGAGTTAGATAAGAATTTAAGCGAGTTAAATAAAGAAAGCGGAGAGTTTTTGCTAAAGCAAATATTTCTTTTTATACTAAGCATAGTTGATCTAAGTGATCCAAAGGCAGCGCTTAAAAAGGCAAACGGATGCTTTTTATTCTATGAGCTTAGTAAATTAACCTACAAGATGGTTGAGCATCAAAGTAATAGATCTCTTTATGGCGTAACCTTACCTATCCTTAGTTTTTTCACATCTAGATTTGCTTCTATTATAAATACCCTAAATATAAACTCAAGCTGCAATGTATTAGTATTTAAGCAAGATAAATCCTCTAATTCTGGCTTTTTTATAGACTTTACCCATCTAAATTTAGACTATATCTACTTTAGAGACGACAATAACCTAAATGAGGTTAATTGCAATGCAGATGAGGGATATAGTGTGTTTGGTCATTTGGATGATCTGTCGGTATTTGATCACACTAAGGACGTTTGCTCTTATGATATAGTAAATAAAAACTTAGGCTTTGGCTCTAGTGATGATACGCTCTTTAAAAGACTAAAGGATCAAATAAAAGGACTAAATGCAAACCTAAATTTCATCTGCGCTTCAAATTTTAATTCCGTAAAACTAGCCAATCTAATATCAGATAAGTCTAACAAAAACGGCAAATCTACAAACGACGAGATGAATAGCAAGGACTTTTCTAATTTAAATAAAAACTATATCGTTCTTTCAAATTCTCCTTTTAGATCAAGTGCAGGGCTAAGAGAAGAAGTAATAAGTAAATGCCTAGATCAAGTGATAGAAGACGGGCTAAATAGACCCAACAAATCCAACCTAGTAAAACAAAAATTTACTGACATAAAAACCCTAAGTCCTATTAAGGATTACAGCCAGTACAGCATAAATATCAATAAAGAAAACAATAAATCAACTCTTGTCTTAAATTTATCTCCATTTGCAAGGATAGATAAAAAATATATAGACAACATAGAGCAAAAAAGGGAAGAATTTAAAGAGATCGCCTATCAAGATGATACTAACTATCTTGATAATTACACCAAATACGAAGAGTTATTTAAGACAAATTTCTCTCACGTAAATGCTTATGTTAAGCAACCAAATGATATGGAGAAGATCAAAAAAAGCGAAGAAGAGTATATGAAAAAGGTAACTCTCTCTTTTAAAGCAGTATTTGATAAGGTAAATGAAAACGCCTTAAACAGAAGAGAGGCTGAAGCATATAACAATAGCAATATCTCAAGCCAACTTATAGATGATATAAAAAATGGCTCATCAACCGCAGATGAATACCAATCACAAATGCAACGTATAATACAAACCCTCCCAAAACGCTACTCTTTCATAGAGGCACTATCTCTTGGCGTAGCTTACTTTATAATAACTAAAAGCTATTCAAAAAAAATGATAAAGAAAAGCATTAAAGATGGTGATGAATATATAGTAATAGAAGATGATGAAATAAAAGCCCTACACTCAAACTCTATAATAAGAGTTTTTGATAGAGATTTAAAGTTATTTTTCTACAAAGACTCAGTAAAAAATAGTGGTCTAAAAAGTGGTGAGTATCTATGTATAGAAGAAATTTCTAAATATATGGATGGAGTAAATAACAAGGATATAGTTAGCGTTGAAGAGCTTTTAGCAGAAAATGAAGTTGGTAAAAATGCAGATATCAAAGATCCTTTGCAAAAAGATCTAATGAAACTTCTTATAGAACAAGCTGATAAGATAGATGAAAACTATAAAAAAGATGAAGCTACTATAAAAGAGGCTATAGCTGCTAAGAATAAAAACACTCTAAAAGAGGCTATAAACTTAAAAGATATAGCATATAGCAATGATAGAGATATAAATAAAGAGGTAACCTCATTATTAGTAAAAACTACTATAGAAGAGGTGTTTCCACTTTCAAAATTTGTTGGTGAAGATGGCATATCTAAGATATATGAATCACTTGGCTCTTATATATTTAATAAAGATGCAAAGGCACTAAGAGAAACATTTCTTGATGAGCTTGGGGTATTAAATTTAGTAAAAAGCCTACTTGGTGCAAGAAAGACTAAAGAGATAGATCGATATATCTTACTAATAACAAGTCTAAGAACTACAAGTGTAGTTTTACAACATTCAAAGCTTAATCTAATCATTCAAGCTTCGAATGCATTTAGGCTTCATATGGCAATGGAGTATTATAAACTAAGTATAACCTATACAGAGATCACAACATATACCTTTATGAGATATACTCATAGATTTAGCTATACAGATTTTCAAGAGATAAAGAGGCTAATAAAAGATTATGCAGGATCATTGGGTAAGAGCATAGGTGCTTCTATGGTCAGTGGTGCATTAGAACTCTGGAAAACCTCATACGAAAAACTAGAAGAGAACTACAAAGAGATAATGCATACAAGATATACATATAAATTTAATGAAGCTTACGCACTAAATAATATCTCATATAAACCTATGTCCATAAAAGAAGCCTATGATAAAAATAGTACAAATACATATTGCTACTATCCAGTAATGATCTATCAAAACTATATAAGTCTAAATTTAAATAGACTATTTCTAGGAGCTAATATAAGTAGTGGAGGACTAGACTATAACTCATTTATGTACTATGACATAGACCATAAGAAAAACAAACTATCTTTTAACCTAGCTTCTAAACTAGCACTAAATAACCTTAGTGCTTATCTATGCTTAGATGAGCTAAGAGGAGCTGGTAATGAGATAGATGCAAGATATTTTAAATATGCTAGAAGTAGATACACTGAATCTGATGTAGAGATAAGGAAGTTAAATTTGGATGTGAAAGAGGAGAAAGAGATATACAATAATTACAAGGATGGCGCATTGCCAAATAAAGCAGCAGGCAAACCAAAATATCCGATAGATGCCTATCAAGAGGCTGCAAATATTATATATATGCTTAGACTAGGAATTTTTAACACCAACTATGGCAATACTCACCGCAACCTCTCAAGAGATCTAGTAGAAGCTCTTGATATTATAGGTAACAATAACATAAAGGGTATATATGTGGGGTGTAAAAAGGCAAATGCTGATAGTGACCACACTATACCCCCTCGCCTAGTAGGTCGTCTAGCCACCACCATAGTAATGGAAGATGGTCTATATATAGGATAAGAGATGAAGAAGATCATATTTATCATCATAGCTATTTTAGTAGCGGCAACGTCAGCATTATTTATAAATAAAGGAAAAACAATGGATAAAAGCAATATATATACAGTCATAGCACCCAATGAAAAGGAAGTCTGGCTTGATAAAAATACAAATTTAATAGTGGCAAAGCCAGATAGTAAAATAGATGCCAAAAGCAGGATTGCAAATAAAGAAGCCTCTAAACTAGTCCTAGAAGCCCGCTCCATCCTAGACTCATCCCCATACAAAAACTATAAACCACTATACTATAACCCTAAACCAAATTCTCTAGGTCAAACAGACTATCTATCATTTAAACCATGGCTAGATATTAGCTATAAACCAAGCTCAAATAAGATAGCTCCTTGGACTAAGACAGAAAAAGCTTATTATGAAAGTTTAAAAGATAAGAGAGATAGATATATCTATCTAGTAAAAAGAAGCAATCTAAAATGCACTATGATGGATATACCAGATGATGCCATAGGTAGAGTGGATAGCAATGGCAAACTAACAAAGCCAGAGTATGCTGAAATTTATGATGAAGTAAATTCTCACAAAGGTACTCTAAAATCAGAACTATTTGCAGCAGAGTGGAATATATGTGCAGGAGTATTGGGAGATATGGGAGGATTTGTAGGAGGGGTTGGACTAGGTTATGCAGGATTTAAAGCAAGAGCATATCAATCAATGTTTTTATCAGCTCAGCTTGGTCAAGACGGAGCCCTAGAAGCATTAGCTGATTTATTTGAATACTCTACCTATTTAGTAGGTCTAAACAAAAATTTACAAATGGCAGAAGAATTTAGAAAACTAGCTAAAAATCCCCCACTAGATGAATATGGCATGATACCTTATCTAGATGAGATAGTAGGAAGCTACTTCGTGATGGATTTTAATAGGGGCGGGGTTGTTAACAATCCAGACGGCTCAATCCATAGACATTTAAGAAAATTAGTAGAAGATGAAGGTAAATTATTAGACCCTAGAGACCTTGACGCAAACGAGACTACAAGGGAAGAATTTGTAAAATACTCAAAAAAAGTATTAGAAGATTATAAGGAAAAGTTTGACGAAGTTGGCTATCCAAACACATGGGACGATCGCGATTTAAGTCTCTACATCGACTCCACCCTACTGGAAGCTAAAATAATGTCTCTAACCCCACCAGAGGGATATCCTAATGCACCATACTATAACACACCAGAAGAGCTAACAAGACTATATGAGGCTGGTAAATTAGATAAAAAGCTAAACCCTTTAACACCAGCGATGTATAGAGATAGCTTCCCTGAAGATCTTAGGCAAAAAATATTAAGCTATGCTAAAGAGCATAATATAAAGGATTAGATTTAAAATCAAGCAATAGATTATGGTTTATAGAAGAAAGCATGTATCCATATAAACCATACATCTAAAATATCTAATAGCACACCATTTCTACTTTTGCTTTTAATACACTAGCATTTATATTTGTAGCATATGTTCCAAGTAAAATTTTATACTGCTTCTCATGCCCTACTATTTGAGCTATGATATTTGGCTCTACTTCTTGTTGGACAAGCGTATCTATAAAATAGTGCCTAAACGAGTAAAAAGTCTTTTGTTTGTCGCTACTTATTAGCTTTCGTTGTATTTGCGATCTAAAAATTTCTGAAAAGTCTTTATTGCTTACTTTGAAGATGCTTTTATTTGCACTAGCTCTTTGTTTTACAAACTCCATTAGTCCAAGCTCTATTAGCTTGCTATGCACTGGCACGAGCCTTATGGAATTTATATTTTTGGTGCTCTTGCCATCATCTCTATTTATACTAAAGCAAAGCACATTATTGTGCTGCACTATGTCACGTGCTCTTAGCTGAACTATCTCATTTATCCTCATGCCACTATATGCTGCTATCATGGTTATATAGTATAGATCATTTGCGCTTATGCGATTGCTTGGTGACTTGTTGGTCTCTTTAAAATTTTGGACTATTTTAAAGATAGCATTAGCCTCTTCCTTGCTATAAGGTAGCACCTTGCGCTCCATTGGGTTTATCTCCACTTTTACGTTTAGGTCATTTATGATGCTCTTACTTATGTAGTCGCTGTTATAACAATACTTAAAGAACTGCACTACTCTTATCATATATTTTTGTATGGTTACTTGTGATAGTTTGGCATCATTTTTGCCTATGCGTATTATCTGCTCTAGGCTTTTGTCTTTATATTTGGCTTTTTGGTTTAGCTTGGTTGGTATGAGGGCTAAAGTATTTCTAAATTTAAGTAGATCATCTCGTGATATGGTTGTGATGTCCTTGTTCGGATGAAAAAATTTAAATAATATATTGCCTACAATATTTACCAGATCCATAGTGCTACTTGACCACTTTTGACTCACGCTAGTATTAGCTGTAAAATTTTCAAATGCTGTTTTTAGTGTGATGATCTCTCTACTCTCTACCTTTCTTTGACTAGGAGAACATGGCACTATCTCGTATTCTTGGACTGCCTCATCATTTAAGCTGCCCACAGCAAAGCTACTATCTCCAACTTTTATGCGTTTGCCTATTAGATGACTATTGGCAGATAGTATCTGCTCTGCACTCCTCTCATCACCTTTTGTTTTTACTAGCTTAAAAGGAGTGTTAAGTCCGTATTGTTGCTCAGCAGTTGCCATTATGGCATGTGAGAAATTTTTAGCTAGACTTTTGATATCTTCTTTTTTAAGAGGTAGCCCATTTGCTTCATCTAGAGCATTGATATTATCTTGGAAGCTATCTATACCAGTTGGCTCAAATTTATAACTTTCATCTTGTTTGCTTAAGAATTTAAGTCTTTTAGACACAAGGTTTGCGCTCTTATCGAGCTTTGATATTAGGTAGTTTAGGGACAATATATGTTTTTCAAGCAGGGTTTGAGCTATGCTGGCTTTATCATCTTGATCTATGGCTTTATCTAGACTATTAGATAAAATTTTAGCCATGCTATTTAAAGTCTCATTACTTTTATTAAGTAAATCAGGGAAGGTATTATCTTTTAAAGCCTCTTTAAAATGCTTATTTAGCGCATCTGCAAAGTCAATATCTATCTTTTTATCATAAAGTGAATGCTCTTTTATACTATTATCCACCTTTGCCTGCATAAAACTATCAACTAATGAATCTATAATTCCTTGATTTAGCTTCATATCAACTGCCTTTGTTATGAGATAGATATATCTATCATAAATTCTAGCAGATTTTCTGGCTTTTAATATGGAACAAGTCCCCAAGGAGAAAGATAGCTCTCTTGAGCACTTTAAGACTTTTCTTGCGTTTGGTGCGATGACGCTTCGGTAGTAATAAATTCCATTGCGGTTTTTTAGGTGTACCATGGATTTGCAGTGGAACAAAAGTGGGACACTTGGCTAGTGCTTATTGAGAAAAGTTGTTTGTAATGGCGATGTAGCAGGGCTTTAAGCGATATTTAAAAATTTATCTCATAAGCCGGAGGTCGAGAGTTCAAGTCTCTCTCTTGACACCATCTTCAAATTACCTTTAAGGGTGCAACTGCGCCTCAAAAAAGTTCGAGATTATATCTTACTTATACTTGAAAAATAATGAAAATTAGCAAAAGCATAAAATTTACCTTCGGGCAAATGTGAGTTTTTTTGAATTTGTTGCTCCGTCTCTAAAAGATAAATTTACGCAAAGTATCTTTGTCCGTGAGCCTTAAGATATTTTAGAAAAAGCTTTTCATTTGAGGCTCCATTGAGTTTTCATATCAGCAAATCTTACGCTAGAATAATCTAACACGCCTCGCACGAATTCACACTATTTAGCTAAAATTTCGATATAATCCCCCGATTTAAAAGCTAAAAATTTAAAGGAAACATATGAAATTTATTTCTCATAAAATTTTAAAAAGCGCGGTTTTACTGGCGGCATTGGGATCTTTTGCGACTTGCGGCGCCGAGACGCAGCAACCTAGCGGCTACGCTATAAGCGGCGCGGCGCTATCGGCGATAGAGGAGGATAATAGGGCGAAAGAAAATTATCTAGTCATTGACGTTAGAAGTGCAGATGAGTACGCTGCAGGCCACATAAAACACGCGATCAACATCCCGCTTGGAGAGCTTGAAAGCAGGCTGGATGAGATAAACGCCTACAAGGATAAAAACGTCGTGCTTTATTGCAATACGGGCAATCGCAGCGGCAAAGCGCTTGATCTGCTTAAACAAAAAGGCTTCAGTGTGCTTATGAACGCGCCTGGCGTGAAGCAGTACGACTATGAGCTGTATAAAGTCGGCAGCATAAACGCGGAGAGATTTTTGAAAATAGCAAATGATCCAAACGTGCTGATCATCGACGCTAGGCAGAAGCAAGACTACGACGCGGGGCATATGAAGGGCGCGATAAATATTCCTGACGGCGAGCCTTTAGAAAACTACAAGGACGTGCTTGAGGCCAATAAAGACAAAAAGATAATCACGCACTGCTACAGCGGTAACCGCAGCGCTAAGCTAGCCAAAGCCCTAAACGAGCGAGGATACAACGTCACAAATCTACTCGACGGCACGAAAGAGTATAATTACGAGCTGGTGAAATAGAATTTTATGATTTATTTCGCAGCGCGAATTAAAATTTAACTTCGTGTGCGGCGCGTAAATTTAGGCGCCACAAATCCGCAAGATTTCGGTTTCAACGGAGCTTTTGTACCATATTTGGCGAGGCTTTATCGCGAGTAAAATTCTGCACTAAAATCCTATGCGCAGAATTTTACCTTGGAAGTTCGGTCTTGGAATTCTGCGGTGCGAAATTCCAAGCGGCGGAATTTCTTCAAGATATTTCAAATGTCATTAAATTTTACTATTTAGCATGTGCAAACACTATCCAAAATATGGCAATAAGCTTTAGTTGGAATTTGAGCTGCGAATTCTTGATTAAATTTATTCGGATTAATAAAAATAAATCCCGCAAAATGATACAATACCGTCTCAATAGAATTTGAAACGGTATTTTTACGGGAGAAAGATATGAAATTTAAAGATTTTAAAGCTGTAAACTGTTCTAACTACGACTTTTTTACGGCCGAGGAGCTAAGCTATAAAGAATTTATCAGGCTTAGTTTCGGCGAGTTTGCCCGCAAAAATCCAAACTCGAGCTGGGCGCTTAGCATCGACGACAGGAGCTTTGATTCGTTTCCAAATTTTACTCAAAAGCATCCAATCTGCTTATCCGATCTAAATTTTAAAGATAGCGTCTTTCAGTTTAGGATCTGCTCCGAAAACAGCGTCCAAAGCCTAGGACACCGCATTTTTACTTGCCTAGACGGCATCCACAGAGACTTTGTCGCAAGCGAGATCAAGCAAACCGACGAAGTGATGATGAAGCTAAAGACGGGCGTTTTGAAGGACTTTACCTGCGTCTCGAAGTGCGGCTGGTGGATAACCGACATATGGCGCGATATGTATCCGGTGACGGATAAGAGCGAGAGCGAAAATTTCGTCGCAGATATGCTTGATAGTGAGTTTTCGGCGCAAATGCGGCTCATAAACGAGCGGCTTTTGAGCGCGCAAAATAGCGGCGAGCTTGACGGGCTCATCGCCGAGCTAAGGACGCAGGAGTAAATTTTTAAAATTTTGCCCGCGCCTTGTCCTTGATGCAGCGGGCGTACTCCCGTATTTTACGGATAGATTTTAAAATTTACCGACTTAAATTTACCCCAGTTTGCCGTTTGTCGCACAGCTATTTGCAGGGTACGGCGTGAGTCCATAGTCTGCGGCTTCGACGTTCCAAAAGTCCAAATTTGCGCTACGCGATACGATATACTCAAAACCCTTTTGATTTAGCTCGATCAAAATTTCAAATTCATTGCCGTTTTTACAGACGATACTTTCAAAAAAGTGCGAAAAACAGGCGATCTTCGCGTTTTCTTTCTGCATCGATTGATTTAGCATGAGCTCCATGTTGCTTAGAATTTTAAACACCGTCTGACTTGTCTCAAACCTACCGAAGCGCGCATAATACTTCGCTAAATTTTGCTCGTTTAGCGTAACGGCTTTGGTGCAATTTTGCGTTATCTGCTCGTATATCACGCCGAAAAGCTCAATCGACGCGTTTTGATTATCTATCGCCTTGTTTTCGTGGTTTTCGATGACGACGAAGCCGTCTTTTATGCAAAATTTCTCATTTTTATAGTAAAAGCTCACCCTCGCGATCTCTTGCTCGAAGCGCTTTTTATAAGTAAAGGGCAGATACGTCGTAACGCCCATTTTATCGATGATTGCAGAGCTTTTGACACCTCCGTCTAGCTCGTGCTGCATAAAGTAGCGGATGAAGCTGCCCTGCTCGATATCAAAGCTATTTAAATACTCGATCTTATCCAGATACGTGCAGCGGTAGAGTCGCACGAACTCGGAATTCAGCGAGATATTGATCTCGTCGGGGATGTCGCCGTATTTTTCGGTCACGGGTGCGTCGATACGCTCTATGATATTCATCTGTTTTTCGACTTTGTCTTTTACGAAAATAGTGATTTTTACTTGCTGCATCTCATAAAAGCGCCTTATCGTCTCGGTTGCGCTTTTGGTAATGTCGGTCTTAAATTTTTTCGCGAGCTCCGATTTTTTAAGCGTCAGCGAAAAATCGCCGTTTTTTAGCTTGTTCTGCGAATACAGAAGATAAAGCAAATCCTCATAAATCATCAAATGCGAGTAGGTCAAAAAGGTATTATCCACGACTATGACATAATAACAGCGCGTTACGGAGTATCTTTTGTTGTCTCTTAGAAAGTCGTTGTAAATTTTTAGCTTGCTCACATTTTTCGATACCTTAAATACGTCGTAAGATTCTAAAAATATATTTTCCATATTTTGCCTTAGGTCAAGATACTTTTGAAATATTACACAATATTTGTTTAAGTTGTTTTAAATTTTATCTTAAGGATAAAAAATATCAGCGAGTAAAATAATTTATAAAATTTCAATCATATTTTTAATGCCTTCGGCTTCCTCTATAGGACTTAAGTCTTCTCTTTGCATGTTCTCTATTATCGCAAAGAGCATGTTTTGTTCTTTAGTAAGTTCCCTTACAACCGCTGGAATTTCTGCAAGTCCCGCCTTTCTC
>NZ_CALLWC010000039.1 GCF_938015785.1 uncultured Campylobacter sp. | reverse complement strand
GCCGCGGCAAATTCCTCAGATGGCGAGGCACCGTGGAGCCTTGGCGGCGAATGCTACGTGATCGATTACGAAGAGGCGTTTTTGCAGGCTTTGAGCGATGAGCCGCGCTTGGCCGCGACGAAATTTATAAACGCCATCGCAAATTTCATCACCGATTTCGCCGAGGGCGCGGGGCTGGAGGTCGTGCTAAGCGGCGGGGTCTTTCAAAACGCCACACTTCTAAATCTTACGTGCGAAAAGCTGCGCGCGCGGGGCATCAAATTTCATCTAAATCGCGAGATCCCGTGCAACGACAGCGGCATCGCATACGGGCAGCTCGCAGCGTATCTAAGCGAAATTTCGCGCTAAGCTCGTCCACAAAAAACGCAATTATAGCCGTTAAGCTCGCTCTTTGTAAAATTTATTAGTCTCATCTCGCCGCTAAATTTGATGGCTCTGCACCCTGCCTGCTCTTTGCGTAAATTCTAATGCTACGGGCGATAAAATCCACCGCGGCTAGTTTTTCTAAAATCGCAAAATCAGCGAACAAATTTACGCCTTGCCGTCTTCATATGTCGTAGCCAAAACGTTAAATTTTAAAATTTAACGGCGCGCCGTTGCCTGCCATAGCGTCACGGCGCACTATTATGGCAATCGATGCAAAATTCTACCGCAGCGCGTGGTAGATACTGCGCAAATCTCAAGCTAAGACGCTATTTAGCGCCCGACTTTTAAAATTTGGACGCAAAATCGCAATGGGGTAGAATTTAAAATAACGTAGCACCGGTAAATTTTATCGCGCTAGCACTAAAATACAACGCGAAATCGCGAGCAAAATTTCAAAATACGTACGATGCTTTGGAGCTTTAAATTTTAAAGAATAAGCCAAATTAGCGCAAAATTATTACTATTTGAGCGGAATTTCGGTAAAATTACGTTCAAAATACGCGAAATGAGGGGAGCTATGAAAAAAGAGGAAAAAGAGAGCGCCGTAAGATTTAGCATTTCGCTGCCGACGAAGCTTTTTGAGGATCTCGACGAGATGGTGCGCGCCAAGCAATACCTAAGCCGCAGCGAGTTTATCCGCGATCTCATACGCGAAAAGATGGTCGAGGGCGTACTTCACGGAGATGGCGAGGATGACTGCGTGGGGGTGCTTTGCATCGCTTACGATCATCACCAAAGCGATCTGATCGAGCAGCTCGTAGAGATCGAGCACCACGCAAATGTCACCATCGTCAGCACCAGCCACTTTCACATCGACGAGCGCCACTGCTTCGAGGAGATCACGATGCGGGATAAAATTTCAAAAATCGAGCGGCTCAGCGCCAAAATCGGCGCGCTAAAAGGGGTGAAATTTTCCAAGCTCGTAAAGGCGATTATCACCGAAGCGTAGAGCTTTTGCACGTTTTTAAAAACAGCGCGTCGCGCTAAATTTATGCGCTTCTATTTATGTGCTTCTAAATTTAAACGTAGGCTGCGCGACTTTTGCGAGTTGTGCAGCGCGATTTTGAGGTCAAGTAGCAAATTCGGGTAGGGCGGCTACGCAAGGCGTGCAAATAAAATTTGTTTAAATTTGCGCGGCGAGTGCGAAATTTTATAAATTTTAATCAAAAGCGCTCTTGCCGCGGGTTTAAATTTACGCATTGGCGCGAGATCAGCACAGCTCGCGACTAAATTTTATAGGAGCCGCTTTCGTGCCGCATTTTCAAAACCGAACTAGCGCAAAATCGATATGAAAATGGTCGCCGCGACGATGTTCGGCACGCCGGAGAGAGCACGCGCGAGATTGTAGGGCGCCGGTAAAATCAGCTCGCAAGCCCTGAATTTCGCGCTCCTATCTACGGCGACTTTTTATTGTTTTGAGCCCGCTGCAAAGCCGCGCAGCCCTAAATTTACGGCGTGCAGCTTTGCAATCTGTGAGCAGGCGATTAAATTTAAAACAGCATCTTTGCTCGCAAACTTTAAATTTGGCGGCGAGCCTTCGTAAACAACGCATTAAATTTAGACGAAAACGAAGCACGTAAATTTCAAGCCTCATTAAATTTCATAAAATTTTGCACTTCGATACAAAATTTATCAAATTTACGCCGTTTAAAGCAAAAACGTGGTATTTTACGCGCAAAATTTATTTTCCAAGGATAAAAAATGTGTAAAGATTGCGGCTGTTCAGTAGGCCATACTCATGACGCTCATTCGCACGAGCATCTCCACACCCACGCGGACGGCACCGTCCACTCCCACGCCCATATGCATGAGGCTGGGGTCGATCACGAGCACGACGCGCACGATCATATCCACGCAAATGTCGCTATCAGCGATGCCAAGACGATCGAGGTGATGAGTAAAATTTTAAGCGCCAACGACGAGGAGGCCGCTCACAACAGAGCCCATCTGGATGAGGATAAAATTTTATGCTTAAATTTGATGAGTAGCCCCGGTAGCGGCAAGACGACGCTACTTGAGGCCACTATCAAAAGCGGCAAATTTAAAATCGGCGTCATCGAGGGCGACCTGGAAACTAACCGCGACGCCGATCGCATCATAAAAGCGGGCGCGCAGGCCCATCAGATCAGCACCGGCGAAACCTGCCATCTGGATGCCTTTATGGTTCACGAGGGGCTTCATCATATCGATACGAAAGGCTTGGATCTGGTTTTCATAGAAAACGTCGGAAACCTCGTCTGCCCTGCGGCATTTGACGTAGGCGCGCACCTGAACGTAGTGCTTCTAAGCGTGCCCGAGGGTAGCGATAAAATCGCAAAATATCCCGTGATATTTCGCCGCGCAGACTGTGTCGTAATCACCAAAACAGCGCTGCTACCGCATTTTGACTTCGATATGGAGGAGGTAGTGCGCGAGGTACACAAACTCAATCCGAAAGCCGACGTCATCGCGCTTGATAGCAAAAGCGGCGAGGGCGTGGAAAAATGGCTGAAATTCCTACAATACAAGAAGGAATTTCGTTAATGTGTCTTTCAATCCCTTCAAAAATTATCTCGATCGACGAAAATAATTTCGCGACTGTGGAGACTCTGGGCGTGCGCCGCGGCGTGAGCTTGGATCTGCTTCCCGAGCCCGCGGAAGTCGGGGAGTACGTGCTGATCCACGTGGGCTTTGCGATGGAGAAGATCGATACGCAGCGAGCGAAGGAGAGTATCGAAATTTACGAGCAGATTGCAAAGCAGATGAGGGCGGAAGAGAGCTCCGTATATGAAAGCATAGAGCCGAGAGCCGGCGCAGAGAATTAAAGCGGCTTGTAAACCCGTAAAATTTAAGGTAAATAATGGATCTAATCAAGGATTTTAGGGATAAGGAGCTGATTTTAGCGCTTAGCAAGCTGATAATTTCCAAAAGCAAAAAGCCGCTAAATATTATGGAGATTTGCGGCGGACACACGCACTCGATCATGAAATTCGGGCTTCCGAGCCTGGTCGGCGACAATATAAAATTTATCCACGGCCCCGGCTGTCCGGTGTGCGTAATGCCGCGCAGTCGTATCGACGAGGCGATCAAGCTCGCCGCGATGCCGCAGAGTATTTTTTGCACTCTAGCAGACATGCTGCGCGTACCGGGCTCTCACACAAGCTTACAGAAGCTGCGCAGCGAGGGGCACGACATCAGAGCGCTTTATAGCCCGCTTGATTGCATAAAGATCGCGCAGGAAAATCCGCAAAAAACGGTGATATTTTTTGCGATCGGCTTTGAGACGACGACGCCGATGAGTGCCGTGCTGATCGATAAGGCGCTAAGCCTGGGACTAAAAAATCTCTTTTTTCACATCAACCACGTAACAGTGCCCGCGCCCGTGCGAGCGATCTTAGACGACGCGGACGTGCAGATAGACGCGTTTTTAGGGCCTAGCCACGTAAGCGTGATCACCGGCGCAAAGGCCTACGAGAGCATAGCGCGGGATTACAAAAAGCCGATCGCCGTAAGCGGATTTGAGCCGCTTGACATAATGGCGGGCGTGTTAAATTTGGTAGAGCAGCAAAACGCCGGCACCTACGAGGTTTTCAACGAATACGAGCGCGTCGTAAAAGAGGGCGGAAACCAAAAAGCGCAAAATTTGATAGATAAATATTTTGAAATTTGCGATTTTCCGTGGCGAGGGCTCGGCGAAATTCCAAAAAGCGGCATGAAGTTGCGCCCGCAGTACGCGGCGCTGGATGCCAGGGTGCAGTTTGATTGCAGCGTACAGAGCGCTCCCGAGAGCAAGGCCTGTATCTGCGGCGAAATTTTGCGCGGCAAAAAAAGCCCCTATGATTGCAAGGTTTTCGGCAAGCACTGCACGCCGCAAAACCCGATAGGATCGTGCATGGTCTCAAGCGAAGGGGCATGCGCGGCATACTATAAATACGGCGACGTCAAAAACGCGGGCTAAATTTTGCGCGCAGTATCCGGCTAGCAGAGCGTAAATTTTAAAAACAAGTCATGCTTTAAAATTTTAACCGAAGTAAAACGTCGCGCTAAATTTTACTTTAAAATTTTGCGCGGCGCCGTAGCGGCACGGCTTGTTCGGCTGCGGAATACGGGCTTAAAATTTTAAAACCGAGTGAAAAGGAAAAATTTGAACGAAACTATACTTTTAAGCCACGGCGGCGGCGGCGAAGAGATGAATAAGCTCATCAACGAGACGATCTTTGCGGTGTTTGATAATGAAATTTTGCGCGCCAACAACGACAGCGCGATACTAAATTTAGACGCCGGGGCGGATTTTGACCGCGTGACGCCGAGCTCTGCTCTGAATTCGGCGGCTAGTTTCGACGGTGAGCTAGCTTTCAGCACCGATAGTTTCGTCGTCACGCCTCTGTTTTTTAACGGCGGCGATATCGGTAAGATCGCCGTTTGCGGTACTGTCAACGACCTTGCGATGGTAGGCGCAAAGCCGCTGTTTTTAAGCTGCGCGCTCATCATCGAGGAAGGGCTTAGCCTAAGCGATCTGCGACGCATTTTGGACTCGATGGCTAGCACTGCGCGAAGCTGTGGCGTTCGTATCGTTTGCGGCGACACAAAGGTTGTGCCGCGCGGCAAATGCGATAAAATTTTCATCAACACTAGCGGCATCGGCCGTGTTTTGCGACCTGCGCGCGTGCAAAACATCAAAGCGGGCGCAAAAATCCTGCTTAGCGGCGACATCGGGCGGCACGGGGCGGTGATACTCGCGGCGCGCGACGAGATCGCGCTAAACAGCGAGCTACAAAGCGACTGCAAACCGCTTTGCGCTGCGGTCGAAAAGCTGATCTTGCAAGGCGTGAAAATCCAGGCGATGCGAGACGCGACGCGCGGCGGGCTCAGCGCGGTTTTGAACGAATTCGCAAGCTCCAGCGAGCTTGAATTTTTAGTGCGCGAAGAGGATATCAAAATCAGCGACGAAGTAGTGGGCGTGTGCGAGCTGCTGGGCTTTGAGCCGTACGAGCTTGCAAACGAAGGAACTTTCGTAGCGATCGTAGAAGATGATGCCGAGGCGGATCGGGCGCTTGAGATACTGCGCGAATTTGACGCAAACGCCGCAATCATCGGCGAGGTACGCGAAGTAGGGCACGACAAAGGCGAATTTAAGGGCGCTTTGACGCCTAGACCTAGTGCATATGATGGATCTGTGGATGTGAGTGACGCGGGCGCGGTATCAGAAAATAGGGCGGGGCAATTTCAAACTCCGCATGCGGCAAAAGGGCGAGTGATTTTGCAAAACGCCTACGGCTCGCAGCGATTTTTGGAGCTTCCGAAAGGCGAACTACTGCCGCGGATTTGTTAAATTTGCGTGCAAATTCGGCAAATTTAAGCCTAAATTTCAAGCGTATTTTTAAATTTATAACAAAATTTCGTATAGAATACGGCGCGGCCGTAAAATTTAGAGGAAAAAATGCATGAACTATCGATCGTAGCGGATCTTGTTGCGCTATGTGAAAAGGCGCTAAATGCCGAAAAAGCAAATAAAAAAGGCGCGGCCGAGCAGGGCGATAAAAATAGCTGTGACATCGCCGACGATACCGCCAATGAAAATACGAATTCCGCGAATACTGGCATGGGCACCGAGAATACCGAAAATACGGGCATTGCGAATACGGACTCGAACGACAAAAACGGCGATTTTTATAAAAATTTAGATGCAAATCCACAGGCGTCTTACGATGCATTTAGTTCGAAAAGTCCGCAGGTAAGGGAGCTGCATGTAAAAATAGGGCGACTAAGCGGCGTGGAGGCGCATTATCTGCAAAACTGCTATGAAGTCTTTCGCGTAGGCACCGTCTGCGAAAATGCGGATCTTATCATTCATACCCAAGAGATTGTCGTAAAATGCAAAAACTGCGGTTTTAGCGGAGATTTGATGCAGAATGACTTTTCTTGTCCGAGCTGCAAAAGCTCCGAAATCAGCGTAATCGACGGCGAGGATATGTATCTAATGCGCCTGGTTATTGAATAAAAGAGGGCGTTTTTAGGCGCATAACTTCTCCATATTTCAAATTTAAACTCCTTACCATAAGCGAAATTTCATTTCCACTCAATTCAGATATTTATCTATTTTAATTCTTGCAGAAAGCACATCGTCTTGCTGATTTCATTTGAAGTCACATAAATTATCAAATATAGATTTATGTAAAAATTCTTCTAATAAAAACCATTAATAAAAACATCGAATGCGTTAAAAATACATGAAATTATTCATATAATTATACGTTAATTTCGTATTGAATTTTTACTTGAAAATTATAGTTTTCAATATAGAATATCTAGAAATGTAGTACTTTTGCTCCAAAA
Source organism: uncultured Campylobacter sp. (assembly GCF_938015785.1). GTDB lineage: Bacteria > Campylobacterota > Campylobacteria > Campylobacterales > Campylobacteraceae > Campylobacter_B. The sequence continues at coordinate 19,384 of NZ_CALLWC010000039.1, read as the reverse complement.
AATTGAAAAATGATGAACTACTGATATATATTTTCCTATTAATGATTTCTATGTAGTAAACGATTTATAAAAATGAATTTTTTGATTTTATTAATTTTTGCATCATTTCCATAAATTTTATGAACGTATTTGTTTAAATTATAATAAGTTTATTGTATTGCCCTATTTTGTATCTAAATTTGCAACATTAAATTCAATATAAATCATACTTATATTCTACATTAATTTAATATTGTAATAGTATTGACAATGATTATCTCATCTGATATAATAACGCGAAAATTTTATCAGATTTTAGGAGTTAAATTTTGAAAGTTTTTACTCTCTCTCTCTCTCTGAAGCTGCAGCCGCCCTACTTTTATTGAGCGCCGCAAATCCAGCCATAGCCGACGAACAAATTAAGCAAAGCGTAAATCTCGGCGAAGTAGAAGTTACCGCAAACAAAATAAGTGAAAATTTAAAGGATGTGCCACAAAGTATCAGCGTCGTAAGTGATACTGAGCTACAAGAACGAGAAGTCAAAAACGTCGAGGAGCTGGTAAAAACTATGCCAAACATTACCGGTGTGGCGGGATGTACGAGGGCATCAGTACTAGAGGGCTCAATCCTTCGATATATACGAGTTCTAACCCCGTTACGGTCTATGTCAGCGGCGTGGCACAAAGCAACAAAGACGCAGCCTATATCCCCGTTACAAATATTGATCACGTCGAGGTTTTGCGAGGTCCTAGCAGTGCGATCTACGGCAAAGACTCAATCGGCGGCATCATCAATATCGTTTTAAAAGAACCGACTAACGAGTGGAGTGGCAGCGTCGGTGCCGAATACGGCTCGCACAAATACATGCTAGATCTTTTTGAAACCAGCGGCGCGCTGATTGATGATAAACTATTTTTAGGCTTAAACGGCTCGGCGTCCAAAGAAAACGGCTGGATCATCAACGATCTAAACGGAGATAAAGCCAACGACAAGAAAAATTACAATTTCGGACTAAATTTAAAGATAGTGCCGACCGATCGTTTTACGATTAAAATTTACGGCGACCTTTTTCACCGCCAGGACGACTCGCTCGACGAGCTTTTTATCCCAAAATCGAGATTTGGCAATATCTCAAAAAGCGAAGCCAAGCATATAAACTTAGAAACTCCCGCTCGCGTAAAGCAAACCTCTAGCTCGGGAGCGTTAGATCTAAAATATGAATTTGACAAATTTGACGCGACCTCGGCTACGACCTTTCGTAGAGCCAAAAAAGACGGGCTTTACGACGAGGATTTCGGTAGTAAAATAACCTATCTCGACCCCGATCACTACGGGCTAATTACATTTTTAAATTCTAAAAATGATACCTTCTCCGAGGAGCTTAGATTTAGTAGCGTAGGCGAGCAAAGCTTCAAATGGGTTGGTGGACTTTATTACGAAAACGAAAAGCAAGTCTTCGGCCCGATCGGCGACCAATACGGCGACGGCGGTAGGACGATAGTCGAGGATTGGCCTTCAATCAATCGCGCGCAGACAGCATCGGTATTCGGTCAGATCATCTATCCGATCACGAGCAAATTTGATGCTACGCTTGGCGGTAGGTATCAGCAGATCAGAAAACACACAAAGGTCGATTACTTTTCATACGAGCTGGGACACAATCCCGGTGCGCCCGCGTTTTCGATGGACGAAAAAGCGACATTTAGGACGTTTTTGCCAAAAATCGCACTTGGATACGATATCACCGACGAGCTAAATATTTACGCGATGTATTCGAAGGGCTATCTAGCCGGCGGTTTTAATTTCTACACCACCGGCGGCAGTAGAGAGGATAATAAATTTGACGCACAGACGAGCGATGACTACGAGATTGGCGTAAAGGGTTCGTATGAGAGCTTTAGATTTTCTACCGCGCTATTTTATATGGACATCAAGGGCACGCATATATTTTATACCGACCCCAATAACCCCAACATCTACTCAACCGCAAACGCCGATAAATCAAAATCTATGGGTGTGGAATTTGAAGGCGTCGCAAAAGCGAGCAAGGAGCTTGATATAAATTTAGCCGCAAGTCTGCTAAAGACCAAATACGGAGATTATATCAACAAAGACGGCACGAATAATAAAGGTAATAAAATCGAGAAAAACCCCGAGTATAAGCTCTCTTTGGGCGCGTCATACTACGCTCCGATGGGAATTTATACGAGACTGGACGGAAATATGATAGGCAAGACCTACTTCGATGCTCAAAATAAGCTAGCCCAAAAGAGCTATTTTACGGCGGATGCAAAAGTAGGCTACCTAAAAGATGGCTTTGATGTGTATTTTTACGTCAAAAATTTGACCGACAAAGAATATTTCTCGCACATACGCGACAGAGCGAGTAATGTCTTGATCACCTATGGCAAAGGCAGAACGCTCGGCGTCGGCGTAAGATATAGTTTTTAAATTTAGTAAATTTTATTAAAAGAAAGGATGAAAAATGAGGAAAAGTTTAGCTGCATTGGCAGTTTTAGGTGCATTTAGCGTAGCAGGCGCGCATGATTTTTGGCTAGCAGGACAAAACGATGACAAGCTAAGAGTTCAAATCGGCTTTGGTGACGGATTTGCGACGTGCGAGCCGATCGATAAAGAGCGCGAAAACAATTTCGAAATCCCGATCGTTACCGACAAAAACGGCAAAAAAATCGAGCTGAAACGCACAAGCGAAAATTATAAATTTGAAGGCGAGAAGCAGCCAAGCGACGTTTATGTCATCACCGGGCAATACAAACCGACCTTTTGGACCGAGGATAAAAGCGGCAAATGGCATATGGGCGGCACGAAAGATACGATCAAAAACGCTAAATTTTGCCGTCGCGCCACTATGCTCGCAAAGGGCGTAATCAACACGCAAGCAGGCGATCTCATAACTAAGCCCGTGGGCGAGCGACTAGAGCTCGTACCTTTAGAAAATCCGGTAAATTTCAAAGCCAATAAGCCGTTTAAAATTAAAGTGCTGTTTGAAGGCAAACCACTTGCAAATGCCGCAGTTGAAGGTGCGCCGGATGGATTTCTGGAAGATATGAGCGCATTTTATGGTATGACTGACGATAAGGGCGAAATCGAGGTAATGGCGCTAAAGCCGGGCCCTTGGATACTAAAAGCAAGAAATAAACTCGCATTTTCGGATCCAAAAAAATGCGACGAAGAGACGATCATCGCGTCATTTGCTTTTGAGGTAAAATAGTTTAAATTTACTCTAATTTTACTCCGGCTATTAAATTTAAAAGCCGGGGTACGCTATATTGCGCGGACTTTAGAGGTTGCGTGCGTAGGCTGCGCTTTTAACTCGTCGCGATTTGCGCATTGTACTACGACAAGCCTTCCTGATAAAATTTCAATTTTAGCTTGAATGCTCACTTTTTCATAAATGCTCGCATATTTTTAAAATTCAGCTTCTAGTGCCTATTCGCCCGAAACAATCCTCGTTCAAAACCAAAAAATTAAATTTAATTCAAAATTTCGCTTTATTTAAATTCCACTCGTGCTCTAAAATTTATCTAAATTTCAAACCCCGCAAGTATAATCCGCCATAAAATTTTAAAAATCTAAAGGCAAAAAATGAAGCGTGATACTTTAAACGCCATAAAATTTCGCGGTATAACCTCTAGCGTTTTGGCAATCTGCACTTATCTGATCATTTGGGTTTGTTGCGAGTTTTTGCACGGCATTACGATGAGAGTGTTTTTCGCCGCCGCTGCCGCAATAGTCGCCATAATTTTCGCTTCGATGATTTTTAAACTCTCGGCAACCAAAATGATCTCGGATATCTCCGCTAGCAAGGTATTTAGGGCGTATTTGATTAACTTTATCGCCCGAGTGCTTTGGGCTATCGTATTTATTTCACTTTTACCACATTCTATGAATAATAATATTGTGAGCTTGGAGACTCTAGATTATACCTTACACGAGCGAGGCGGTTCTTTCGTGGAGGCATTCTATTGCATTTTAGCGGCTATGGCCATAGGACTTAATCACTCTATAGAGATTAAAGAGACGCAATTTGTTACCATTTGGTATGTAACGATTACAGCGTTTAAGATTGTCAGCACCATAGCCTCGGCAATAGTATATTGCTACTTAGGAGAAGCCACTAAGAGTAAAATTTTTTATGCTTACGCGTGGTTATATTTTATATCTTTAGTACTTGTAGAAATCATCAATTCGTTTATTAAACTGCCGGAAATGAGTAGTGCAACTGCAGCGTACATGGTACTCGCGATAATCCTTTTATCTGAAATTTTAGAAATTATCGCTTGGATTAGGGTTAAAGGGATTTCGGGTGCGGAGCTTTGGAATAAAAGCTTATGGACGACGCCTACAAAATAAATCAAAAAACCAATCGGTTTCGCTGGGTATCGGGCAGTATCCGATTAGCCTAGATATGAAGGGCAAAAATTTTTACTAGCAAAATTCTGCGTAAAATCACAAAATTCCGACTTGCAAAAGTATTTGAAATCCCCCACGACAAAATGAAATTTATATAAAAATTTATCTGGATTTTATGCCGATCGGCTATAATTCCGCTATTCTAATCCCGCATATTTTGCGGAATTTTCAAGGAGAAAAAATGCTTAAACTTCACTCAATCCTTCTTGGTGCAGCGCTTTGCGCTAGCCTGGCTTTTGCAGATCGCACGATTACCGATCAGCTCGGTCGCAAGGTCACAATCCCGGATCAAGTAAATCGTATCGTCGTGCTACACCACGAAGCACTCAATGTCTTAAACGAAATCAACGCCCAAGATAAGGTCGTAGGCATCCTAAAAAGCTGGGAGCAGCGCCTAGGCAAGGAGTATAATCGCTTGGCACCGAGTTTTAAAAACCTACCTAATCCGGGTGATATCAAAGATGTCAATTACGAAGCTCTGCTTAGTCTAAAACCTGATGCGGTCGTAGTGGTAAACTACTTCCCTAAAGAATATATCGCTAAAATGGAGGAGTTAAAAATCCCAGTCGTAGGCATTTCGTTTTTTAGCTCTGCACAAGAGGAAAAAGCTAAGCTAAATCCGACCTTTAAAGATGAACGCGATAGCTTCGCTGCTTACGATGAGGGCTTTTACGAGGGGGTTAAAATTCTAGGCGAACTAAGTAATCACGAAAAGGATGCCGCTGAACTAATAGATTTCGTTAAAAAATCGCAAGCTGATTTAAATGCCAAATTTAGCAATTTTATCGTAGATAAAAGACCTAGAGTTTATATGGCAAATCCCGATCTTACGACCTACGGTAGTGGCAAATATACTGGCGTAATGTTAGCAAGGGCGGGCGCGACGAACGTCGCCGCTGCAGATATAAAGGGCTACAAGCAGGTTTCGCCGGAGCAAATTTTAGCATGGAATCCGCAGATTATCTTAGTGCAAAACCGCTATCCTCAAGTACCTGCCGAGCTTAAAGCAAACCCCGCGCTAAAAGGTCTTAGCGCCGTGAAAGAGGATAGAATTTATCTAATGCCCGAATTCGTTGAAGCATGGGGTCATCCGACTGCCGAAGCGATGGCGCTTGGTGAGGAATGGCTTGCGATGAAACTTTATCCGCAAAATTTTAAGGACGCAAACTTTGATAAAAAAGTAGAGGAATTCTACGAGAAATTTTACCGCGTCAAATATCAAAAATAATGCTAAACGTAATCCTGCTTCTTTTTTGGGTAGTGCTGGCGCTAATCTCGCTCGCTAGCGGGCAGTTTCATATACCGTTAGAAGAAATTTTTAAAATTCTCTTTAGCGGAGGCGGCGATGAAGCTGCCAAAAGTGTGATGATGGATGTTAGAATTCCGCGCATTCTACTCTCCAGCCTTTGCGGTGGAGCGCTTGCTATCGCGGGTTTGAGCTTGCAGGCGGTATTTAAAAACCCGCTCGTTGGCCCGCACATCGTAGGCGTTAGCACTGCAGCGGCATTCGGCGGCGCGCTTTGTATCTTGCTAGGATTGAGCGGCTTATGGCTTGCGGGTTTTGCATTTTGCTTCGGGCTTGCGGCGCTATTTTTACTCTATCTTTTGGCAAAATTCGTAGCACGCGCTGATATTTTCTCACTCATTTTAGCAGGTATAGTCATTAACGGCGTATTTGCCGCACTTACGAGCTTGGTGCAGTATCTGGCAGACGATGAGGAAGTGCTGCCTAATATCGTTTTTTGGCTGTTAGGAAGCTTCGTAAGCGCAGGATATGATAAAGTAATTTTGATGTGCGCGATCGCCCTGCCCGCTTCTGCAGTCTTGATCGCGCTGAGATGGCGGTTTAATCTACTCAGCCTAAATGATGATGATTTGCGCGTGCTAGGTGTGGACGTTAAATTTCTGCGCTGCACTATCCTAGCGCTTTGCACCGCTCTGATCGCCGTACAAGTTAGCGTCAGCGGAAATATCGGCTGGGTAGGTCTTGTAGTGCCGCACGCCACCAGGCTCATCGCGGGCAGCGACCACGTGAAGCTAATGCCTGCCTGCTTCATCGCAGGAGCGATCTTTATGCTGGCAATCGACGATCTATCTCGCTCGCTAAGTAGCGCCGAAATTCCTTTAGGAATTCTATCCGCTCTCATCGGAAGCCCAATCTTTGCCCTACTTCTAAAAAGGAGCGCCAAAAATGCAAAATCTAATTGAGGTAAAAAATGCTGGCTTTTACTACGAGGCGGAAAAATTCTGCTTTCGCAACTTAAACTTCGAGCTTGCCAGCTCTCAAACATTAGCGATTTTGGGCTTAAACGGGCAAGGCAAAAGTACGTTAATGTCGTGTATGATGGGGATTTTACAGCCTAAAGAAGGCGAGATCGTACGCAAGGCAAAATTTGCTTTCTTGCCTCAAAGCTTTAACGTCGCATTTGATTACAGCGTGCTTGACATCGTACTGATGGGGCGGGTACGCGAGATCTCGCTCTTTTCAAAACCGGGCAAAAAGGATATTCAAATCTGCCTTGACGCTCTGGAAACGCTAGGTGTCGCCCATCTTCAAAAGCGCAGCTTTAACGCCCTTAGCGGGGGGCAGAGGCAGCTCGTGCTCTTTGCTAGAGCCCTAGCTAGCGGCAGCGACGTGCTGTTTTTGGACGAGCCTGCCAGCGCGCTTGATATCAAAAACCAAGACCGCGTGCTAAGCCTCATCGCAAATCTGCGCTCAAATAGCGATGCGAGCATAGTTTTTACTACTCACCAGCCTAACCACGCCCTTGCAGTCGCCGATCGCACACTGATCTTGCGAAATGATCTTAGCTACAACTACGGCGCAAGCAACAAAATTTTAACTGAAGTCGCGCTTAGCTCGCTCTATGGCGTGCAGATCAAAACGGCGGAATTTGACGTTGCGGGCGAGCAAATCCCCAGCATCACGCAAATTTTCAGCGCGCAGGTGAAGTAGCGGCGCGACAAAGCAACTCGTCAATCGGCGTGGAATTTTAAATCGTGTAATTTTACCCTGATCTAAATTTAAATCTCGGAATTTTGTCTTAAAATGCCGTCTTGGAATTCCGATCAAAATTTTATATCGAGGTTTTGCCATAGAATTCCAGTCTAAATTCCATAGTGAAATTTTGCCGCGGGGAATTCCGATCAGAAATCTCATAGCGGAATTCTACCTGCGACCTGCCGGTTTGCGAAACGTGCGATGAAAGTATGCCGCGCTTGAGATTTGAAATTCCGCCGCGAAATTCTGCCCCGCAAATCCACAGGCGGAATTTCGTTTTAAAATCCAGTGACGGAATTTATGCTCGCTCCGATGAAATTCCGAAATTCCGCAGCATGTGCTTGTCTGCAACGAAATTTGGCTGCGATGAAATTTTGAAATTTTAAACTTCGCAGTTTAATCTGTGCTTTACGTTTGTTTATGTATACTTCATGGCAAATTTTAAAAAGGCTTAATATGCAAGATATCGTATCTCAAGCAAGAAAAAATGGGATGATTAGCGCTGGAATCGATCTGTTTTTAGCAGCGCTACCCGTAGTTTTTATTGTGGTAGGCTTTATCTCTTTCGACAGACCAAGAATCTTTGACGACGAGATGACAAATTATATCGCTAGCGGAATTTTGATCGCTTTTATTTGCGCCTCGGTGATTTTCAGGTTACGAGCGCTTAACAAAATTGAGGCGCTTAGCGGCACAAACGCGGCAGCACTTTACCGTAGTTGCATAGTTGTCTGCATCTGTACCACGACGTGTATGTATTTTTACCAGTCTCATTTTAGAGAAATAACGCGAATTCTAATCTTTCTCGCAGCCGCAGCCTATGTGATCGTATCGTGGTTTCGTATAAATTTTTCTTTGGCGCGAGTAAGCGGCGTGAGTACTTTTCGCACCTACGTGTGGCTCTGCGTCATCTTTTTCGTACTAAACATACTATGTAACGCAACGGTCATTGCTTTAGCTCTTTCCGAGCGGCAGATTGACCCGGGCTCGGCTTTGACTATCACCGCCATATTATTTAAATTACTCCTGCCGTTTGTCGCTCTCATAATAACTAGCATCGTGCATCTGCTAGCTTGGAGCAAGATAGAAAAGATAAGCGCGGAGGCTTAAATTTTAAATTTCATAAATCTCTTGTCACGATAAAATTTCGCTCTTTTCGGTTTGATTAGCGTTTTACACTTCGAGATAAATTTCAAAAAGGCTTATGTATGCAAGATCTCGTATCTCAGGCAAGAAAAGAGGGGATGATCAGCACTGGCATCGATCTGCTTTTGGCGGTGGTGCTCGTGGTTTTTAAGGCGATAGGGCTTGTTTCGGGCGGAATGTTCGTAATCATCAGCGGAATTTTTATCGCTCTTATCTGTTTCTCGGTGATTTATAGGCTAAGAGCGCTCCGCAAAATTTCAATGCTTAGCGGCATAAGGGCGGCAGCGCTTTACCGCAACTGCGTAATTGTCTGCATCTGCTTCGTGGCGCTTCTGTTATTTTATCCGGCAGGTTGTTACAGAGAAGTAACGATAAAAGAGATGATAGAAGAGACTATATGGAATTTAGCGGTGCCCGCAGCCGCAATCTACATAATCGTAGCGTGGCTTCGCATAAATTTTTCTTTGGCGCGCGTAAGCGGCGTGATGACCTTTCGGATCTACGTGTGGCTCTGCGCCTTCTTTTTCGCGTTAAATTGGCTATGTGGCGCAGGGCCCTTCGGTTTGGCTACCTCCAAGCCGCAAATTGGCGATTCCGATGCGGTTTTAATTATCGCGTCATTGAAGGAATTTTTGCCGTTTGCTGCCTTGATAATAACTAGCATCGTGCATCTGCTAGCTTGGAGCAAGATAGAAAAGCTCGCCTAAGCCAAAGCGCTTTCGTTTTGCAGCGACCGCGCGCTTTTGTAAGTCTAAACCGCAACGTCCAAGCCGCGCTGTTATAGCAATGTCAAGCGCGCCGCCGCAGCAGCAAAGCCGCAAGATAGCGCGTAAATTTAGAAAATTCAAAGGATAAAAATGAAAGAAATTTCAAAGCAAGATCTGCTTCGCAAGGCGAAATTCCGCGGAGTTTTAGGCGCCGTGATTTTGCTAGGCATCGGCATAAGCGGCACGGTGGGCGTAAGCAGCATAGACGAGGACGCGGTCGCGATTTTTAGAGTTTTAGCGCTACTAGCGACGCTAGCGATATTTTACGACTGCTTCGTTTGCCTAGAAAAGGCGCTAGGCGTGCGCTTCGTTAAGACCTATAGGCTGATAGAAAGTATCCCGATCGTCGCGATTTTGTGCTACTGCGCCATGGTAGTAGCGCTAAAAGAGGGCGCGATGCTTGATCTACTCTACACCCTGCTCTACGTCCTTTCGACGTGCGCGGCGGTGATAATCTGGGGCGTATTAAACTGCCGCCTAGCCACACTTAGCGGCGTGGATTTATTTAAAATCTACGGCATAGTGGTGTCCGTGGCATGGCCCTGCGAAGCGGTATCGGGCGCGCTAGCTAAAATAGGCGTAATCCTCGCGCTGCCGTATCTAATCGCAGCGTCGCTGGTAACGGCGTTTTCGGGGATTTTGCTAATCATAGCATGGATAAAATTCAACCCCGCAAGGTTATGCGGCGCGGAAAATTCTAGCGAGCTTGACGGCGCCAAGCTAGGCGCGGACGGCGAAAAACCGAGCATTTACAGCAAACTCGCCACTTTTAAGAAATCGGACGCGGACGATGCGAAAAAGCCCGCTTCCAAGGCGAGCGCAGATACCGCAAATATGCCTGCTTCCAAGGCGAGCGCAGATGATACGACCGCCGCAAGACGCCCGGGCAACCCTGGATTTAAATTCTAACTCTACTCGCAAGATGGAATTTCGCAAAATTTTTAAAATTTAAGGCGCAAAATTTATCGCGACGCGCGACGCATCGGGCGGAGACGCGGAATTTTGATTTAATTTTATCCGCTACGAACACGCAAAATTTAGGGCAAAATTCCAAGCCGAAATCCGCGATCAATTTAAAATTTTAAGCAAAGGTTCAATCCAAAAATTCCTACGAAGCAAAATCCAAGCCAAAATTCTAAACTAAAATTCCGATCTAAATCCCTAGTCCAGCTTATTTCTAAAAAGCGACGCGGCCAGCGCCATCGTGCCCGCGCCGATCAGCAGCAGTGGCACGATGAGATGCCACAGCTCGCCCAGGCCCGCGCCCTCCAGATAGATCCGCCACATGCAGTTATTGGCATAATACATCGGATCTAGGTGCGCGATGTAGTAAAACCACCGCGGCATCGCGTCCGCAGGCGTTATCAGCCCGCTTATCATAATGCACGGCAGCAGGAACAAAAACGAGCTCACGACCGATTGTAGCGAGGTTTTGCAGACGGTCGAGATCACGAGGCCGATGCCTACGTTGCAGGCGCTAAAGATCGCGATGATCGCAAAAAGATGAGCAAAGCGCCCGCGGAATGGAATTTCAAAGTAAAATACGCAGATCAAAAACAGCGCGAGCCCCTGCGCGATCGCGATCAGCACCGGCGGCACGGCTTTGCCGATTAGCATCTCAAGCGGGTTCGCGGGCGTCATCAGCATCATATCAAAGCTCCCCTCCTCGCGCTCGCGGGAGACGCTAAACGCCGATAGCATCAGCACCTGAATCATCGAAAGTCCCAAAATCATCCCCGTCATGATCGTGTAGCGCGTGATCGTGTTTTCGTTAAAAACATAGCGCGGATTTATGCTGATTAAATTGACAAAATGCTGCGCGTTATATTCCTGCACTATGGCCTGCACGAAACCGATGACGGTGTTTGCCAAGGTCGTATTGCGCGAATCCGCGATGATCAAAATCTCGTGCGTATTCGCAAAATCGCCGCCGAAATAGATCCCGATGATCGCCTCGCCCTCGCTTACGGCGCGGCGCAGGCAAGTTAGGTCTTTGCAGCCAAGTTCAGTCTTAAACATCGGCGTAGCGGCGATCTGCTGTACCAACGCGGTGGACATCGCATCGCGGGCATCGTCCAAAATCGCGTAGCGCACCTGCTCGGGGGTAAAATTCGCGCCGTAGCCGAATATGATCGCCTGCACCAGCACCGGCACGATCAGCACCATGCGCGTGCCCTTGTCGCGAAACATCGCCAAAAATTCCTTTTTTATCAGTGCGCGAATTCGAAGCAGTGATTTTCGCAGAGCGTTCATCGCGCGTCCCTTTTAAATTTAGCGGCAGCTTTAAATTTAACGCCATTTTCAAATTTAGAAGCGCTGGCGTGCGGAGTGAAATTTAAAATAAAATTTAAAAACGGAATGGACGCGGGTTTAAATTTATGCGGCGCGAGCGTAAATTTTAAAATTTCAAACCGATTGCGCAGCGGTTCAGGCACAAATTTCAAAATTTCAAATCCATTGTGCGACGCTGGCGTAAAATTTAAAAACTCCGCCGTCGCCCACAAGCTAAAGCGTTTCGCGCTAAGAAATTTAAAAATTTCAAATCTACGCTCCGCCGCCTGCAAACCAAAGCTCCTCGCGTCTAGAAATTCTAAAAATTTCATCGCGCACCCCTTTTTACGCTAAGCACACACAAGCTGAAAAATAAAACCGCTCCGAGCGCCTGAATGGCGAGGTTTACCCACAGCGTCGCGCTCTGTCCGCCCGATAAAAAGCAGATGCGAAAGGACTCGACCGCGTATGTGGGCGGCAGCAGGTGCCCGATGAAGTTGACCGCCGCGGGCAGTCCGCGCAGATCGAATATCATGCCGCTAAGCAGCGTCACGGGCAGATAGCCGATGACGATGGCGTATTCCTGCGCCAGGAATTGATTTTTGCAGATCGCCGAGATCAGCATGCCTAGGCAGGTCATCTCCAACACGAAAACGCAAAGCGTCGCCAGCAGCATCGCCACGCTGCCGCGGATCGGGATGCCCAAAAGCGTCTGCCCGTAAACGAGCGTCATCGCGCCGCCCAAAAGCGCTAGGAAATAATACGCGCCGACCTTGGCAGTGACGATCTCAAGCGCGCTTGCGTTGGAGTTGTAAAGCGAGGCGATCGTGCCGCGGTCCCATTCGCGCGAGATCACGACTGCGACCATAAATAGGCAGATGAGCCCCAAAATCCCCACGTACTCGGCAGATACGAGATACCACGTCGATTCGTTGGCTTCGTTGAACCAGCTGCGATAATTCACGCTTACGGGCCTTGCTGCGGCGTTTAAATTTGCGTTTAAAAAGCCGTAATCTTGCGCCAAAACCTGCTCGATCACGCCTGCAACGTAAACGTAGCTAAGAAGCGCAAGCTGCGACTGCGTGGCATTTTGGATAAGGAAAATCTCGGCGCCGTCTTTATTCGAGCCGCTCGCACCGCCTCCTACATTACTTGAGCTGCCACCGTTATTTGCAGCGCCGCTCGCGCCGCCTACACCGTTAGCGGAAGGGTTTGCATTGACGCCGCCGCTCGTATTTTGGAGATCGTCCGCGCCGTCGATAGGGTCTGTATTCGTATCGCCTGCGCCGCCGATTAAATTTACGCTGCCTTGATTTGCGCCCATATCGCTCGCGCTGCTACCGGAATTTGCAGTCGCGCCGCTTAAATTTACTCCGCTGCCGCTCGCTGCTGCGCCATTGCCGTATGAACTCTCCCCGCTTGCGCCGGTACCGCCTGCAGAGGTGTTTATGCCGCTCTCCGTGCTAGCGCCCGCGCTGTCGTCCTCAAGCGGACGGAAATTTTCGGCGCTGCTCACGTTTTGGATATCACTTGTGCCGCGCGTGGAGGAGCTGTCGTCGCTAGAGAGGTTTAAATTTATGCTGCCATTTGCGCCGCCGAGTCCGCCCAAAGTGCTTTGAAATTTCGCCGCAAAGCGCGGATCAAAATACAAAATGCTCTCGATCTCGTGCGCCTTAAAATCTCTCCTCGCGCTCTCTAAGTCCGTGTAAACGCGGATTTGTAGGTATTTTGAGCCCAAAAATCCGCCGAGCAGATCCCGCTCGATTTTGGAGCCCAGATCGCTTACGAAGCCCACTTTGACGGGCTTGATGTCCATCCGCATCGCGTATCCGTAGATCACGACCAAAATTAGCGGCATCAAAAATGCGATCACAAGCGCCGATCGGTCCTTTGCGATCTGCGCAAACTCCTTTTTTACGAGGATTTTTAAAAAGGTAAAGTTCATCCGACCTGCCCCTGTACTCGGATTTTACGACACTGCGCCGCTCGCGGCGGGCACCCGAATTTCAATCGCGCAGCAAATGCGGCTGTGGCTATCGCGCCCTGAAATTTTAGCCGCGTGATCGCATTTGGTACGCCCTCAAATTTTAATTGCGAAAGTGCGGCAACCGAGATTTGAAATTTTAACGGCACAGACGGACTGCTCGTGCCCATTTTACTCATCGCACCCTGAAATTTTAATCGCTTGATCGCATACGGCGGGCTTTGAAATTTTATGCACCGCGGCATTATCTCGCTGCGTAATTTCTGACGCAAAAGCTCCGCGGCGGCGCAAGATCCGCGATGAAATTTTTGCATCGGGGTTTTAAATTTACAAGCTGTTCGCAGACTGACCGCCATTTTAAATTTGCGATCTGTTTGCAGAGTGGTCGCTCTTTTAAATTTATAATCCGTTTGCGAGCCGCTCGCGCTTTGAAATTTACGGCGCAGGCGAAGCGGGCTCGCTTCTGCGTAGAGCTCGCGCAGTATCCGTCTACTAAATCCGCGCCGTGTCCTGCCGCGCGACATTCGGTTTAGAACTTCGGCGCCGCGCAAAATTTTACGATCGTTTAAAATTCCTACACCCTTTAAAATTTCGCAACCTTTCAAAATTTTATTATCGATCCAAAATTTACCGCCGTTTAAAATTCCACTGCCACTTAGAATTTCACCGACGCTCAAAGCCCGGTCGCTCAAAATTCCGCCGCCGTTTAAAATTTCATCGCCCCGCAAGACCCTTGCGCCGCTTAAAATTTTATCGCGCGGGCGCGCAGCTTTTCGCCCGGCTCGCGTAAAATTTGGATCAAAAATCCTCGCGGCTCGCGTAAAATTTAGATCAAAAGCTCTCATCGCCCGCCTCGCTTCTAAATTTTTGCACCTCGTTTATGAAGGCCTGCTGCACGCTAAGCCGCCGCCCGTGCTGCACGCAGACCTCGTCGGGGCTACCCAGCGCCAGGATTTTGCCGCGATCTTGGATCAAAAACCGATCGCAATATTCCGCCTCCTCCATAAAATGTGTCGTCACGATCACGCTCACGCCGGTGCGCGCGAGCGCATTTATGCGGTTCCAAAAGAGCCTGCGAGAGAGCGGATCGGCGCCGCTGGTGGCCTCGTCGAGAAACAAAATCTCGGGGCGGTGGATGAGCGCGCACGCCATGCTGAGGTTGCGCCCCGCGCCGAACGGCAGGTTTTGCCACGTCTCGTTTCGCAGCCGCTGCAAGCCAAACTCGCTCAAAAGCTCCTCTATGCGCCGCTTCAGCGCTACCCCGCCGATGCCGTAGCTGCGGCCGAAATACTCTAAATTTTGATAGCAGCTTAGCTTTTTGTAAAGCGAAAATTTCTGCGAGACGTAGCCGATGCGCGATCTGATCGATGATTTGGCGTAGCGCAGATCCTCGCCCATGACCGAGATCTCGCCTCCGCTCATCCCCAAAAGCGCGCAGATCATGCGAAAAGTCGTCGTCTTACCCGCGCCGTTTGGGCCCAGAAGGCCGAAAATCTCGCCCTTTTTGACCTCGAAACTCGTATTTTCCACGGCGGTGAATGAGCCGAATTTTTTACTCACGTCGCGCACTTTGATGACGGTTTGAGCCGCATCGAAGCTCCTTTTTTCGTAGCCGAAGTTCGCCGCGCCGATCTCCGCTTTGTTTAAAAAAATATACGCATCCTCTAGGCTCGCCTCGCGCGGGCTGAGTTTAAATTTAGCGCTTCCGTTTTCGTTAAATTTAATGCCCTCGTCAAATTTTATGCTTTCATTTAAAATTTTAAAATTTTCGCTGCCCCCGTTTTCGCGCTCTGTATTTTCACCGTCACCCTCTAGGCTCGCGTTTAAAAACTCCTGCAGATCGCGCAGGCTTATCGGCTCATCGCTTAGCAGATCGACGCTGCCGTCTCTGGGGCAGATGTCGATGAGCGGGGAGTTTTTTAAAAATCTTTGTGTCTTAAACATCAAGTGGCGCGCCAGGCTCTGATAATCCTCGCCGTCGATGCGAAAGGTGCGGTCCCGCAGCGCCGCAGTGATATTTGCCGCGCGCTCCTGCGCTATGATCTTGCCGCCGAGCAAAATCAGCGTCAGATCGGCATCCGCCGCCTCGTCGAAATACGCCGTCGAAAATATGCATTTCGCGCCGCTTTGATCCAGATACTCGCGCACGATCGCCCACAGCTCGCTGCGCGAGAGCGGATCGACGCCGACGGTCGGCTCATCAAGCACCAAAAGCCGCGGACGAGCCGCAATCGCGCAGGCGACGCCGAGCTTTTGCTTCATCCCGCCGGAGAGCGAATCCACGGCGTAATCTTTAAAGCTCAAAAGCCCTACGCGGCGCAAAAGCCCGCGCAGATACTCCTCGCCGTCTTTTAGATCGAGCCCTTTTAGGCCCGCGAAAATGTTTAAATTTTGCCAGACGCTAAGCTCCTCGTAAAGCCCCAAGCTCTGCGACATATAGCCGTTTGCGCGGACGAATTCTTTATTTTCGCCGCTAGGGGTGAAGCCGGCAAATTTTATCTCGCCGCAATCGGGCGCGATGATGCCGCAGATGAGCTTTAAAAGCGTGGATTTGCCCGCGCCGTCGGGACCAGTGAGGCTGATGAGCCGCGGCGCGTCGTCGATTCTCAAATCAAAATTTTCAAAAACGACGTTTTTGCTGCGATCCTCTCGCAGATAAAATTTCTTTAAATTTACGATATTTAGTAGATCCAAGCTTAGCTCCAAATTTTATTTACTCGCCCCGTCGCTTGGCGCGACGAACGAGACCTACGCACGCCTAAAAGGCGCTCTTTGTCGCGACGCCTTACTTCTGCAGCCGCCGAAATGTCTTGGTTTTGCGACCGCTACGGCGTCTTAGTTTTGTGACAGCCGCGGCATCTCGGTTCTGCAGCCGCCGCACGCTTTAAATTTCGCGTCGCACGTTGAACAATTTCGCCCAAACCTCGCATAAATTCGACGCAACTTACCGCAAGCGCGTAAAACCAAGCTCTATCGCGTCGGGGCGCCCTGCAATCGCCCGCTCGAATTCGAGTGCCCGCACGATCGGCGTTGCTTACGGCTCGCGCCGAATATTCCGCGCGCCGCCCGATCCGTCTTGAGCGCGTGCATATCGCATCGGCTAGCCGCGCCGCTAACGATATGCATGAGTGGGGCGGTCTCCAAAACATGAAACAGCCCGTGAGTATCCGCGATAAACTCGCTTCAAAACCCAAACGAGTTTTCAAACACCTGGCGACACGTGAGCGCCGAGCCCTCTATCTGCGCCGCGCCTCTTGCGATGAAATTTTACCGCTGCCGCGCTTTTTGGCGAAATTTTACCTATTATCGGCTTTCTTTAGCATAGTACCGACTTTGGCTACCGCACCTTTTGGGGTAAAATTTCACCTCCGCTCGCAACCTGTATTTAATCGCGTCGTTTGTTTCGTAGTGAAATTTTACTGCCGTCCACGCTCGGTTCAATCGCCGTTCGTTTATCGCAAAACGCCTGCTTAAAACAAAGCCCGCTCCCGCTCTACCGCCCGGCTTATTCTCCGCCGAGCCGCAAATTTTAAAATTTTACCCGCTTTGCTTTGCGCCAAAATTTCGCCGAAATTTTACTTGCCGCGCTGCAAAATTCCGATCTTTTATCCAAAGCCCCCGCCGGCTCGCGCAAACTTGCGCGATAAAATTTACGCCGCCTTTGTACGGCTTCGTTCTAAGCGCGCAACATTTTATCGCCGCCGAGACGATGCATTTTTAGGCGCAGCAAAAATTTATCGCCCTGCCCTGCCGAACAGGCACCGTTTAAATTCCGCCTCGAAGCGCGTTTTTAAAATTTCATCAGGTTCACACCGTATGCACGGCTCGCGCAACATTGCATAAAATTTCTCGGACAGCGAGCTTGGCTATCCAAATTTCACCCACAGTACCCAAAGTGCTGCCCGCGCGCTAAAATTTCACCCATGCATTAAAATTTCGCGCACAGTGCCCGCCCGTTAAAATTCCACGCTGATCGGCTGGCCTAAGCGAAAGCTGCCGTCCTCGTCGCTGAAATCGGCGCGAGCCTCCCACACGAGATCGGCGCGCAGCTCCTCGGTCTGCACCGTGCGCGGCGTATACATCGCGGTTTGGCTCACGTAAGCGACCTTTGCGCTCGCGCTAGAGCCGTCCGCGGCGATGATCCGCACGCTCTGTCCGGCGCGCAGGAAGCGAAGCTGATTTTCGCTTAGATAAAATTTCGCGCGCTTGTTTTTTACTTCGCTGAGCTCAAAAACGCCCACGCTTGGTATGCTGATGTCGCCGAGCTCCTTAAGGCGCGCTCTGATCTGCCCGCTAAATGGCGCTTTTAGCACGCTTTGCGTCTCGATTTGGTAGTTCAGATATTTCAAATTTTCCTCGCAGCTTGTCAAATTTGCACGGGCGGCGCCGACATCCTCGCCGCGGTAGCCGCTTTGAAGCTGGCGCAGATTAGCCTGCGCGCTCTGCAACTGGGCTTGCGTGCGCTTCATCGAGTAAAACGCCTCGTCGATCTGCTGCTTGGACGCGGAGTTGGTTTTACCTAGGCTCTTTAGGCGCTCGTTCGTCAAAGTAGCGAGCTGTAGGGCGTTTTGCAGCGCGCTTACGTTCGCCGCCGCCATCTCGATCTCCTCGCTACGAAAGCCGCTTTGCAGCTTTTGCAAGCTAAATTTAAGCCCGTCGCACCTCGCGATCTGAACCTGTCTTTGAAAACTCAGATCCGCCGTATCCAGAGCTGCCAAGACGTCGCCAGCCTGCACGGAATCGCCCTCGTCGCGATAAAGTGCGCTAATGCGGCCGCTGCGCTCGAAGCTAAGCGAACTCTGCCTGATGTCGATGATGCCGTAGGCCTTGTGTGCGACCTCTTCGCGCCTATCGAGATTGAAGTAGATCACCGCGGCGAGAGCGACCAGCGCAAAAACGACGAAAATTAGAAGCCTTTTCATAGATCGCCTTAAATTTTGATATGCGATTATTATAAAATAACTTTTCTAATGCGGCGCTGATATTTGAAGTTCGGGCGGTGATTTTATAAACCCATCTCATTAAATTTGCCGTATTGAATTGACCGTCGCGAGCGGGCTAGATTTTGAGCTTGGGAGGATAAAATTTAGCCTATCTGCGCGATTTTAAGCGGCACGACTTGTAAAGCACAGCGAATTTTTAAACTAAAAATTTTAAAATTTTAATGCGGAGGCGCCGCTTTCAAGCGGAGCTTGAAATTTAATGGGGAAATTTAACGAGCTTTAGGCTCGATGAGCCCAAAGCTCGCTCGGTCGCGCAAAAGCTGAAATATTTAAAACTCGCCTCCAACCGCGGTGATCCATTTATCGGCCCTCGCCTGCCAGTGCTCGTCGCCTTTAAAATCGATCGTAAGACCTACGAATTTGCCGTTTATGAAGGCGCGCGAATGTTTAAATTTATAGCCCTCCGCGCCCCAAGCGCCGATGAGATCGGCCTTTTTAAGCACCGGCAAAAACGCACTCATACCGCTGCAAAAATCGTTGCCGTGGCGCTCGACGTTACCGACGCCGACGAGCGCGACCTTGCGTCCGTCAAGATCGGTTTTATTCAAAAGCTCCAATTTGTCGTCAAATTTAGCCTGTATCTGTCCGTCGCCGTGCGTCGAAGCTGCAAAAATAAACGCGCTAGCGCCCGCCAAATCCTCCGCATTTAGCTCTTTGGCCTCCTTGATCTCAAATCCGAGCTTTGAAGCGATGTATTCGCTCACGACCTTCGTATCGCCGCCTTTGGTGGCGTAAACTAATAGTTTTTTCATTTTCTCTCCTTAAAATAATCTATTTCTTATTTCTTTCATCAAAGACT
>NZ_CALLWC010000038.1 GCF_938015785.1 uncultured Campylobacter sp. | reverse complement strand
GTTAGGTGGGGTTTGGGGCGGAAAGGGGAGCGACCTCGCAATTCAAGCCCCCTTCCCGCCCCAAGAAAAGTTTGGGTGCGGCGCGGCGGAATTTTAAAATTTTATTCGCCTCAGCGCAGCGCGTTAAATTTTAGAAATTTAAAATCTATCGCAGCGGCGCCGTATCGCGAGAGATAAAATTTAAAATTTAGCCGCAATTTAGGGGTTTGCAATGCTTCTGTTTTTCTTTACGATCTTTCCGATATCGCTGATGCCGGGCATCAACATGACCTACGCGCTAAATCTCGGCATCGCGCGCGGCTATCTTAGGGCACTGCCCGCGTTGCTCGCGCAGGTGCTGGGCGTCGCGGCTGTGGCGCTTGCATGCATATTCGGCGTCGCGGGCATTCTGTTTGCGCACCCTGCGGCGCTTAGCGCGATTAAAATTTTAGGCGGCGCGTATATCTTCTATCTGGGCGTCGCGACCTTTTTAGCGCGCGGAAATTTTAAGCTGCAAAAACAAAAGCGCAGCGAAAATATCTTCCTCCAAGGCCTTGTAGTTGCGGTTTCAAACCCTAAGGCGTGGATATTTTTTACCGCGCTCTTTCCTCCATTTTTGGACGCGGATAATCTTTTCGGCGCGCGCACTTTCGCTCTCGTGGCGATCTTATGCGCCAGCGAAAGTATCTGTCTTAGCATCTATGCGCTGGGCGGAGCGGTGCTAAAAAATCTGTTAAAAACCCATCTGAAATACCTCGAAATTTTCTGCTCGGTGCTGATGTGCGCGATCGGACTATGGATGATTTTAGGCTAAATTTTGATTGGGCTTGGCGCCCGAGTTTTGATGAAATTTTAAATTTAAAAGATAGATTGAAAAGTGGTATTGCTGCGGCTAAATTCCGAGACAAATCCCGAAATTTAGCCGCTAGCTTTGAATTAAAATTTTAAGCGATCGGTGGCATGCAGCAAGCGCGGCGGCGATTATCGTCCAGGGTCGCTTGCGGTGCGTCTAAGCGATTTGCGGGCGGCGTTCACGTCCTACGCAGCAAATCTGCGTCTGCAGCGAACCCACAGCGAACCTACGGGCGCTCAAGAGATTTCAGCTTTGTGTACTACGCGAGCCGTATCCGCTCTACTCGGATTATGCGTTTAAACGGATTCTAGCTCTGCGGGTAGCACCGCTTCCGTTTGTGCGTGCCCGCGCAATTTAAAATTTACGCAAGCGAAGCGCGACGGACCCAGATTTTTGTATCGCCGCGTCCGCTTAAATTTTAAAATTTAATCTCTGCCGTGAAGCTCGTCGATGTAGAATTTCACCGAGCCGAGACCCTCTTTTTTAGCCCATTCGTAGGCGCTTGAGACGAACTCCCAGTTGATGCCCGCGTAGAATTTTTCCAGATATTTCGGGCGCGCATTGTGCTCATCGATGTAATACGCGTGCTCCCAAACGTCCACGACTAGAAGCGGCACGAGCCCTTCGGTCACCGGCGTGGCGGCGTTTTGGGTCGCTTTGATGCAAAGCTTGCCCGATTTGGGATCGTAAGCGAGCCACACCCAGCCCGAGCCGAAATGCGCCGTAGCAGCAGCCAAAAACTCGCTTTTAAAATCCGCGAAATTTTCCGCTAGCGCCGATTTTAGCTCCGCAGACGGCTCGCTAGGCTTTGCGATGCAATCCCAGTAAAAATCGTGGTTGTAAACCTGCGCTGCGTTGTTGAAAAGCCCGCCGCTAGCAGCCGTTACGATCTCGTAAAGCCCCTTGCCCGCAAACTCGCCCGATTCGGTAAGTTTATTTAAATTTGCCACATAGGTCGCATGGTGCTTGCCGTGGTGATAATCACAGGTTTCTTTGCTTACGACCGCGTTGTGCGCCGCATCGAACGGCAACTCTCTAAGTTTAAACATCTTTCTCTCCTTGAAATAAATTTTGAAGCGATTATAGCCTAAAATTTCTAAATGATTAATAAAATTTATTATTTAGGATTAATTTTAAGACGAATTTCAATCTAAACCATCGCAATTGCGCTTTAAATTTAAAATTTAGGCGGTTTGTTAACGCCAAACTTCGCTTTAATCCTCATCGGAGCGCTTTTTATGTGCGACCAGGCGTAGAGCTCAAACTCGCTGGTGGGGCTGTTTGCAAAAGGCGACAGATTCGCGCACTAATGAGTCCTCGCGGCGCTTTTGGCGATACATTTCGCTCTCTCGCTTGGATTTTTATCCTTTGCGATACGGCAGATGCCGCTTCGCCTATGTGATATACACAGACATCGGCACGATCGGCGCCGTGATGCTGGGCATATTCGTTCGCTGCGAGAAATTTCTGGCGCGCAAAGCGCTGTTATTTCTCATAATTTAAAGCGCCGTGATGCTGAAATTAATTTAGAATTTTGGCGATTTTAGCTAAGCTTAGCGCTAAATTTAACGCAAAGGAAAATCATGAAAATCATCGAAGGCTCGCTTGCTCTTAAGGGTAGCGAAAAAATTCTAATCATCAACGCCCGCTTCAACCACATCATCACCGATCGCCTAGTCGAGGGGGCGCACGATGCGTTTTTGCGCCACGGCGGCAAGGAGGAAAATTTAAGCCTGATGCTGGTGCCTGGCGCTTTTGAGATCCCGCTTGCGCTTGAAAAGGCGCTAAGCTCCAAGCTCTACGACGCCGTCGTCTGCCTAGGCGCGGTGATCCGCGGCTCTACTCCGCATTTTGACTACGTAAGCGCCGAAGTAAGCAAAGGTATCGCAAACACTATGCTAAAATACGGCGCACCCGTGACTTTCGGCGTGCTGACTACCGATAATATCGAGCAAGCGATCGAGCGAGCAGGCTCAAAGGCCGGCAACAAGGGCTTTGAAGCAATGAGCGGTGCGATCGAGCTTCTAAGCCTATTTCGCAACATAAAGGCGTAAAATGGCCACCAGACACCAAGCCAGGCTCGCTGCGATCTCGCTGCTTTACTCCCGTGATATGAACGGCGGCGGCGAGGACTTTGCGGACGAGTATCTGGAAGAAAAGCGCATTCGCAACGAGCAGCGCAACTGGACGCTGGCGCTTCTGCGCGGCGCTAGCGAAAATCTCGCCGCAGTCGATGCGCTGATAGACGAAAATTTAAAGGAATTTAAGCTCGCCGAAATTTCGGCTCTGGAGCGCGCGATACTGCGGCTCGGGGCGTATGAGCTGCGCTTTACGGACACCGACGCGGGCATCGTCATCAACGAAGCGATCAACTCCGCCAAGGAGCTTGGCATCTCGCCAAGATTTATAAACGGCGTGCTGGATGCGCTAAAAGATAGCCCCGTAAACATCGCGGTAGATAAAATTTCCAAGCCGACTGCGACGGCAAGTGAAAATCTCGAGACAACCACGGAGGCAGTCAAAAATTTTAAGCCTGCTACGGAGAAAAACTCCGCCGTTTCGGACAGCAACGATACGGCAAAAAATTTCATCCCCGCAGGCGCGGACGGCACGCCGAAAAATTTTACTAAGACAAAGAGGGACGGCACGCCGAAAAATTCTACGATAAGAAGAAGCAGACCGTCTAAAAAGCCCGCTAATTTGAAAACTCGCAGCGCGTCCGCAAAAAAATCCGAATCCACCGCGAGCAAAAAATTTAAAACGGAGAAAAATTTTAAGGCCGGAGATAAATTTAAGACGGAGAAAACTGGCAAAAATTTCAAAGCTGGCGAGCGAAGTAAAAATTTTAAGGCAAGCGAACGAGGCAAAGACGCCGCGCCGAAAAAAGAGGGTGCTGATAGAAATTTCAAAGTCGGCAAAAACGCGGTACCAAAGAAAGGCACTGCGGGTAAAAATACTGCGCCGAAAAGTAGCGCGGGGCGCAAAATCTCTACCGCGCCGAAAAAATCTGCCGGCGGCAGAGGCACCATCTCAAAAAGACCTGCGGGCAGCAAAGGCGCGGTACGCGGCAAGGATAAGCGGTGAAGCTCTGCGTCGCGCTTGATATGAGCTCGAAGCAGCAGTGTTTGCAGCTGGCGAGCGAGCTTGCGGGTTTGGCCGATAAAATTTGGCTAAAAGTGGGCTTGCGAGCCTATTTGCGCGACGGAGCGGGCTTTGTGGAGGAGCTAAAAAAGCTTGGAAATTTTAAAATTTTCCTCGATTTAAAGCTTTATGATATCCCAAACACGATGGCTGACGCCGCCGAGGAGATCGCTAAAATCGGCGTAGATATGATAAACGTGCACGCAAGCAGCGGCAAGCGCGCGATGGCTACCGTAATGGAGCGGCTGGACAAACTCGGTTCGCGTCCGCTAGTGCTTGCAGTTTCGGCGCTAACGAGCTTCGATCAGGCGGAATTTAGCGCGGTTTACGAGCAAAATTTAAACGACGCCGTGCGCAAATTTGGCGTGATGAGCTACGAAGCGGGGCTTGACGGCATGGTCTGCTCGGCGTTCGAGAGCCGCCTGATAAAGGACGCAACGAGCGCAAATTTTATCACGCTTTGCCCGGGCGTGAGGCCTTTTGGCGAGAGTGCGGCAGATCAAAAGCGAGTAGCGGATCTGGGCGTCGCGCGCGAGGCGGGGGCTGATTTTATAGTAGTCGGTAGGCCGATCTATCAAAGCGCCGATCCGCGCGAAATTTGCGAGCGAATTTTGGGGCAAATTTAGTGCCAAAACTTACATAAAATTTGACGCAAAATAATTTTAAGCATGGTTTCCGCGCGAAAGAAATTTTAATCAAAATGCGTACAAAGGCGGCTCGGATGACGTCGAAGCGTCGTCGTCATCTTTTTTACAAAATCCGTTGGGGTTTGAAACGTAGGAACTTTGCCGATAGCCGCCGTATGGTTAGCATGTAAAATTTGCTCTGTTGGAGTTTGAAACTCGCGGTAAAGTATAGCGCTTTCGACTACAACCGGTTCAAATTTACCCGTTGGAGTTTGAAACAAATGCATCAGATTTTTGCATTTGACGCAAGGCGGAAGCGTAAATTTACTCCGTTTGGGATTAAAAACGTTTAAGCTTTGCCGCGCCCAAGCTTCCCTGCTAGCTTGCGGATAAAATTTCCGACAATGAGCGCAGACGGACGTCTTAGCACTAAAAAGCGGCGCATATAAGCGCAGCGGCGGCCCGGCGGCGAGGTAAAATTTTAAAAATTTTCGAACCGCGTGGATAAAATTTTAAAATTTGCCTCACACGAGTGAGATTTTGAAATTTCGCACTCTCAAGGGGTTTTAAAATTTTATCCAAATGGCGAGTCTGGCGAAATCTAAATAAAGATTGGAGTAAAATTTGAGTAAAGGCGCGAGCGATTTTAAGAAAATCCCCTATGTCGGCGAGGCGACGGAGACGGATCTGCTGGCACTGCTTACGAGGATATCGCTTCGCTAAAGGGCGCGGATCCTTACGAGACGATGAACGCACAAAGGCGCTTGGGCGCGGCAGCGACAGGTGCATCCTCTACGTTTACCGCATGGTTTGCTACTATGCAAATACTCCGCACCCAGACAAAGCCAAGCTGAAATGGTGGCTTTGGAAGGATTAAATTTTCAAATTTGACCCGCGCGAGCCGTTTGAATTTGAGCGGATTTGCTAGCGATCGACGTGCTGTATTTGCGGCACACAACGGCGCCTCACGGAAGTGCAAGCTAGCAAGCGCAACGAACGGCGTAAATTTTAAGCGCGAGTTCTACGAACACAATGCGATAAAGCGACGCAAAGGGCGTAAATTTTACGGGCGCGGCATAGCAGCTAGTGCAAAGTACAAATATAGCCGCGATAGTAAATTTTGATTTTATTTACAGGCACGCTTTGCGATGAAGCAGCCTGCACGAAATATAAAATCGCTCCGATTTCTGGCAAGCGCGCGCCAAGCCGTATACGCGCCATAAATATAAAAGCGGCGACAGTCGGTGTCTTTAGGCACACGGCGCGGCCTTTCACGACGGTGAGCGGTGGCGGCTGATATTTAATAATCACGCTATGGAGAAAATGAAATAGACGGCGCGAGTTTTGCTTTTTAGGGTAAATTTTACAAACGCAGTGTAGATTACCGCGTGAACTTTACGGGCGGCGCGTAAGAACGTAAATTTAATGGGGGCCGCAAAGCGAAAGGACGATAGGGATGAAATTTTTTGCTACTTTGATTTTATGCGCGAGCGCGGTCTTGGGCGAGACGATCAGCGCGAAATATGAGATTTCGTTCGGCGTTTTCGGCGCGGTCGGCAGCGCAAATACGCGGCTCGTGCGGCAGGGCGATCGCTACGAGATCGTCATGGACGCCGTTGCGCAGGGCGTCGCGGGCAGCCTAAGCGGGCAAAGGCGCGAGAGCTTCCGCTCAAAGGGGCGCATCGTGGCGGGGCTTTTGATGCCCGATCTCTACGTCCACGAGGTCTCGCGCAAAAAGGGCAAAACGACGAAAAACGAGCGCAAAACCTACGCCTTCGACTACGCGCGCAAAACGATAAAATTTCAAAAGTTCAAGGGCACGGGCGGCGAGCTGCAGCTCGTAAGCGATGAAATTTTGCCCTACTTCGCGACGAACGACTTGCTGAGTTTGTTTTTCAATTTCTCTAAAATCCCGCACTCGGGCGATAAATTTTTCGTCCGAGCCGCGGGCGCAAAAGGCGCCGACGGAAGGATCGACATCGAAAGGCCGCGCGGAAGCGCCGCCGCAAATATCGCGAGCGAGCTCGGCGTCGCGCCGCCTAGCGATGCGGATACCAACTCCAGCGCAGCGGCAAGCGCAAGCTCTAGCGGAGCAGATACGAAAACCGGCACAACGGACGTAAATTTTAAAGGGCGCGGCGCGGGCGCAGATAAGCAGGCTGCGGCGATTTACGTGGTTTTCATCAACCAGCCGATATTCTCGAGCAGCCGAGGCGAGCTGCACCTAAGCCTAAACGAGCGCGGTTACGCCAATCGCGCCGTTTTGAAGGACGTGCTGCTCTTCGGCGACATCCGCGCGCGGCTCGTGGAATGAAATTTGCGCCGCCGAGTTTTAAAATTTAGGCGCGGCACGAAATTTTAATTTGCGGCTCCGCGCGAGCTTCGGCGGAACAAAATTTCGGCGCGCTAGAAGCTTGAAACACGCCGCGCAACTCTGCTGCGCAAATTCCTTATGCGGCTCTTGGCAAGTGCAAAATTTCATCGCGGCGACAGGCCTTAAAGATACAGCGCGCTGTATCTTTGAACGGCGCTGCCATAAGATGAGCGTGAATTTTAAACGCGGCTGCGCGAGCCTTTGAATACAAAATTTACATCGCTCGCCATATACTCTACAGATCAAGCGCGCCTAGAATTTTAAAATTTTACACCGCGCGGATAGATACGATACTCTGCGTGCCGTCGACAAAAATGCACTACCTAAATAAATTTCATCCGCTCAAGCGGCACGATCTGTTTTGGGGCGCCCGATAAGACGCAACGAGTAAATTTAAAGAATTTAGCGCGAAAAACTCGGCTCGCAATTAAATTTTATCCGCACAGCTAAGTCCAAAAATGCGCGCCGCCTGAGTCGCGCCCGCATACGAGCCGCCAAACTCGAAAGTCAAACGAAGCCGCCGCCGTATTCGCCCAAAGAAGCCGTTGTGCGTTCAAATATTAAAACGAGCTGTCCATCCAAATCAAGCAAAGCCGCTGCAATTCGAACAACCCGCTCCCGAATACTCTAAAATATCGCGCACTCGCGCCAGAATAAAGCCGCTTCGAGTTTTAAATTTATTAAATTTTGCCGCCGCCAGCGGCCTGATAGAGCCTTTGAAATTCCGCTATGAAGCTAGTAGCGTCCCGCGCCGTCATCGCCGAGCTCATGACGGCGATCCTATCGGCTCCCGCGCGTAGGACGGAGGCAAAATTGTGCGGCGTGATGCCGCCCAGCGCGTAGATCTCGCCGTCGTAAAACCCACGCACGGCGCGGATCAAATTTAGCCCCCTCGGCGCGAGCCCCGCCTTGCAATCGGTCGCGAAGATGTGGCTTAGGCAGATCGCACTCGCGCCCAGCTCCAGCGCCTCGCGCGCCTCCGCCTCGCTGTGGCAGGAAGCGATCAGTTTTTTGAAATTTGCGCGCAAAAACTCCGCCCCTCGCGCCGCACTAAAGCTCCGCAAAACCCCGAGCGGCAGCCATAAATTTCTCGCGCGCGCGCGCAACGCAAAATCTGCAAAATTATGCACAAAGATCGTAGGCAGGCGCCTTGCACTCTCTGCGCTCTGCGCGCCCTCCGCGCTCTGCGAGTTTTCCGCTTCTTTCACGCTCCGTGAATTTTCTACGCCCTCTATACTTTCCGAGCTTTCCGTGTACTGCGCACTCTGCGAGTTCCACGCATTTTTTGCACTATGCACATCATTCGCATTTTCTGTACTTTGCGCACCCTGCATACTTTCCGCATTTACTATGCTCTGTGCGATCTCTGCCGCGAGTTTTGTTTCGCATACGGCGCCGCGAAGCGAAATTTCGCCTGGCGTGCTATCATTCGCGCAGTTTGCAGCGCTGGTAAAATTTTCAGACAAAATTTCATCTAAAACACGAGCGGAATTTTTAGGCCAAATCTCATCCGTAGCGGCGTGCTTGCGAGCTGTATCCGCGCAAAGCTCGCTATTGCCGCCGCTCAAATCGAGCTTTTTTAATAAAATTTTGTCCTCGTTGCACTCGTAGAGTGAAATTTTATCCGCGTAGGCCGCGCTAGCGTCCAATCCGCCTACGAGGGCTTGGACGGCGCAGGCTCGATCGTCGTAAATTTTATGCGGAATCGCACGCGCGCAAACTTCCTCTGCGAAAATTCCGTCCGAGCGAGCCGTACCCGTGCCAAACCCCTCTTCGTGCGCTTCTGCCGCATCAAATTTGGCGGCGCGGATTTTATTTGGCAAAATTTCATGCGGGCAAGCTCGATCCGCGTCAAAGCTGAGCCGGTCTGCGCGATCGTAGAACTCGCAAGCGCGCAGTATATTCTCAAATAGCGCCGCATAGGCCGCTTCGTCTAAATCCTTTTCGCGCACGACGATCTCGCCTACGCCTGCCGCAGCAAAATCCGCTATGCGCGCAAGCAGCGCCGCCTCGCCGCCGCAGAGCGCGCGATTTGTGATGATCGTAATGCGCGAAGCAAGCTCTAAATCTAGCATCCGCCCGCTCCTTTAGGCCCAATATCCGTGCGCCGCGCTCAAATTTAAAATTTTACCTGCGATACTAGGGATTAAAATTTTACTTGCTAGGGCGAGCGCCGAAATCCCCATCGTCACGCCATATTTCAAAATTTCGCCCGCCGAAACAAGGACTGAAATTTCCGCCGCAGCGCTAAGGCTCAAAGCATTCGCCCAGCTTCTCGATTTTAGCAACCTCGCGTTGCCGCCGCATAGGAACCCGAAGCTCGCACCGTTTTTAAATTTAAAATTTAAGCCGCCCGCGGGCTCGGAATTTGCGCTGCCCTTAAATTTTAAATCCGCGTATGTGTTCCTAGGTCTTAAATTTACGCACGCATTTTGTATCTCAAAATTTCCCGCGCGAGCTGACACGACATGGAAAATTTTATCATCTGCCATAGCGCCAGAAATTTTATCACGACATGCGGTGCTGCAAAATTTCGCGTCGTATTTTACGCTACAAATTTTACTTCTGCGCCGAGTAGAGCTAAATCTACCCTCGAGCCCGACGCTGAAAATCTCGCGTCTAACGCCGCAAATTTCATCCGCGCACGCGGCGAAATTTCGCGCCTCACACATAGATATACTCGCTCATCAGCGGCTGCAGCCCGCCTGCGCGGATCGCCTCGCAAACCTCGCTTACGCTGCGCGCGTCGCTGATCTCGAACTGCTCGTCGCCCCTCTGCTCGCTGTGTCCGCCGATACCCACGCTCACGCCCGCCGAAATTTTGCTCGCCGCGATCCTGATCGCATTGTCGCGGAAGCCCGCTCTCTCGCGCGTGGAGATCGTGATCTGCGCACTTGGCAGCAGCAGCCGATACGCGCACATCACCTGCAGCAGCTCGCGCTCGCCGACGTCTTTCGGGTTTATTTTGTCGTTGTTGATGATCGGGCGCAGGCGCGGTACCGAAAAGGAGATCTCGGCGCGCGGGTACTTGCGCTGAAGCAGCCATGCGTGCACGCCCGTCGCAAAGGCATCGCGGCGGAAGTCCCCGAGCCCCAAAAGTGCCGCAAAGCCCACGCCGCGCATTCCGCCTCTGATCGCGCGCTCTTGGGCTGCGAAGCGATACGCAAAAACGCGCTTATTGCCCGCAAGATGCAGCTGCGCGTAGCGCGCGGGATCGTAGGTTTCTTGAAAAACGGTGACGAAATCGACGCCGCAAGCATGCAAATAGGCGTAATCGGCAGAGTTTAGCGGATAAATTTCGACGCCGATTACCTTAAAATACTGCCGAGCGAGCTCGCAGGCGCGCCCGATGTAGCGTACGGGGCTGTTTTTCTCGCTCTCGCCCGTGAGGATTAAAATTTCTTCTAGTCCGCTCGCCGCGATCGCTTCAAACTCCGCCTTTAGCTGCGCTTCATCGAGCCTTGCGCGCACGATTTTGTTTTTGCAGTTAAAGCCGCAGTAAACGCACAGATTGTCGCAGTAGTTTGAGATGTAAATCGGCGTAAAAACGGCGATATTGCTGCCAAAATGCGCGGCTTTTTCGCGCGCTGTGGCTTGCGCGATCTGCTCCAAATGCTCGCCTGCGCGCACGCTTAGTAGAGCGGCAAAATCGCGCAGACTTCTATTTTTCGCGCTGATCGCCCTTTGCACGTCAGCCTCGCTCGCCTCCTCGCAAAAGCCCTCGCGCAGAGCGAGCGTGCTCTGCATTATCTCGCTTCCGATATCCTCCATGCCCGCTAGATAGCCGGTTTTGTTCATCTTTAAAATTTTCCTTTTAAATTTTCATTTAAATTCCACGCGGCACGTTTTTGCGTGTAAATTTACGCGCCGCAAAGTTTCTTTTCGTTTGGTTTAGAAGCGCATTTTAGCAGGATTTCGGTAAAAAATTTTAAAACGGAGCGCCCCGTTCGCATTTTAAATTTTAGTGATTATTAAAAGACGAAAGAATATACTTTCGTAAAATTTTAAGGAGAAGCGATGAAAAAAATCATTTTAGGTTTAGCCCTGTTGGGCTCTTTGGCTTTTGGCGAAACGCAATTTCAATCGCTAAGAAAACAATATGAGCAAAATTGCGAAGCGGGTGATTTTGAGGCTTGCAGTTACACCGGTGCTCTTTATAAAGATCCGACTGAATTTGGCAGAAACGCATCCGATAGGGACTATAAAAAGACGCTCTATTTTTACAAAAAAGCTTGCGATGGAAATGTTTATGAGGCTTGCTCGGATTTGGGAGCAATGTATTTTAGCGGCAAAGGAGTAAAAAAAGATTATAAAAAGGCTGTCGAGCTATTCGATAAAGCTTGCAATGGCGGACTTGCGAACGGCTGCAACAATTTAGGTCATATGTATGCGCATGGCAAAGGGGTAAAAAGAGATATGACACGGACTATGGAATATACCGGAAGAGCTTGCGATGCGGGGAGCTGGGTAGCGTTCGGGAATTTTGCTTCAGGTCTTCAAGCCGACGGCGACAGAGCAAGAGCGGCGCAATACTATCAAAAAGCCTGCAAAATGGGCAAAAAGGACTCGCCGTCATTAGACCATGAAAAAGACTATTTACGGAAATACTGCGACAAATACGACATACTAAAATAGCCCGCTGATCGATCCAGCTTCTCTTAATCGGGCTACTTTCAGCCCGATTAAATTTTAAAATTTCATCGCCGAGCTTGCCGCGCATTGTACCGCTACCAAATTACTTTTCGCCGCAGTGCTTTAAGACGCCTAGCGAAGTGCGGAATTTACGTCGTTCGGCATAGGGCTTAACAAAGCGCGCTGGGATTTAACTCACATGGCGCAAAAACCTTGTGCGATATGTATGGCTCAAAAATGCAAATTCCGCGCAAAAAAACACGGCTCGCGCAATCAAACGCGCTTAAAATTTTAACCGCTACCTCAAAAATCCCGTTAGCGGCGAGCTTGCGCTGGCCGTTTTGCAAACGGCGCCGAGCCCCGCCAGATAGGCATCGCGCCCCGCCTGCACGCCGAGCGCAAACGCCCGCGCCATCAACGCCAGATCCCCGCTCGTGGCGATCGCCGTATTTACCATCACCGCAGCGCAGCCCATCTGCATCGCCTCGCAGGCCTCGCTAGGCGCGCCGAGCCCCGCATCTACGATGATCGGCACGTCGATTTCGCTGAGCAAAATTTCGATCATTCCGCGCATCATCAACCCGCGATTGGAGCCGATCGGTGCTGCAAGCGGCATCACGGCGGCGGCTCCTGCGCTTACCAGATCGCGCGCGACGCACAGATCGGCGTGCATGTAGGCAAGCGGCACGAAACCCTCGCGTGCCAGGGCCTCGCAGGCCTTGATCGTCTCGGCGTTGTCTGGCAGAAGGTATTTGCTGTCGCCTATGATCTCGATCTTTACGAAGTCGCCGCAGCCCAGCTCACGCGCGAGCCGTGCGATCCGCAGCGCCTCCTCGGCGTTTCGCGCGCCGCTGGTATTCGGCAGCAGCGTGACGCCGCGAGGGATGAAATCCAAGATATTGCGGCTCTTGCTTTCGTTCACGCGGCGCAGCGCAAGCGTGACGATCTCGCAGCCCGCATGCCGCACGCAGGCGTCGATCATCGCGTGATCGAACTTACCAGAGCCCATTATCAGGCGCGAGCTAAACTCCCTGCCGCCTAAGATCAGTTTATCGTCCATTCTATCCTCTTTAGTTTAAATTTCGTTTTCACATACGGCGCAAATAGCGCAATATCAGTGCTTGCGCGGTGCATTATACACGGCGCGAAATTGCGGCACAGATTGCGCGCCTTGCTTCTATCTGTCGCTTTACACGCTGCACGACGCTGCGCCCGAGCTTTAAAATTTCTCGTCAAAATTTTACGCCACGACATAAAATTTTAAAATTTCAAGCGCAGACTGCGGCTCGCTTCGCTGCGCGGAATTTTAAATCCTATGTTCAAAAGTAGCTCGCTCGCGCCGAATAAATTTTAAAATTCTACTTGCCCGCTAGCTAGGCACGGCAAAGGGTTTAAATTTCGTCGTTTAAATTTAGATCTCGCGACTAAATTTACGCGGCGCGAGTAAATTTCACGCCGCTTTTAAACGCGCCGTATGCCGCCGAAACGCTCGCCGCTTCTCAAAAATAATAGTGCAAAGCCCGATTTAAGTGGCACGCATAAAAACGCGTAAAACGCGTAAATTTAGAAATGCAGGCGCACAATGATAAGCGCCAAGCTAGCCCTCCTCACCCAAAATCAGCCTAAGCGCGACGTTTGCCTGATGTGCGGCGCAGATCGCCACGCGTGGCGCAAGCAACCCCACGCCTTGAGCTGCGGCGCTTTTGCGGTCGCCGCAGACGAAGACGTTTTTGCCGAGCCGCGTCGTGCGAATCTCGTTGGCGCCGCCGCTGCCCGCCATGCCGCTAGCGCAAATCAAAAAGCGATCCGTGCCGCCGAGCGCGTCGAAAAGCATCGCCTTCGCCGCCGCGTCGTCGAAGCACTCGCAAATTATACGCTCGTTTTTTAAAATTTCGACTACGTTCTGCGCGGTAAGTCGCTCGTTTAAGGTTCGCACGCGCACGAACGGGTTTATGCGCGCGATTTTTTCGCGCAAAGCGGCCGTTTTGGGCTTATAAAGATCGCCGATCTCATACTGCTGGCGGTTCAGGTTGGTCGGCTCGACGACGTCGAAGTCAATCAAAAAGAGCTCGCCCACGCCCGCGCGCGCAAGTAGGATCGCGACGTTTGAGCCGAGCCCGCCGAGCCCGCAGATCGCCACGCGCGAGCCTTGCAGCGCCTCGTTTACGGCAGGGGCGTTGCGAGCAAGCATCAGCTCGAGAAGCTCCTGTGGCGCCAGCTTCGCGCCGCGCGCGAGCAAAAAGAGCTCATCGCCCGCCTTCAACTCGCAGTTTTGCGTGCTCGCATAGCCGTTTATCACGACGATCTCGCCGCTAAATTTAACCTCGCGCTTCAGCCCCTCGAGATCGCTCGCGCCCGTTTCGTAAGCTTTGCCGTTTAATTTTATCTGCATTTTGATCCTAAATTTTATCTTTTTGCGCGCCCGAGTCTCGCCGCGCTCAAATTCCAATCCCGCGCCTCTTTTGCGTCGCGCAAAGCCGCAAATTTTAACGATTTTACGAGCTGTAGCGCGCATTGCTTGCTTCGCACCATGGCGATTTATCCTAAGGCGAATTTGCGCGGTCTTGATGGCCGAAGCTCGACCCGCCGCCATGATTGAGCCAAATTAACCAACGCGCCCGCACTCGGGCTCAACGCCAGTACGCTTTAGCTCGCGCCTCGCAAAGAGCGATGATCAATCGCGCGCAAATCCCGAAGCAAGCTCGATCGATAAAATTTTGACGCCGTATCGTGCGCTTTGTTTTGAGCAGCCTTAAGCTTTTTAAATTTATCGCACCGCGTAAATTTCATCGGCGCAAGCCGCTTGTTTTACCACGCGCCGCACAACCAAGTCGCATTCCCGCTCTTTTTTATGTCGCAGTATCGTAACGCGGCATATCGATATATCTCCGAATCAATCCGTTAATTTTACGCACTGCGGCGTGCCGCCGAACGCGAAATTTTATGTTTAATACAAATAGATCACGCGGCACATACCGTGTTTATGAGCTAATTTAGCGCGCTCGCTGGCAAAATTTGCGCGTCGGGTGCCGTTACTGAGCGCGACGCAGCGAAATTTTAAACCGTACGCTCAAACTTTACAATACCGATACGAAATTTTAAAACTCCTGCGTTCGGCCGCCGCGACTCAATTCGCTTATAAAATTTAAAAGCTCGCCGCAGGCGCCAGGCTACCGCGGCTTCCTTATAAATTTAAAAACCCAAGTACCGCTTATGTCTACCCGTCGCCGTACCGCTTAAAATTTAGCGGCCTTCGCGCAGATTTAAACCTAGGCTGCCGTAATTTAACATAACCCGAAGCTCCGACCTCAGCCGCCGCCTACGAATTCGACGATTTCATATTTTTTGCCGCTTGAGATCTGTGTGCGTTCCCACGCCTCTTTTTTTAAAATTTCGCCGTCGCGCTCGAGCGCCACTAGGCGCAGATCGTGTCCGCGCCGGCGCAAAAACTCGCTCACGCTCATATCCTGCGCCAGTTGCAGCGGCTCGCCGTTTACGCAGATCTCAATCATCGCTCGCTCCCAAGCTCTCGCGATACTCCTCATAAGTGCCCCTAAAATCGACGATTTCGCCGTCTCCTTTGAGATGCAAAATTCTATTTGCAAACGCGTCGATGAGCTCGCGGTCGTGGCTCACGCAGATCGCGCAGCCCGCGAAGTTATACAGCGCCTCGCCAAGCGCGATGATCGCCTCGAGATCAAGGTGGTTGTTGGGCTCATCGAGCACCAGCAGGTTCGGGCGTTGCAGCATTAGCTTGCTTAGCATCACGCGGTGTTTCTCGCCGCCGCTTAGGCTGCCCACGCTTTTCTCCTGCTCCGCGCCGCTAAAAAGCATACGTCCAAGGCATTTGCGAATTTCATCCAGATCCCTATTCTGCGGACTCTGCAAATATTCGTAGAGCTTGAGCTCGCCTGAAATTTTATTATTCGTATCCTGCGCGAAATACCCGGGCTCGATAGTGGCGCCCATGTGAACCTTGCCGCGCTGCGGCGCGAGCTCGCCCATGATGATCTTGCAAAGCGTGCTTTTACCCACGCCGTTTCGCCCGATGATGCCGATCTTATCGCCGTGAGTGAGCTTGAGATTGAAATTTTTTAAAATTTCAATCTCGCCGAAGCTCATATCTACGCCGCTTAGCTCTAAAATTTCATTACCGATCTCACGCGCGGGCTTAAATAAAATACTAGGTTCCCTACGCGAAGAGGTTGCAAGCTCGCTAAGATCGAGTTTGTCGAGCTGTTTTTGACGGCTCGTGGCCTGCTTAGCCTTGCTTGCGTTGGCGCTGAAGCGAGCGATAAATTTTTCAAGCTCCGCCTTTTCTTTGAGCTTTTTCTCGCGCTCGAACTGCGCCTGTTTGGCTATGAGATTGGATGCGATGAACCAGTCATCGTAATTGCCGCTAAATTCGCGCACCCTCCTAAAATCCACGTCGAGGATGTCCGTGCAGACGCGGTTTAAAAAGTGGCGGTCGTGGCTGATGACTACGAGCGTGCCCGCGTGGCGATTTAGCTCAAACTCGAGCCACGAAATGGCGTCGATATCGAGATTGTTCGTAGGCTCGTCCAAAAACAGCGCGTCGGGGCGCGGGAAGAGCACCTGCGCGAGAAGGACCTTAAATTTATCGCTCGTCTCGATCTCGCTCATCTTTTTATCAAAGTCGTTCAGCCCCAGCGAGCTTAAAATTTTCTCAATCCGCGTTTCGTACTCGTAGGCGGGATCCTCCTCGGCGCAGATCATCTCAAGCTCGCCTAGGCGCTCGTTTATCTCGTCGTTAAACTTGCCCGCTTCGTAAAGCTGCGTCTTTTCGCGCACGGCGTCATAGAGGCGCTTGTTGCCGTAAAGCACGGCATCTTTGACGCTGAAGCTTTCGAAGGCGAATTGATCCTGCCCCAAAACGCCGATTTTAAGCCCACTTTGTATTAAAATTTCGCCGCTGCTTGCTTCGATCTGCCCGCTTAAAATTTTAAGTAGCGTCGATTTGCCCGCGCCGTTTGCGCCGATGAGACCGTAGCGCCTGCCCTTATCGAGGCTTAAATTTACGTTTTCAAAAAGTAGCTGTTTGCCAAAGCGCATCGTTAGATCTTTGATTTCAACCATATTTTTCCTTTTAAATTTCTCTTTGCGTTGCCTTACGTGCGGGCTTCTGCCAGGTTTTGCACCCAAATTTCATCTCGCGGTTTATTGCGGCTTTTGCGCCGCGCCGAACCGCGATAAATTTCTCCTATTGTAGCTTAAAATTCTGAAATTTCGCCGAAGAGGCGCGAGCCGGCGCGATTAAATTTAAACCGCTAGAGCAATTTAAAATTTTAACCGCTGTAATCGCTATCGCGAGTGATGATGAGCGTGTAGTTCGGATACGCCGCGCGCACCTGCTTGCAGACCGCGCGAAACGTCGCCTCCATATCGGGCGCTGCGAAATCGACGATGACGTCGAAGCTGATCGAGCGCTTTTCCTCGTCGAGATAAAACCCATGTATCTGCGAGACGAACTCATGCGAAAACGCCATCTGCTTGATATGCTCGTAGATCTCGGCGGCGCGCGGATCGTTCCTGTTAAACGCGTAAATTCCTACGGTGTCTAGGATGATATTAAATTTCGCAAAAACGGCATTTTGTATGCGGCGCGTAAGAGCGTCGATCTGCGCTGCGGTCGTGTCCTCTGCGACTTCGATATGGATGCTGCCGACCATTTTATCGGGTCCGTAGTCATGAAACATCAGATCGTATGCGCCGATGACGCCCTCAAAGCCCCGCACGACGTCGTAAATTTCATTCGTAAGCTCCAAGCTCGGACGCGAACCCAAAAGCTTACTGATCGTATCGCGCAGAATTTCATACGCCGTTTTGATCAAAAGCGCCGAAATTATCGCGCCCAGATACGCTTCCAAGCTCAGCCCAAAAATAAGCGAAATCAAAGCCGCTACGAGGGTGGCTAGCGATACGAGCGCGTCGTATTTGGCGTCCACGCCGCTTGCGATGAGCGAGTCAGAATTTACGCACTCGCCCGTCTTTTGCGTATAAAGCCCTAGGCTAAATTTCGCCGCGACCGCTACGGCGATGATAGCGAGCGAAACCGCATTATAATTCGCCGCTTGCGGATGGATGATCTTTTTGATCGATTCTACTAGCGAGACGCCGCCGGTGTAGAGGATGATGACGGCGATTACGATCGCGCTTAGATACTCGATCCTGCCGTGCCCGAAGGGGTGCGCGCGATCGGGTTGCTTGCTAGCAAGATGCACGCCCACGATCGTAATGACGGACGAAAGCGCGTCGCTTAGGTTATTTACGGCATCAAGCACGATCGCGATCGAGCCCGAAATCAGCCCCACGACGCCCTTAAATGCCGCTAAAATTACATTTGAAACGATACCGATCGCACCGGTGCGAATGATGATTTTATCTCTGCTATACGCCGCTTGAGGCACTTCCATTATCTCTCCTTTGAAATTTTACTCTAAGCCGCAATCGCTGCGCGTGTAGGTCAGATCGGCGATTTTTTCGCCGCTTTGCAGAAATTCTCGTACGCCTATGCGCTTTAGACCGCCCGCTTTCATCATCGCGCAGACGTCCTTTTGCCTGTTGGCGCGCAAAATGCTTTCAAAATTTTGCTTGATTTTGGGATCTACTTTGTCCCAAATTTCATTTTTTAGAATCGTGGGAATTACAAATTTATCGCCCTCGCATGTAGCCGCGCTCAACTCTATATTTTTAGTCGCGGGGTGACTGTGCCCATTTACGGCGTCCGCCAAAGCCTTGCAGCGCTCGGCATCGGCATCTCCCGCAAGCGCCGCGCTGCAGATAAATACGCCAAACAGGGCGAGTATAAATTTTTTCATTTTAACCTCCTAATTTTATTTGAAATCTATCATATTAAAATTTTAAATTCAATCTATTTTTAAAATTTAAGAACCCTCTGCGCGGCAAAAATCCGCTAGCCGCCAAAATTCCTTGCGTTAAATTAGTGGCATAAATTCCGCAAATCACCGCTAGAAATTTTCTAAATCGCGGCAAAAATTCTTTAAATTCCGCGCAAAATTCTATGAACGGAAATTTCGCGGCGGATCGCATATACTCGCTCAAAGCGGCGTGCGGCGAGATCGTCCGTATCTTTTTCGAACTCGCCGTTTAAGTTATAGATTTAACGCAGCTTAAAAAAGCTCCAGCCAATCCGCGCTCGCCGTTTAAATTTATAAATTTAATGCAGTTCCGCGTTGAGTTTGATCGCGCGCTTGCTAACGCTTGCCGTAATCTGCCCGCTTTGGCTGTTTTGTCGGAAGTGCAGGCCGCTAAGCCCGGCAAGCTCAAGCCCTTTATAAATTTCGCGATCGAACGCAAAGCCTGGATTTAGCGCTGCTAGCGCCTCGCGATCCTTTTGCGCGATGAAAACCTTCGTGCCCTCAAGTACCGCGATGCCGGCATCCACGATGCAGCGGTCGCCTAGCGGAATGCCTGTGACGGAGTTTGCACCCAGCAAGCAGTGCCTGCCGATACTCACAGCATTGCCGTTGGTGCCGCTTAGCACGCCCAAAATCGACGCGCCGCCGCCTATATCGCTGCCCTCGCCCACGACGACCGAGCTGCTGACGCGCCCCTCGATCATAACGCTGCCGGTCGTGCCTGCGTTGAAATTCACATACGCAGCACCCGGCATCACGGTCGTACCCGCGGCGATATGCGCACCCAAACGCACTTTCGCGTCATCTAAAATCCGCACATTTTGCGGCGGTGCGACGTGGCTTAAGTAGCGCGGAAATTTATCGACGCTGATTATGCGTGGATAGCGACCTTGCATTTTTAAAGAAATTTCGTTTTCACGCAGCCACCAAAGCTCAATCGGACGGGCGTTTTCGTCCCATGCGACGTTCGGAAGTATGCTAAATGCGCCGTCTAGATTGAGAGTGCGCGGCTCGCAGAGATTTAGCGAAAGCGCATAAAGCTTGAGATAGACGCTCTCGACGCTTTTCGACGCGGCATCCTCAAAGATAAAACTAGCGCAAAAGCTCGCGTGCTCGTCCGATTTCATCGCCTCTTTAACCGCAAGCAGCACCTGCAGATTTTTGTGCGCGCCCTCTTTGGCGTCTGGCTGTAGAAATTTTAAAGCCTCGATCGCCTTTTTTAGGGCTTTGTGCGTTAGCGGAAGGACGCACTCGCTACCGCTAAAATCCATGACCTCACCGCATTCGGTTAGAGCATGGATTAGCACTGCTGCGCTTGTTAGCCCGTCTTTAAAATTTACGTGCGCATAATTCACGCTTAGGCTTTTATGCTCCTCCGCGCGCCCCTTAAATACACGCCCGACCGCCCACATCATCGGATCGCGATAGCCTTTGGCTGCTCGCACGCCCTGTATAAGCTCATTCAACTCCTCTATCGTTTTAAATTCTTTAGACATTCTTACTCCTAAAATTAATTAAAAATATCGTTTATTTTACCGCCTTTTAGGCACTTTTCACGATCGATTTCGATTTGTTTTTTGAGCTCGGCGTCCTTGGCAAACACGCTTTCATCCACCAAAGTACTCGGCAAATTTATCATAATCGCGTCGTGAGAGCCGCTAAAACCGCTTAAATTTTGTCCAAAATCTTTTTTAATGAGCTCGTTTTTGCTACTTATATCTCCGCCATCGCAGTGAAAGTCCGATCCGCCGCCAACACAATCGCATCTTATTTTGGTATTATCATCGTATACACGATTCACCAAATAAACGTTTTCTTTCAAATTTATACTGCTTATCGGATTAAAAACGAGTACGGCTAGAATTTTATTATTATGCGGATTTGACACCTCCCAGCGTACGGCACGATATGAACTTAGCATCACTACAAGCGGCTTTTTCGATTTTTCTAGCGCGACGACTACTTTATTATCATTCACATCACTTTCGTAAATGGCAGCTAGCCATATATCGAAATTTTGACCTTTTAGCTTAGCAGCTACCTCGCTTTGTTTATAAAAATTTGGCTCATCCTTAAAATCCACCAAAAGGCTAGTGGTATGCCAATTGTTGGCGAACCAAACCTCGATCTTGTGGTGCCCTTTACTAAATTTATGTACGACGGCTTTGTTTCTAGCATTTTCGGAGTCGTATATCTGCTCGCCGTCTATCGCAATACGTAAATTCGCCCAACTAAAATCCGCCAAAATCATCTGTTGCACATCCTGCTTGAAGTCGAAATTCCCGACCCAATAGGCGATAAATTTTTCGGAAGGTATTTTGTGGAACTTGTCGTAAGCGAAATTTAAATTTATATTTTCGACCGTTTCAGAGAAAACGACGGTTTTAGGATCGTCTTTATTTAGGTAAAAAGCCAAAAACTTATCCGCCGGGATCTGCTTGCCCGCCGTGATCTCACTCGCCCATTTTTGTGTGTCGTTAGCGTTTGCACAAGCAAGAAATACGCAAAAAGCCAGTAAAAATACTCTTAAAATTTTCATTTTTTCCTCTAAATTTTAAATTTCATCCTACCTAAACACATCATCCATCGGTGTGCTTTCGCATTTCTTGCGGTCCGCTTCCACCGAGAGTAGGCGAGCTTTGCTTTCGTCTAAAATTTTTGGAGTGATAACAAGCCCCGGCAGATCTAAGGAATTTACGGCGTGCTTGCCGGCAAACGCCCCCAGGCCTCTGCCAAATATCCCGTTTACGCGCCCGTTCATATCATAAATCTCGCTTCCGTCGCAGTGAAAGACATTGCCCGATATGCACTCGCATTTAAGCCCATCCGCAGCCTCTGTGTATCTGTAGTCCTCGACGTAAAGCGCACCGCTTACACCACGGACGCTACTTATGGGGTTGTAAATTAACACGGCTAGAATTTCATTCTTTTGCGGATTTGAGATCTCCCACTCCACGGCGCGATATGAGCTAAGCAGCAGCACGATGGGCTTATCGGATTTGGCTAAATTTAGCTTGACGCGATTATTCATCTGCGCGCTTTCGTAGATCGCGCCCAGCCAGAGATCGTAGTCCTTATCCGCAGGGATCTTAGCTACGGCGTCCTTTTGACGATAAAAGGGCTCTACATCTTTAAAATCCACGAAAAGCTCGCTGGAATGCGCGTCATTTAAAAACCACGCTTCGATCTTGTGCTTGCCCTTGCCAAATTTATACGTAAGCGGGCGCTTTTGATTGCTAGATGTCCCACCTAGCACGTCCGTGCCGTCCACGGCGATTACCAGCGTGGACCAGCCGTAATCTCCTAGCACCATTTTTTCGATATCGGCGTCAAAATTAAACTCGCCGACCCAATACGCCATAAGATTTGGAGATGGAATTTCATGGAAGGAATTTCCCTCGTAATTGACGCTGATGCGATCGACGTTTTCAGAGAAAACCACTTTCTTAGGCTCATCTTTATTCAGATAAAACGCCAAAAACTTATCCTGCGGGATCTGCGCGTCCGCGGTAATCTCTTTCGCCCATTTTTGCATATTGCTCTCTTGCGCGAACGCCGCAAATGCAAGCACCAAAATAATCAAAAACCTCATTACCGACCTTTCTTATTTCGTATAAAAGTAAAATCCCTAAACCTAAAAGCCCTAGGCTTAGGGATTTTGCCGCCTTGGCTCCACAGCTTATACGAATAAAATTCCAACTGCTTAAATTTCAGCTGCGCGAGAAATTCACTTCCGCAATCACTACAGATAAAATTCCATCCCAAATAAACTCTACAGAGGCTTTCGCAGATAAACTCCACCGCCATAAGGCCCGGCGAAATAAAATTTAAACTAGCGCAATGCTACGGCTATCACTAAAAGCTAGACGCGATAAAATTTCAAGCCAGAAATTCATCGCTAAAGCCCCATCTTAAAATTTTAAAACAAAGTTTTAGCGATAAATTTTGCATTTTGAAATTCTACGGCAAAGCTTTATGCTTAAAATTTTACATTTAAAACTCCAAGGCAGAATTCTACGGCAAATTTTACCTCGCTGAATTGCGCGTTTGGAATTTAATTTGCGCCGTTAAATTCTGCGCTTAGAATTTTATCTGAACCCTCAAACAACGAAGCTTGGGTAAAATTGTAGCTCGAAATTTCGTCTGCCCAAATTTTGTGAGCGCTATAAATTTGCTCAAAATCAAAGTGAAATTTAAAGCTCTAAAATTTAGTATAAAAACTCGCGCTACGGAACTCTACACGAAATTCTATACACAAAAATTTTACTGGCGCCATAAAATTTCGCGACAAAATCGCAGCGAAATTTTAACGCAGAATTTCGAGCTACAAAATTCGGCTCGAAATTCCAAGCCACAAAACCCGCGTTAAATTTTACCCACTAAATTTACGGGCAAAATTCTATGGCGAATTTGCATACCGAAATTTTGCGAGCATTATAAAATTTGCAGCGAAATTAGGCGTGAAATTTCAAACTATGAAATTCCGCGTTGAATTTCAATCTGCAAAATTCAAGAGAAATTCGACGCCGCGCCCGTCAATGCCCTAATTCGAGCAGGCGCTCTTGCCATCCATCACCGGCTGGATCGCGGAGTTGCCCGCCAGCTCCTCGCGATCGATCTTCTCGATCTTTTCCCACAGCTTGCGCGCGGCATCTTCGTAGCGCTTTGCGCTTAAAGAATCTGGCGCGTAGAAGCTTACCGGCTTGCCGCTGTCGCCGCCCTCGCGGATAGCGATCTCGATCGGGATCTCGCCGATTACTTCGGTGTTGTATCGCTGCGCCAGCTTTTGCGCGCCGCCGCGACCGAAGATATCGTACTCCTTGCCGTTATCGGGGCAGATGAAGCCGCTCATATTCTCGATAAGGCCTGCGATCGGGATATGGAGCTTTTCGAACATATCAAGCCCGCGCGCGCTGTCGTCCAGCGCGACCGTCTGCGGCGTCGTGACGCACACGCCCGCCGTCACCGGCACGCTCTGCGCTAAGGTAAGCTGCGCGTCGCCCGTACCCGGAGGCATATCCAAAAACAGCACGTCCAGATCGCTCCACGCCACGTCTTTTAGCAGTTGCTCGATCGCCTTCATTATCATCGAGCCGCGCCAGATGAGGCTCGCGCCCTCCTCCATCAGCACGCCCATGCTCATCATCTCCACGCCGTGGCTTAAGATCGGCTTTAGTTTCTGCCCCACGACGCTTGCTTGCGTCTTATCCTCTCCTAGCATTCGCGGCAAATTCGGCCCGTATATATCGGCATCTAAAATCCCTACTCTCTTGCCGAGCTTTGCCGTGCTGATGGCTAAATTTAGCGTCGTCGTGCTCTTGCCTACGCCGCCCTTGCCGCTGCTGATCATCACGAAATGCTTGATCTGCGGCGCGATATTTTTGCCACTGCGAGAGTTGCTCTTTTCCTCGGCGATCTTGGGCTGTTTGATTAAAATTTCTACGTCCGCGCCGAGCGCCTTTTGCACCGCCGATCTGAGCTCTGCGGCGATTTCAGGCTTGGCGCTTGGAATTTCGATCCCTACGAAAATTCTATCGCCGATCTCGACCTCTTTTACAAATCCAAAATCCACGATGCTTTTAGAAAAGCCCGGATAGATCACGCTTTTAAGCAAATTTAAGACTTCGTCTTTACTCATTCTTTCTCCTTATTTTCGGTTAAATTTCTACTGATTTTATATGCGCAAAATTTCGGCCCGCACATCGAGCAAAACTCCGCGCCCTTGTAAATTTCATCGCCCAGGCTCTCATCATGCAGCTCGCGCGCATGATCTGGATCGAAGCTAAGCTCAAACTGCCTGTTCCAATCAAAACCATACCGCGCATCGCTCATCGCGTGATCGCGCTCTATCGCGCCTGCTTTGCCTAGCGCGACGTCTGCGGCGTGAGCGGCGATTTTATGCGCGATGATACCCTCTCTGACGTCTTTTGCATTGGGAAGCCCCAGATGCTCCTTCGGCGTTACGTAGCAGAGCATGCTAGCGCCGCAATACGCAGCCATCGTCCCGCCGATAGCCGAGCTGATATGATCATAGCCCGCGCCGATGTCGGTCGGAAGCGGCCCCAGCACGTAAAACGGCGCGTCGCGGCAGATCTTGCGCTCTAGCTGCATATTAAGCTCGATCTCGTTAAACGGGATATGCCCCGGCCCCTCGATCATCACCTGCACGTTTTTTTCATTCGCGCGCAGGGCTAGCTCGCCTAAAATTTCAAGCTCGCTAAGCTGCGCTTTATCGGTCGCGTCGTATAAGCAACCGGGGCGCAAGCCGTCGCCCAGAGATAGCGATACGTCGTAGGCGGCGCAGATATCGCAAATTTCATCAAACGCTTCGTAGAAGGGGTTTTGCTTATGAAATTTCATCATCCACGACGCTATCAGCGAGCCACCTCTGCTTACGATACCCATTTTGCGACGGGACAGCAGCGGCATAAACTCGAGCTTAAAGCCCGCGTGGATCGTGAAATAATCCACTCCTTGCCGAGCCTGCTTCTCGATCGTGCTAAGAATAGCGCTCGTTTTTAAATTTTT
The DNA here is from genome assembly GCF_938015785.1 of uncultured Campylobacter sp. GTDB lineage: Bacteria > Campylobacterota > Campylobacteria > Campylobacterales > Campylobacteraceae > Campylobacter_B. The sequence continues at coordinate 34,653 of NZ_CALLWC010000038.1, read as the reverse complement.
AATATCGCCCAGCTCATGGATCATCTGATAGATCGGCACCGTGCCTATGGGTACGGGCGAGCGCTCGATTATCGCGGCGCGGATCTCGTCCAAATCGCCTCCCGTGCTTAGATCCATCACTGTATCGGCGCCGTACTTTAAGCAGACTTCAAGCTTTTCCAGCTCGCCCTCGATATCGCTCGTCGTGCCTGAAGAGCCGATGTTTGCGTTGATCTTGCACCGCAGCGCGCGTCCGATACCGACGGGTTTTAAGCTTTTGTGATTAACGTTTGCGGGGATGATCGCTCTTCCTTGCGCGATAAGATCACACAAGACCCGCACGTCCATGCGCTCGCTTTGCGCGACCTCTCTCATCTGCGGCGTCGGCTCACCTTTTTTTGCAAAATAGATCTGCGTTACGCAGCTTTCGGTCATTTTCGCCTCGCTTCTTAAAAATGCGCGTATAATATAACAAATTTCATTAATCCTTACTTTTCTTTTGCCGTTTATTTTCGTAACGCAGGATGAAATTTTACCGCCGCGCCGCGTAAATTTACGCCTAAGCTTAAGATATTTCAGCGCGCAAGCCGAGATTAATTTTGCTTTCATTTTTAATACGTATAATTTCGTAACAAAATTTCAAGGATAAAATTTGAAAGATATATCTCTGATTTTGCTCGCCGCCGGCGATTCGAGCAGGTTTGAACTCCCCGTCAAAAAGCAGTGGCTGCGCGTGGGCGAACTGCCGCTTTGGCAATACGTCGCGCAAAATATCGCGCGGGCGCACCCATTTAAAAAGATCATAATCGCCGTAAACGAGGAGGACGTGAGCTATTGCGAGCGCCTCTATACGTGCAGCTCGGCTTCGGCGCGCGGCAAAAGCGCGGAGTACGACACGAGCGAGTATAAATTTCAAAGAAAGCAGGGCGGGATCGAATGCGGCGCAGACGATCTAAACGACGCAAGCAAGCCGCGGAGCGCGGAAAATTTTAAAGCTCAAGTCGAATGCGGCGCAGATGAATGCGGCTCTGCAAATTTAAAATTTCACTTCGCCCCCGGCGGCGCAAATCGCCAAAGCTCGCTAAAAAACGCGCTGCGGCTCGTAGAGAGCGAGCTCGTACTCGTAAGCGACGTGGCGCGCGCGCAAATTTCGCCAGAGCTGATCTCCTCGCTGATACGAAATTTAGGCGGTGCGGACTGTATCAGCCCCTATCTTGGCGTAAATGACACGACCTATCTCGGCGAGCGCATTGTGGAGCGAGAGGAGCTGCGCCTCATCCAAACGCCACAGCTTTCGCGCACGGCGCTACTTAAAAAGGTGCTTGAAGGAAGCGAAATTTTTACCGACGACAGCGCGGCAGTCGGTAGCGCGGGCGGGCGGTTGGAATTTATAAAAGGCCAAGCGGGCGCGCTTAAGATCACGCGCGTAAGCGATCTGGCGGCGTTAAATTTAAAACCCTGCTCGCGCGATATCTTCTGCGGTGCGGGTTACGACGTGCATGCGCTTGAAAAAGGCGCGGGCATCGTACTTGGCGGCGTACAGATCCCGTGCGAATTCGCGCTGATCGCGCACAGCGACGGCGACGTAGCGATCCACGCCCTAATCGACGCTATTTGCGGCGCGGCGATGCTGGGCGACATCGGCGAGCTGTTCCCTGACAGCGATGTCAAATTTAAAGGTGCGAACAGCAAGGAGCTGTTACGAAAGGTAATGCGGCGCGTCAGGGGCTACGGCTACGAGCTCGTAAATGCCGATATTACGATCATCGCGCAGCGCCCGAAAATCGGCATTTACAAAGCGCAGATGCAGGAGGTTTTAAGCGAAATTTTAAACTGCGCGCGCGTCAATGTCAAAGCGACCACGACCGAAGGGCTGGGATTTACGGGCAGAAGCGAGGGTATCGCCGCGCAGGCTGCGGTAAGCTTAAAATTTTACGACTGGCAAAAGTACGCAGCAAAGGCGCAGGGCGCATGAAAATTTTAATAATTGAGAGCGAAAGCTATCTAGCCCAAAGTATCGCAAACAAGCTGGGCGCGCTGGGGCATGAATGCACTAACGCGGCGAGCTTGGCGGCCGCGGCGGGCCTTGCGGAGGAGTTTGAGGCGGTGTTACTTTCTACGAGCTGGAGCGGCGCGAGCTTTTATCCGCTGATCGAAAAATTTAGGCGCTCGATCATAATTTTGATGGTTGCCTACGTCGATAGCGAAACGGTGCTAAACCCCATAAAAGCGGGCGCGACGGACTATATCCAAAAGCCATTTATGATAGAGGAGCTCATAAAAAAGATCGAGCATTACGCGCAGTTTCGCTCGCTAAAATCGCAAAACGAAGCCTACGAAGCACTGCTTAAAGAGGTCTCCCTTTCGTGCGAGATACCGCCCGCGCGTTTAGCGCAGATAAAATTTCCACTTCTTTTGCGCGGCGATGCGGCGGCTCGGGCTGCAGCGGTATTTAAGATCGCGCTTGCGCTAAAATCGCGCCTTAAAATTCTATCCGCGCAAAGCCCTGAGCCGCTAGAACGCGGCGCGGAGATTTTTTATGCACCAGATTTTGATAGCCTAAGCGGCGCGCAGAAGGAAAAATTTCTAAGCAAAACCAAATCCATGCGCTTAATTGCCGGATCCATTGGCGCGCAAAAGGGCTTTAGCGACGAAATTACGCTTGGCAGCAGCAAAGAACGCAGTGAAATTTTAAGCATCGAAGAATACGTAAAGCTCACGATCGTAGCGCACCAAGACGAGTATTTCGACTCCGATCTGGCGGCGGCACTTGGGATTTCGCGAAAATCGCTTTGGGAGAAAAGGAAAAAATATGGCATCGCAAGAAAAAAATAGCCGCGCGCGCTCGGTACGGATCGCAGACGGGACAGAAATTTCACGCGATGCCGACAATTTGCATGCAATAAAACCGCTTGAAAGCGAAGGAATTTCAAGTAGCACGAAAGCTCCAAACGCCGCAAGAGCTTCGAGCGATGCGGCGCTAAATTTAAAGGCGAAGCAAAATTTAAAAGCATCGCAGAACTCAAAAGCAAGACAAAATTTAAAAGCAAAGCGCAATTTAAAAACGATGCGAAATTTAAAAGCGTCAAGGGCTGGCGATGCTAGAAAAGAGGAGGCACAAACTAAGGGCTCGGCATGGAATTTAAAAGCAGAGCAAGCCGGAAGCGAGAGCAAAGGCACAAATAATAGCGCAACGCAAATCCGCAAGATAGAGATCTCGCGCTCCGACCTAAACGTCCTGAGCCTGCTCGCAAACGGCGCTTTCGGCAAGATCTGCGAGCTACTGCGCCCAAGCAAGCTAAGCGTATGCGGCATAAATTTCGTTTTTTCCTGCGCGGACGCAAAAAAGGGCGATATTTTGGAGCTTTATCTCCGCAAGGACGGCATAGCCGAATGCGCCAAAAATTCGCTTAGCGGCGAGAGCGGCGCGTATTTGCTAGCCAAAGGATCACTCAACTTGCAGGATGGAGTTTCTGCCACGGCACAAAACGAGCAGAATTTTGCAGAAAGCGGCACGGATCTCGCGCGCACTGCAAGTACACAAAGCACTATAAACGCCACAAGCGAGGGCTTAGACCATATAGAAAGCCTTACTGCGAGCTATGATCAAACTTTTACTAGCAGCACGGATGTAAAATCTGCAAACAACGCCGCTTTGGATTTGGCGAAAAGCTCCAGCGAAAATTCTGCGGTAAATTCCGCGCGGAGCTTTGCCGAAAATTCCGCACTCAATCCCGTTTGCAGCGCAGATGCAAAATCCGTAGCAAATTCGGCGGGAAATTTTATTTCAAATTCCACCGAAAATTTCATCAAAAATCCCGCTGCAAATCCCGCCTCTTGCGAGCTTGTAGCGCACATAGACGTTAGCGACATTTATGCTCCAAGCGCAAGCGAGATCGCAGGCTCGGTATTTCAAAACGCATACGCAGAGCAAACTGCGGTGCAAGGGCGCATCACGATGCTAAAAAATGAGCTTGCAGAGCAAATCGCGCGCATAAAAAAAGTCGCAAGCTCGCTTGCCGCGCCTAAAATTTCAGCGTTTTTTACCTGCGCCGATCCGATCCACCGCGTGCATGAGCGGCTGATTAGGCATATGATCGACAAGGCGGATTTCGTGGTGATTTTTTTAACCGGCACGAACAGCGCGGATGCCCTGCCTTACGAACTACGCAAAAAAACGCTAAGCTATTTGCTGCAAAATTTTTTGGTCGCGCAACGCGCCATGATGATCGATCTGGGCTCGCTTGCGATTTTTGACGACAAGCCCGCCCTGCAATGCGCGATTGCGAAAAATTTAGGTATAAACAAAATAATTTTTGGGCAAAATCACGCAAATATGGAGCTATTTTTCGAAGGCGGCGGCGTGCATTCGGTGCTAGACGAGTATCAAAAGCGCGGCGAAATCGAGATTTTGCTTATGCCAGAATACGTCTATTGCGAGAAGTGTAAGGTGCTCGTAAGTACCAAAAACTGCCCTCACGGCGCTCATCATCACGTGCATTACCGCACACAAAATCTCAAGGCACTGCTGCGCGCGGGGATCTTGCCGCCCGCGATTTTTATGCGCAAGGAGATCTCGGCGATGATTTTAAGCGAGCTTTTTCCTGCGCGATTTTCGGATCTGCAAAAGCTCTACGACGAGCTTTTCCCAAACAGCGGGATCTTGCAGAGCCACGGCGAGAGCGAGTTTTACGAGCAGCTTATGCAGCTGTACCAAACCAGCGCGCTAAAGACGTAGCTCTCGAGGGCGCAACGCAAAAATGACGTGGAATTTGCGGAAGCTAGGCAGAGGGTAAAATTTCGCGACGTTAGAATTTACGGCGGCTAGACGTAAAGTAAAATTCCATAGTGTGGAAAGAAAGGACTGCGCGGAATTTTATAGAATAAAGAGCGGCGGACGCAGATTTGGCGTAAAATTTTGCGGTATAACGAAGCTAAATTTTTAAAGCATTAGCGGTGCGCTAAAAGAGGTTTTAAATCTTAAAGACGCAGATACGTAGCAAATTTATAACGACGCAATAAAATCGTGCGGTGAAGCGGATCTAAAATTTTAAGGTGCGGCATATGTGTAATTAGCAGTGTAGCGGATCTAAAATTTAAGCTTTCGACGAGCGAGCTTAAAATTGCGGTTGCTGCGAGTTACAGCGCAAAACTCGGATGCAGCGCAACGACTGTTCGCTCGCGCAAAATGCCTTGCGTTTGCGGACGTGTTTGAAAACTCCGCGCAGGCGAGCAAAATTTTAAAATTTTTACGCAAATGAGTAGAATTTTAAAATTCCTACGTTAGTGAGCGAAATTTTGTGGCGAGCGAGTAGAACTGATTTCGTGTAGGCGGGCGAAATTTAAATTCTATATGCACGAACAAAATTTAAAATTTCCTCGCACGCGCGAACGAAATTTAAAATTTTCGCGCGAGCAGATGCTCTAATTAAAATAAGCGGTAAAATTTTAAAAAGCAAAATTTAAAAGGACAATTATGGATAAAATTTTCGTTACATTTTTCGGCGCGGGGCTACTAAAGCCCGCGCCCGGCACCTGGGGCAGCATCGCAGGCTGGATAGTGGGGCTTGCAATCTTAATGCTGGCGGGAGAGGTGACGCTGTTTTTGTGCGCCGGCCTCGTCTTTTTCGTCTCGCTTAAGATCGTAGGCGATTACGAGAAGCGGACCCGCTCGCACGATAACAGCGAGATCGTCATCGACGAGGTAGTGGGGGTGTGGATCGCGATGTGCGTCGCCGCGCCCGCGGGCGAGATCTTTTCGCTGCCACTACGGGAGCTGATCACGGGCTTTGAGAGCAGCAGGATATCGATCGTCGCAATGATTTTGGCGCTGCTGTTTTTCAGGGCTTTCGACATCCTCAAGCCATCGATCATCGGGCGCGTGGATCGCGACGTAAAAGGCGGGCTCGGCGTGATGCTAGATGACGTGCTGGCGGGCTTTTTCGCGGGGCTTGGGGTTTTGATAATTATCTCTTTAGGAGTCAAGCTCGGCGCCGCGGGATTGATTTTTTAAGCTTTTTGGATGTGCTCATGGCAAACACAGCACGATTGCAGCGAACGCAGCGCGATTACGGGCACTATCAAGCACCGAAATTTTAAAAACCGCATCTTAAGTGGGGCTTATGAATTAGCGCAAATTTTAACTTCTAAGGCGCGAGCCCGCTTGAAATTAAAATTTAGCGGTATTTATTCGCGCAGCCTGCAAATAAAGCAGGCGTAAAATTTTAAAATTTTGCACGAGTCGCGATAAAATTTGCGTGGTCTTAAATTTTAAATTTCGCAGCTCGCGAAATTCTACGGCGTAAAAATTTTAAGACGCAAATTTTAGAGCACGCGCAGTTGCGATATAAAATTTCGTAGCAAGAATTTTTACAGTCTGACGGCGCAAAATTTCTACGATATAGAATTTTAATTGCGCTGCAAGAACCAAAATTATGCCGCCTGAAATTTCGTGCGGCTAAATTTTAAAACAAAGCGGCAGGCACAGCTCGCGCGTAAAATTTTAAAATTTATCGCTAATCGCAGGCAGTCTAGCAGGGCGTGCTATTAATTTCAGCAATATTTATGGTTTTGCTTGTAACATTGCCGCAAAATGCGGGTATCGGCGCAAAAAATTAAAGGAACGAAAAATGAAAAAGAGCGCGATTGAGATACGCGGCATTCCCGCCGCCGTTTGGGGGAACCGCTCGAAAAAGGTTTATATCTACGCTCACGGGCAATGCGGAAGCAAGGAGGATGCGGAGCTTTTGGCTTCCGTCGTTTGCAAGCAAAGCTGGCAGGTAATTAGCTTTGACCTGCCCGGACACGGACAGAGGCGGCACGAGCCCGCTTCTTACGATCCGCGGCACGCTATTTTAGAATTTCGCGAAATTTTATCGTATGCAAAGAAGCGTTGGGGCGAGGTCGCGCTGTTTGCCGTTAGCCTAGGGGCATGGCTCGGCCTGCAAAGCTTCCGCGACGAAAAGCTTAGCGACTGCCTCTTCGTCTCGCCGATACTTGATATGAAATACGTTATTTCGAATATAATGTGCCAAGCTGGCGTCAGCGAGGAGCGATTGAAGCAAGAGCGGATGATTTTGACCCCTGCCGGGCAACCGCTTTTTTGGGAATATTGGAGTTTTGTTTTGAACAATCCGATCACTAAGTGGGAAACGCCCAGCAGAATTCTATATGCAGAAAACGACGATATGACGCCTCTTTGTATCGTTAGAAATTTTGCGCAGAAGTTCGACTGCGACTTAAGCGTTATGAAAAACGGCGAGCATTGGTTCCATACACCGCAGCAGCTAGATTATTTGCGTAGTTGGATCAAATCGGCGGTTGAGAATCGGCGATAAAATTCTATGAGAGATTTTAAAACTCACGCCCAAGCCCGCGCCGATAAAATTCTGCGCGTCTTCAGGGTGCAAATTTCATGAATTTAAGATGATCTTGATATTTTGCTTTAATACGCTTGTTTTATAAGGCGCTTTTCGTAAATCCCAGCTCGCATCGCCGCCGTACGAGGCATCTAGCTTCAAAAAGCATACATCTCATAAATTTAACCGCAATAGCATAAATCACGACCGCTATGAATTATAAACTAAAATATGATTAAAATTTTAGCCGATAAGCTGTCAATATAAATGCAAAAATACCGATTTTAAAGCTAAATTTTAAAAAAATACCTATAAAGATGAATTCTTGAGACTTAACATGTTTTTGGCACGAGGTGCGAGCCGACACACGGCTACGCACTTCACTAGCACTATCGCGCTTTTGCTACACGTACGCTTTATGAATCCATAGCAGTCGCGCGATTAAATTTTAAAAATTATTTGCCTATCCTAAAGCCGTTTAGCTTCATATAAGTCGTATCTTTATGAAATGCTTCGCAGCGCTCCCTGTTGCGGTTGATATTCGAGGTCTCGAAAAAATATCCATCACTATCTTGGCGCAAGGTAATCGTCGCGCAAAAGATCATATCGTTTTTGAGTTTCGGTCCTACACCGTAGTCAAAGGATTGATTTAAAGTGACGGTTTTTTCTAGATCGCTATCACTAAACTGTCTGGAACCCGTCATGCTCTTTAGCTCGCGAAAATTTCCTTGATTTAAGTAGTCGCGTTGTATATCTTTAAATACGCCTTCAAGCTCGACTGCATAAGCTTTTACTAAAACCTCATCCTTAGCACCGCTTAATTTTGGATATATTATTTTTACTATCACGAAGATTATAATAGCTAAAAATATTATCCCACTTACGCCACCGCCTACTGCCGCACCTTTTCTCATTTTCATCATTTTACTCCTTCGTCGATGTCCTTTACCAAGGCATCTATTTTTTTATTAAGCATGAAATTTTCGTAGCTTTTTTGGATATAGGCTTCAAGCAGTTCGCCCGCATCCAGATGATCGCTGCCACGAGTTAAAATCCGCCAGTCCCTACCAAAGACCTTTGCAAAGTCATCATCCAGGCTTATCGCGTATTTTTTCGTCAAAGACTTACTCGTCAGCTGAACTGAAATTTCTTTCATTTCTCGCCTAAATTATCGCCTGCCAAAATATCGTCGATCTGCTTGCTTAGATCCTCATCACTCATCTTGCGATACGCCAGATCGTTTTCAAGCGTGCCAAGCTGCATTCCCAAAGCCTCGTTTTGCGCCTTGACCGTCGCTAGCTCAGTGCGTAGCTTCTCGTTTTCGTCCCTAGCCTCGGTGTATCGTCTAATCAGCTCAGCTACTTTATTGCTTAAGCCCTCGACCTTTTTCTCTTCGTCAAAGATTGATTCCATTATTTCGCCTTTTCTGATATAATTTAAATGAAGATATTACCCAATTTTGGCTTTAAAAAAGGAAAAATTTTGCAAAATTTTAAAATCGAGAGCAAATTCTCTCCGAGCGAGGATCAAGAAAAAGCGATCGAAGGCATCGTCGCGGGCTTTCAAAGCGGCAATAAATACCAAACTCTTCTCGGAGTTACCGGCTCGGGCAAAACTTTTACCATGGCAAATATCATCAAGCGCCTTGGAATTCCCGCGCTCGTAATGACGCATAATAAATCTCTCGCGGCGCAGCTTTATAGCGAATTTAAAGGCTTTTTCCCGCAAAATCACGTCGAGTATTTCATCAGCTACTACGATTATTATCAGCCCGAGGCCTACATCCCCAGGCAGGATCTTTTCATCGAAAAGGACAGCGACGTAAACCAAGAGCTCGAGCGCTTGCGGCTAAGCGCCACGGCGAGTTTGCTGAGCTTCGATGATGTCATCACCGTGGCGTCGGTTTCGGCAAACTACGGCCTGGGCGATCCCGCCGAATACAAAGGCATGGTGCTGTTTTTTGAGATTGGATCAAAATTTAGCACTAAATTTTTACTTCGCAAGCTCGTCGATATGGGCTACAAACGCAACGACGATTTTTTTGATCGCGGGAATTTTCGCGTAAACGGTGACGTGATCGACATCTATCCCGCGTATTTTAACGACGAGGCGTTTAGGATCGAGTTTTTCGGCGACGAGATAGAGGCGATGTATCATCTGGACGTGCTCGAAAACAAAAAGACGCAGAGCGTCAAAAAATTTATTCTCTACCCGACGAGCCAGTTCATCGTGGGCGAGCAGCGCCTGAAATCGACGATCAAAGGAATCGAGGAGGAACTTGAGCAGAGGTTGAAATTTTTCGAGGACGCGGGCAAGCTCGTCGAGGCGCAGCGGCTGAAAGGGCGAGTGGAATTTGACCTTGAGATGCTGGGCGCTACTGGGATGTGCAAGGGGATCGAAAACTACGCGCGCTATCTGACCGGCCAAAAGCCGGGCGAGACGCCCTATTCGCTCTTTGATTACTACGAGAGCAAGGGCAAGGACTACCTCGTCATCGTCGATGAAAGCCACGTGAGCTTGCCGCAGTTTCGCGGGATGTTCGCAGGAGATCGCAGCCGCAAAGAAACGCTCGTAGAGTACGGCTTTCGCCTGCCTAGCGCACTTGATAACCGCCCGCTGATGTTTGATGAGTTTATCAATAAAAAGGCTAAATTTCTATTCGTCTCCGCAACGCCCAATGATTACGAGCTGGATCTTAGCCGCGGAGCCGTATATGAGCAGATACTGCGCCCGACGGGACTACTCGATCCGCAGATTATCTTAAAAGATAGCGACAACCAGGTCGAAATTTTACACGATATGGCAAAGGAGGTTATCGCGCGCGGCGAGCGGATATTGGTGACCGTGCTAACCAAAAAGATGGCGGAGGAGCTGAGCAAATACTATCTGGAGCTTGGGCTTAAGGTCAAATATATGCACTCGGATATCGATGCGATCGAGCGCAACGAGCTCATCCGTGGCCTTCGCAGCGGCGAATACGATATGCTAATCGGTATAAATCTGCTCCGCGAGGGGCTCGATCTGCCCGAAGTAAGCCTTATCGCGATCATGGATGCCGATAAGGAGGGATTTTTGCGCTCGCGCACCAGCCTTATTCAGACGATGGGGCGAGCCGCGCGAAACGTGAACGGACAGGTCGTGATGTTTTGCAAAAAGATCACCGCCTCGATGCAAGAGGCGATCGACATCACCCAAAAGCGCCGTAAATTTCAAGATGAATACAACCGCGCCCACGGCATAACCCCGCATTCTGCGAGCCGCAATATCGAAGAGAGCCTAAAGATCGAGGACGGCACAGAAATTTTAAGAAAGGGTGCCAATTTAGAGAAGATGCCCGCCGCCGAGCGCGCCAAGATCGTAAAGGAGCTTCGCAAGCAGATGCTCGACGCCGCTGCCGCGCTGGAGTTTGAAAAGGCCGCAGCGCTGCGCGATGAGATCGCGAAGCTTAGGAAGCTGTAAATCGCAAGGCTTAAAAGCGCCGTGAAATTTCGTCGTGAAATTTGCGCGTTAAATTCCACCTGGCGGAGCGTGAAATTTACGCGCGTAACACAGAGTGGAATTTGCGCGCCAAATGCCGTCAGGCAGAGCGTAAATTTGCGCGTGATGCGAGACGGCGAGTTTTAAAATTACTCATTAAATTTTAGATAGTTTGAGGTGGGATGCTGCGAGAACGGTTTTAAAATTTGCTCTTTAAATTTAAGATGATTTGCGCGCGAAATTTATAGATTGATTTTCTCGCCAAATTTACACTCCGCGCCCCCCCTGCCGCGCCGGACATCCGATCCGTAAATCTACGCGCCGAGCTTTTTGTTTCAGCCCGCTTTTGATCCGCAATTTGCGAGCCTGATTTGCGGCAGTCGCACTACCCCACTCTATACCGCCGCGCGCCTTTACGCTTTTTTTGCATCTCTCCGCACCCATCTTCGACTTTTTCCCGCGCGCGCCCCGCGTTTAAATTCTGTCGCTTCGCTCGCTCAATCCGTAGCGGCTACGAGCGGACATGCACTCAGACGCCGAGTTTGCACGTACTTTTTACTCGCCGTTGTGCGCGGATACTTTCAAAATTTTACGTAGAATTCCAAGCCTACCCGCACCTACATTCGTGCCGCAGTAATAAACGCTCACTTTGAGGATACGAACGAAGTATTTACGTGACACGGCGCGGAAAATGAAATTTAGACGCCGCCTTGTCAAAGCGTATCTTAGCCGCTGCAGTGCGCCGCAAAATTTCAAAAACGGTAGCGAGCCGAGATTTAAATTTATCCGCAGGAATACGCCATAGTGCGCCGATTTACGCGCTGCGTAAATTTTAAAATCGCCTCTAAATTTAAAATTTTATCCGCGATTAATACTCTCTGCAAAGCTCTAAATTTTCCACGCGCAGCGGTCTTTCGCCCTCGAAAATCACCCCGATGCCGAAAGGCTCGCAAATATCAAGCGCGCCCTCGGCAAATCTCAGCAGCCACTGCGTATCGCGTGCGTAAAATGTGCATTGCGGCAAGCCAAACGGCAGATCGCAAACGGGCGCGTCAAGCAGCCTAAGCTCATCCTCGCTCAAACGATACTCGCGTCTAAGCTCGTCTCGCAGGAAGAAAAGAGCGTCTTTTACGTACCGATCGATGTCTCGGGCGATGCGCTGCGCGAGCAAGACCCCGCATCGTCCACATCCGCCGTATCTGCAGACACGAGACAAAATGGTACCTCGCTAGAGCTTTCGCTTTTTAGCTCCGCATACCAAATAAAGCCCTCGTCCGTTGCGACTTTTTCAAGTTCGCCAAATTTCCAAGCCATTTTTTGCATTTTATTTCCGCCCCATATTTTCGCATCATCTTTTAAAATCTTGATGCCGCGCCCGTTTTTGCGCGCCGTGTTGAAATCCGCACCGAAATAGAATTTTGCCCACTTCTTAGCGGACGAGCAATGATAACGAAACAGGTTGCTTTTAAATTTTAAAATTTCAATGCAAGCCGCTTTAAAATTTAAAATTTTAAAAGACCCGCTACCGTCCGCCGCGAGCGGTAATGAAATTTTAACGCCGCGTCTTACAGCAAAATTTTAAAATTTTAGCGCGCCGCGGGGATCGCGCCGTAAAATTTCAAGCCGAAATTCTAACTCAAAATTCCATGCCCGTAGCACAGAATTTAAAGCCCAAAAATTCTATCGCGGCGACTTAGAATTTTACTAGCTAAATTTTACGAATTTTATGCGCTTTTAAATCCGCAAATTTAATACGCCTTTACGAGCCGTAAATTTTCTAGATATATGACGCCGTCAAAAACGCCGCCTCCATTCGGCGCAGGCCAAGAAATGGCAATTTTTTTCGGCTCCTCGTCGTATTTGGGCTCGCAATAATTCTTTGAGCAGTCTATTTTAAATACCTCTTTATCATTGCTATCAAAATCCGTCTGGGTAGAATTTTTAGGAATTTCCAGCGTGTGGATTATACGATACGGCTCGCCCTCTTTTGTGCGGGCGGACGTTATTTTTATTAGCGTATCTGCGCTGTCATCCGAAATCCTATAGACCCCGTCTTGCCCCAAGCCCGCCAGCTCGAATTTTTTCTCCTTGCTATAAAATGCCGAGATTATAGAGCAGCCGCTAAAAAGCAAGGCCGCCGCAAATAACGCAAACGCCCTCATCTTTCCTCCTTAAGCGGGTTAAATTTAGTTTTTAAAACTATGAATAGGTGCCGGTATCTGGCCGCCGCGGGCGATGAAGTCCGCCGATGAGTTTTTATTTACGCTCATCACGGGCGCGCTGCCAAGAAGCCCGCCAAACTCCAGCGTGTCGCCCTCTTTGCCTTTTGGGATTATGCGCACGGCGGTCGTTTTTTGATTTATCACGCCGATCGCGGCCTCGTCGGCTATGATCGCGGCGATCGTTTGCTCGGGCGTATCCTGCGGGATCGCGATCATATCAAGCCCCACCGAGCAGATCGCGGTCATCGCTTCGAGCTTTTCTAAGCTTAACGAGCCTGCACGCACTGCGGCTATCATGCCCTCGTCTTCGGAGACGGGGATAAATGCGCCGCTAAGTCCGCCTACTTGGTTACACGCCATTACTCCGCCCTTTTTGACGGCGTCGTTTAGTAGCGCTAGAGCTGCCGTCGTGCCGTGCGTGCCGACGCGCTCTAAGCCCATCTCCTCAAGCACGCGCGCAACAGAATCGCCCACCGCCGGAGTCGGAGCTAGCGATAGATCGACGATGCCAAATTTCACGCCCAGCCGCTCAGACGCCATTTGGCCCACGAGCTGTCCGATGCGCGTGATCTTAAACGCCGTCTTTTTAACGGTCTCTGCTACCACGTCAAAGCTCGCTCCTCGCACCTTCTCAAGCGCGCGCTTAACGACGCCCGGGCCGCTAACGCCCACGTTTATGACGACTTCAGCCTCGCCCACGCCGTGAAATGCGCCCGCCATAAAGGGATTATCCTCGACGGCGTTGGCAAACACGACGAGTTTTGCCGCACCAAGACCCGAAAGCCGCGCGGTTTCTTTGATCACGCGCCCCATGTCAGCGACCGCGCTCATATTTATGCCCGTCTTGGTCGAGCCGATATTTACCGACGAGCAGACCTTCTGCGTCGCGGCGAGCGCGGCAGGGATGGAGTCGATTAAAATTTTATCACCCTTTGCGTAGCCCTTTTGCACTAGCGCCGAAAAGCCGCCGATAAAGTCGATACCGACCTTTTGTGCCGCCTCGTCCATCGCTTTAGCAAGCAGCACGTAGTCTGTGGCATCCGTCGCCGCGCCGATGATGGCGATAGGCGTTACGCAGACGCGCTTATTTACGATAGGGATGCCAAGCTCGGCTGAAATTTCATTGCCGACCTTTACGAGATCGCGCGCTTTGTCGGTGATCTTTGCGTAAATTTTCTCCGCCGCCTTGTCGATGTTCGGATCGATGCAGTCAAGCAGACTGATGCCCATCGTGATCGTGCGGATGTCGAAATTTTGCTCCTCGATCATCGCGATCGTTTCGGTTACGTTTTTGATGTCCATATCGGCACCTTAGATGTTGTGCATGGCGTCAAAGATCGCCGAGCTTTGGATGTTGATCTTTACTTTTAGCTTTTCGCCTAGCTCGTTTAGCTCCTCGCGCAGAGCCGTGAAGTCCTGCTTTTCCTCGCTGGAAACCACCGCCATCATCGTAAAAAACTCATCCAAAACCGTCTGGCTGATGTCGTCTATGTTTAGCCCAAGCTGCGCGAGCTTGGCTGAAACGCCCGCTACAATGCCAACTTTGTCCTTACCGATCACCGTTACGATCGCTTTCATTCTTACTCCTTTTTAAAATTTATTTAGCCGTTTTAAGTGCGGAAGCCCTTTAAAACGACTAAGCCTTGCCGCCGTTTGAAATTATCAGCGCAAACACGATTGCGACCAAAGCGTAAAATATTACCGCGAGCCATATCGCCCATCTATTCACGCCGCCGCCCTTTCTTAGGGCTTCATCGTCCTGTTTATCCAGCAATGAAACAAAACTATAGCAAACGAAATATTTCGCCATAGTTCCGCTACTGACGCTAATCGCCATTCCTATACTTCTATCATATTCATCCAAAAACGGAATAAAGCAGGAAATTAATACAACGGCAAATAGGGCTGCGGCAATTTTATACTCCTTGCGGTACAGAAAAAAGAACAGCGTGCCGAAAAATCCCCACCAACTCCACGTGCTTACATAATTTAACTCGCGCTGCTTGCCCGCGGCGAAAAATTTCTCGCAGGCGCGTGCGTAAATTTCAACCTTGCTAGGAGTTTGCAAGAAAATTTCCAGCTTCTGCCGAAGCAGCTTACCATCAGATAAAATTTCTCTAGCGTAATCCGTCATCTCACCCTCCTTAGCGATAAATCCCTACGGCAGCGCGAACCTTTTGCATCAATGAAGTAGCCGTCGCAGCCGCCCTTTGCGCGCCCTGTCTTAGCATCTCATCCAAAATTTCGCGGTGGCTTTGATAGTATTCGAATTTATCTCGCGCGTCTTTGAAGTAGCCGAGCACGAGCTCGTTTAGATACGCCTTGAAATGCCCATGCCCCTCGCCGCCCCGCTCGTAACGAGCCTGTAGCTCCGTCTGCTCCGCTTCGTTTAAAAATAGCTTCGCGATATTATAGACATTGCACCCGCGCCACTGCTTAGGCGCTTCTAGCGGCTCAGAAGTCGTTACGATACTTGAAATTTGCTTCTTTAGCGTCGCGGCATCTGAGAAAATATCGATCGTATTGCCGTAGCTCTTGCTCATCTTCGCGCCGTCTGTGCCCGGCACGATCGCCACTTCATCATTTACTCGCGCTTGCGGAATAGTTAAAATTTCGCCATGGGCGTTGTTAAATTTAAGCGCGATGTCGCGGGCGATCTCGACGTGCTGGATCTGATCCTTACCCACGGGCACGATCTCCGCGCTGTATAGCAGGATGTCTGCCGCCATCAGCACGGGGTAGCTGAACAGATCGTGCTTGCTCTCAAAGCCCTTTGCGATCTTATCTTTGTATGCGTGCGCTCGCTCGAGTAGCCCCATCGGCGCATATCCGCTTAAAATCCAGTAAAGCTCCAACACCTCTTTCACGTCGCTTTGCACCCAAAACACCGTCTTTTTCGGATCGATCCCCAGCGACAAAAACGCCGCGGCGGCCTCGTAAGTGGAGTTTTTTAGCTTTGCGCCGTCGCTTACGGACGTGAGCGCATGGTAGTTTGCGATAAACATAAACATCTGCTCGCCCGCGTTTTGCGCATCTACCATCTGCTTGATGCTCGCGAAGTAGTTACCCAAATGCAGCTTGCCGCTGGGCTGAAGACCCGTTAAAATTCTCATCATTGCTCCTTTAAATCAAAATCAGATCGCCGTCTACGAAGCCTGCGGCAACGTGCTTGCACTCAAAAATTTTTGCATCTGGCATCTGCTCTCGCAGCTCGCGCAAAGCCTGCACGAGCATTTTTAAAACCTGCTGCCACGAAAGCTCATTTAAAAATTCAAGCTGCAAGCGTGAATATTCGGGATAAAATTCATCCTCGTCCTCGCACGCCCAGTCGTCGTCATCTCCGTCGTAGCTGCTCGATCCCGCCAACTCAAGCGTATAAGGCTCGTAAAGATCGAAGTGCCACGCGATCACCCGCTTTGGAATTTCCTCGCGCTCTAAGCCCTCTAGTAGCTCATGCAGCTTTTGCTTTAGCGCCTCTTTCTTTTTAAGCTTATCGTTTTTATCCTCTTTGCTGTGCGGCTCGGAATTTTTGCCGCCGCCAGAGCGCTT
Source organism: uncultured Campylobacter sp. (assembly GCF_938015785.1). Taxonomy (GTDB): domain Bacteria; phylum Campylobacterota; class Campylobacteria; order Campylobacterales; family Campylobacteraceae; genus Campylobacter_B. The sequence continues at coordinate 18,068 of NZ_CALLWC010000038.1, read as the reverse complement.
TTGTTTAGACATCTTTTTCCCCTTTAAATTTAGCCCGTTGCAGGCGGAGCAAATTTCTTTTACGATCTTTTTTACGCTTTTATTTTCGACGTCGATTACGATATCGGCCTTTTTTTCATACGCTCCGTCTCTTTGAGCGTGCAGCGCCGCAGCCTTTTGCAGATCCGCTAACAGCGGGCGCTTGGCAAATTTTTTCTCCGCGTTTTCGCTGTTTTTTAAGCGCTCAATAATCCCTTCAAAGCTTGATTTCAGATACACGACGGTGCCGATTTTGTTTAAATTTTTCACGGCGTAAAAGCCGCCGCCTGTAGAGATCACGGCGCAGCGGACGGACTTTTCTAAAAATTTCGCAAGGCTTACTTCCATCTTTCTAAAGCTCTGCTCGCCCTGCTCTTTAAAAATTTGCCCGATCTTTTTATTGGCGTAGCTTTCGATCATATCGTCGCAATCAAGCGCGAACATCCCGCTTTGCGCAGCCAGCGCCCGCGCTACCGTGCCCTTGCCGACCCCCATAAAGCCGATAAGCACGATGTTACCGCTCTTCATCGCTCTCCCCCTTTTTGCGCGGCAGCAGCACTAGCGGACTTCCCGAAAGAGCGAAGCTTGCACGCAGCCTGTTCATCAAATAGCGCTTGTAGCTAAAATGTAGCGCTTGCGGGCGGTTCATCACAAGAGCGATCTTCGGCGGCGCAAAGTCGATCTGCGCGGCGTAGTAAATTTTAACCGATTTGCCCCGCTCGCGAGGTATCGGATGCGCCTTTATCGCGGCTTCTACCACTTCATTGATCCTTGCGGTGCCGAGCTTGCGCGTGAAATTTGAATAAACCTCCAAAATGAGCGGGTAAATTTTATGTATCCGCTTCCTGTCCGTCGCGCTGACGCTGATGATCGGCGCGTAGGAAAGAAATTTAAACCTATCGCGCAGATCGCGGCAAAACTCGTCGTAATCGCGCTCGCAAAGATCCCATTTGTTTAAAATTATGATGAGCCCGAGTTCAAATTTAGCCGCAAGCCCCGCGATGCGCTCGTCCAGCTCGTTTAGCGGCTCGCTTGCGTCAAGCACCAAAAGCGCGATGTCGGAGTTTTGTAAAATTTTTTCGGTACGATTTAGCGCGAAACGCTCGATGCCTTCGATCTTACCGCGGCGGCGAATACCCGCCGTGTCGATAAACTCAAGCGTGCGCCCCCCAAATTCCGTGCTTTCGTTCACCGGATCGATCGTCGTGCCCGCATAATCGCTCACAACCGAGCGCTGCGAGCCCACAAGCGCGTTTAGAAGGCTTGATTTGCCGACGTTTACCCGCCCGATGATGCCCACGCCGATGGTCTTGTCTGCATAAAATTCCTCGTCGCGCCCCTCTTTCGGCTCACCCTCGTCGTTGAAGCCCTCTATAAAATCATCAAAAATTTCATCCTCGTCCTGCCGCGCGGGCGCAGGGTCTAAAAAGCCATATATCCACTCTTTCAGCTCATCGATGCCGCTGTTGTGCGAGACGGAGATAGGGAAAAATTTAGCGCCGAATTCGTTAAACTCCCAGCTGCGCTCCTCGTCGCGCTTGCCGTCGATCTTATTGACCGCCAGGGCGATGGGCTTGCCAAGTCTCTGCAGCGAGAAAAATATCCGCCGCTCATCATCGCTCGGCAATAGCTTGCCGTCCGTCATAAAGATTATCAAATCCGCGCTCTTGGCCTCGCTTAGCGTCTTAGCCTGCACGCGCGCAAACAGCTCGGAGGCATCGTCCAGGCCGCCAGAATCGATCACGCGCACGCGACGATCGAAAATTTCGGCTTCGGCTCTATTGGTATCGCGCGTCGTACCCGCAACGTCGCTCGTGATGGCGATGCGAGCGCCCGCTAGGCGGTTAAAAAGGCTCGACTTGCCGACGTTGGGGCGCCCGATGATGATCAAACTTTTCACGTTCGTCCTTGTAATTTTTGGCGCGATTATAACCAAAAATAGATTAAAGCCAAATTCTACGCGCTCGCTCGCGGAGCTAAGCGGCAAAATTTTATGAAATTTAGGCGCTAAATTTTATGGAATTTTACCGCAGCTCGCATAGACATCAGCGCGACGGACGCATTCGACGAGATGCGCTTGCGGCTCACATACGCGAGCAGCGACACTAGCGGGACGCCGCTCGTAAAAGACGCCAAGGCGCGTGAGCCATCACCTTAGACGGCGCAGAACTGGGCGATACGTAAATTTTATAAAATTTTAAAACCAAAGCCTGTCCGCGAAAACTAGCAACCAAAGCGTGAAACGGGCGCAACTGCGCGAAAGCATATAAACCCGCAGCTGCGTAAATTTTACTGCTTTGCGCATTCAAGCGCAGAAGTACAAAACCGAGCCGTTGTGCCCAAACGCGCAAAAACAGGCGGCGCGGCGAAATATTAAAACAGCGGAATATTAAAATTTAATCATTATGCGTGTATAATTTCGCAAATTTAAAGGGGCGCGATGAAATACAACAACTTCTTGCTGCACCATCTAAGCGTGTATTATATGCTGATGGCGTGCTTTTACAACTCTCTTACGGGCGTTTTTGCCAAGCTTTTGGGCGCGCAAATTTCATCGCTTGAGGTCGTGCTCTTTCGCAATCTGCCCGGACTTTTGATCCTGCTTTATAAAATCAAGGCTCGTCCCCGCGCGGCGCGCTTCGCAAACAAAGGCGGGCATCCTTTTACGCTCGCGTTTCGCGGCATTATCGGGATTTTGGGGCTGATGGTATTTTTTTATAATGTCGCTAACATCAGCCTCGGCGAGGCATTTACCTTTCAAAAAACGGCGCCCATTTGGACGGCGATCATCGCGTACTTTACCCTCGGCGAAAAATTCGGCGCGATGGGTTGGTTCTCGGTCTGTCTCGGATTTGTGGGCATCGTTTTGGTAATTCAGCCGCAGTTTGGCTTGCAAGCGAGCGATATTTTTGGAATTTTAAGCGGATTATTCGCCGCGATGGCGCTTACCTCCGTGCGCGGGCTACGTAAATACTATAGCTCCGATACGATCATCCTCTCTGCGCTTCTTGCCGGCACGCTGATGCCTATAGCGCTTATGATCGCAGCGGAATTTATAGACGCGCCCGCACTGAGCTTTATGCTTTCTAAATTTAAAATTCCAAACGCGCAGGGCTGGCTCTTTGCCGTGCTTTTGGGGCTGCTGGGGCTGTTTTATCAAACCTACGTCACCAAGGCCTACGCCGCGACGCGCAAAGCGGGCATAGTAGCTACGATCAGCTACGCAGACATCATCTTTTCGACGCTATTTGGGCTGCTGCTAGGCGACACCTTGCCCGGTTTCATGGCGCTTGTGGGTATGGTGCTCATCATCGCCGCGGGCGCGCTCGTGGCAAACCGAAAGTAGGACGGCGTGAAGCAGAAATTTTACTCCGCGTTTTGGCTGAAACATCTGGGCGTTTATTATATGCTCGTAGCGAGCTTCTATTTTGCGCTAAACGGCGCTTTGGCCAAGGTCATGGCAGAGCATATGAGTAGCGCCGAGATCGTGTTTTTTCGCAACGTCGTAGGCATCGGCATCGTGCTGTTTTCGCTAAGGCGGGTAAAAAATCTGGGGCCGGGCGGCAAGCCGTGGCTACTCGCATTTCGCGGTTTTATCGGCAGCTGCGGCATCTTAGCGACCTTTTACAACATCGCTCACATCGATCTTGGCACCGCTTTTACATTCCAAAAAACGGCGCCCATTTTCACCGCGCTATTTTCGGCGTTTTTCTTAGGCGAAAAGCTAAGCTCTAAGGGCTGGTTTGCGATACTGCTCGGTTTTGGCGGAATTTTACTCGTCGTGCGCCCGCACATCGGCATCAGCGTAACCGACGCGGTGGGAATCTTCGGCGGCATGTGCGCGGGACTTGCATACACGAGCGTGCGCGAGCTCCGCAAACACTACGCCACCAACCTCATCGTGCTGGTCTTCGTCTCATCCGCTACCTTTCTAAGCGCGATGATGATGGCTGCGGGCTGGGCGCTTGAAGGTAGCGAGGCTAAAATTTTAGGACTTTTCAGCGGCGCAGATTTAGCGAAGCTCGCTTATTTCAACCCGCCAAGCCTTTTTGGCTGGGTGCTTGTGATGCTCCTGGGTGTCAGCGGTATCTACTTTCAAATTTACATGACGCGTGCCTACGCCGCTTCGCGCAAAGCGGGCATCGTCGCTGCGATCAGCTACAGCGACATCCTATTTAGCATGGCGCTTGGAATTATGCTAGGCGATCATCTGCCCGGTCCGATCGTGCTAGCGGGCATCGCGGTGGTGATTTTAAGCGGAATTCTAATCGCCCGTGAGCGCTAAATTTAAATCTAATTCAAATGCGGCGCAAAGCTAAATTTTATCCGCGCCGCAAGCCTACGCTAAATTTCAGCAGTCTAAAAGCTTAAAAAGACTAACATTCAAATCAAAGTTCTACGGCGTAGAAATATTTTTCGACGGATTTAAAATTTTATGCATTTTATCGGTATCGACATCGGCTCTACCTCGTCAAAGGTCGCCGTTATGGACGAACGCGGCGAATTTTGCGAGCTATTTTTGCTGCCAAGCGGCTTTAGCGCGGTCAAGGTCGCGCGCCAGATCAAGCAAGCCTTAGAGCAAAAAGGCTACGCAGAGGGCTTCGTGACGGCTACGGGCTACGGACGCGTCAGCGTGGACTACGCGCAGCTTAGCATGAGCGAAATTTTATGCCATGGCCTTGGGGCGCACTTTTTGTTTGAGCCTGATTGCACCGTCATCGACGTGGGCGGGCAGGATACGAAAGCGATCAAGATCGAAAATGGCAAGCCCACGGATTTTATCATGAACGACAAATGCTCGGCCGGCACGGGCAAATTTTTAGAGATCAGCGCGGGGCGTTTGGGGCTAGAGCTAAGCGAAATTTACAAAACCGCCCGCAAAAATCCCGCGATCAAACTAAGCTCGACCTGCACTGTTTTTGCCGAGAGCGAGATCGTCTCGCTAAGCGCAAATGGGGCTGAAACGAGCGAGATCGCCTACGCCATCGTGGACTCCTCGGCGCACAAGGTCGCCGCTCTCATCAAACGGCTGGAAAATCAAATTTACTTTTTAAGCGGCGGACTTAGCAACGTGCCGCTATTTAAACAGCTTCTAGGCGAGCATCTGGGGGCTGAAATTTTTACTCACGAAAACGCAATCTACTGCGGCGCGATGGGCGCTTCGCTTATCGGCGCACGCAAAGCAAATGAAATTTCAAAGGAGACGAGATGAAGATGGATTTTGACGCGCTTAAAAAGCGCAACGCAATGGCTCTGCACGATCTAAAAGAGCAAGGCAAACACGTAGTGGGGATGTTTTGCACCTATTCACCAAAGGAGCTTATTTACGCCGCGGGCGCCGTGCCGGTTGGGCTTTGCGCCTATGACGAAAGCCCGATAGACGCGGCTCACGCCGAGCTTCCGCGCAATCTTTGCCCGCTAATCAAGGCAAGCTACGGCTACGCAGTTACCAAAAAATGCCCCTATATGAACGCCAGCGATCTCGTCATAGGCGAAACGACCTGCGACGGCAAGAAAAAGATGTATGAGCTACTGGCAAAACATAAGGACGTCCACGTGCTGCAGCTGCCGAATATGAGAGACGGCAAGAGCTTGGAACTTTTTACCGACGAGCTTAGGGAATTTCGCAAAGTTTTAGAGCAAAAATTTGATACGAAAATCACCGATGAAGCGCTGCTCGATGCGGTGCAAATTTACAACGAAGAGCGCAAGGTGATGTTGGAGCTTTTAGAGCTTGGCAAACTAAATCCGATGCCGGTAGCGGGCAGCGAAATTCATCAAATTTCATTTGCGAGCGACTTCATATACGATAAACGCGAAAAGCTTAAGATGATACGCGCCTACATAGCCGCCGCGAAGGAGATGACGCCGCCGAAAACTCGCAAAAAGCGGATCATCATCACCGGCTGTCCAAGCGGAGGCGTGTATGAAAAGGTTATCAAGCAGATCGAAGATCTTGGCGCGGACGTGGTAGCCTTTGAAAACTGCTCCGGCACCAAAGGCTATCAAAACCAAGTGCAAACGAAGGGCGATCTGGTCGCAAATATCGCCGAACGCTACCTCAAAATCCCCTGTTCGGTGATGTATCAAAACGACGCCAGAGGCGATATTATAAAGGAATTTATCCACGAGTATCAAGCGGACGGCGTCGTTGATGTCGTGTTAAGCGGCTGTCACACCTACGCGATCGAGACAAACAAAATAAAGGAGGCAAGCAAAGAAGCGGGAGTAAGCTATATGAGTCTGGAGACTGACTACTCCAAACAGGACGTTGGGCAAATTCGAACGCGCCTAGAGGCGTTTATAGAACTGCTTTAAGCGGGTAGCTCGAAATTTTAAAATAAAGAGCTTTGTAAATTTAACAATCCAAAGAAAGGAGAGATTGCATGAAATTTAAAGAGATAGACGCATCTCGTCGCGGCTTTTTAAAAGGAGCTTTGGCAGCGGCAGCCATCGCCGGACCCGAATCGATGCTCGCCGGCTTCACGCCGTTTAAGCCCGATTCGCTGCAAGTTTGGTCGTGCGGAGGACTATCTGAAGCTTTTGCGCAGATAAACGCAGCATACGAGTCCAAAACGGGGCATAACATCCAGTACACCGGCGCCTTTGCGGGGGCGCTCGGGAAGTCGCTGCTAGCCTTGCAGGGCAAGACAGAGGTTTTCGGAGCTCGCGTTTTGGAGCTAAGCCAAAAACTACGCAAGGCTGGCCTTAGCCTTCGCTTTAGACCGCTATGTTTTACCGACTACGTCTTAGTGGTGCCGAAAGGAAATCCCGCGGGCATTCGCGATCTGAAGGATCTAGCGGAACCCGGCGTGCGGGTGATGCTGCCGCTAAGGGCATCGCCTCCGGGCAGCGGACCGGTAAAGGGAATTTTAAAAAATTCAGGTCTCACAGGGCCCGTTATGAAAAATATGGTCGCCAACGGAGCGTGCGTAATTACCATGATGTGCGATCTCGTAGAGGGCAAGGGCGATGCGTCCATCATCGAAAAGCGCCTAACGACGCACGATAGGTTTAAAGACAAAATCGAATACATGCCTATCGACGAAAAACTCATCCCGCCGGGGCCGCTTACCTTTACGCTAAATATCATGAAATACGTAAAAGACGAGAAGCTTGCCGATGACTTTGCGGACTTCGTCTGCTCGGACGGGCAGGAAATTTTCGAGCGACACGGCTTTACCTCCATCCATTCGGCGCGCGGGCTTGAACTCATAGAAAGGTTTGGTGTAAAAGATGTTTAGTATCGTAAATATGGCAAAGATGAAAAAAGTCTCTAGGCTAACTAAAATTCGTCGTTTGGTGCAGCTGATTTTTATCGGCGCGATCGGGCAATGGGCGTATTACGGGATTTTTAGATGCCCATTTATCGTGCCTTTCGTAAACTGCCAATCCTGTCCGATCGTTACGTGCTGGGGGCGGATCGCGACCGTGTTTTTCGGCTTTTGGCTGTTTATACCCGTGCTGGTTATTTTCCTCGGGCGCGCGTTTTGCGGCTGGCTTTGCCCTGGCGGATTCGTAAATCAAATGCTCGGCAAATTTGCCGCTTTTAAGCTCAAACTAAAAAATAACAGAAAGCTACGATATGCGCAAATAGGCATGGTTATAGCCGTTTTGCTTAGCGGGGGCGTATATTTCATCTACGGCAATCCTCGCGTCATGATCCCTATCCGTACCAGCGACGAGTATCTCAACGCCGTTATCATGTCCTTTAAATTTTCCGACTGGTACTGGGCGGTTCGCACTGCCGTCGTCGCAGCTCTCATCGCTGCGTCCTTGATCGTCGCAAATTTATGGTGCCGCTTCGCCTGTCCTAGCGGCGGCATAATGGAGCTGCTGCGTAAAATTTCAATATTTCGCGTTTATAAAACAGATGCCTGCGATAACTGCAACGCCTGTTTGCGCAAATGCGAAATGGGCACGAGACCGGACGAGATGAACTGCACGAACTGCGGAGATTGTATGGACGTTTGCCACACAGACGCCATAAAATTCGGAAGGAAAAAAGATTGATGAATTTTTTCGCCAAACCCTCCTTCGACAACCACCCCTGCTTTAGCAAAAAAGCGTCCGCCGCCTACGGGCGCGTGCACCTTCCCGTAGCGCCGAATTGCAATATCCAATGCAATTTTTGCAACCGCATCTACGACTGCGCCAACGAAAACCGCCCCGGCGTAACAGAGAAGGTGCAAAGCCCGGACGAGGCCGTGCTATACGTGGAAAATCTATTTAAATTTAGACAGGATATCTCTGTCATCGGTATCGCAGGCCCCGGAGATCCTATGTGTGATGCCGATAAGACCCTAGCTACCTTTGAAAAATGCAAAGCCCGCTTCCCTCACGCCCTACTTTGCTTATCCACAAATGGCCTATCTTTGCCCGAGCACGTGGATGATATCGTGCGCATCGGCGTGAGCCACGTGACGGTAACGGTCAATGCCGTAACGCCCGAAGTGGGCGGCAAAATTTATGCGTGGGTACGCCACGGAAATAGAATTTACCGCGGCGAAGAGGGCGCTAGAATTCTTCAGGCGTGCCAAGAGGAGGGGATCCGCAAGCTAAAAGAGGCAGGTATGATCGTAAAGATAAACACTGTCGTAATCCCCGACGTAAATATGGATCATGTCTCCGAAATTGCGGAAAAAGCAAAAGAGTGGCAGGCTGATATCATGAACTGTATGGCGATGATCCCCGTGCATGATACCCCTTTTGCAAATATCAAATCGCCCTCGAATGAAGAAATTCGCAGTATGCGAAAGCTAATCGGCGGCTCTATGGCGCAGATGACTCACTGCAGCAGATGCCGCGCCGACGCATGCGGCAAGCTTTGCGAGAGATAAAAGGCCTGCTTTTAGCTGGTCTTTTATCCGGCGCAGAATACACTCTCATAGCGAACGTAAAATTTTATGAAGAGATTTAAATTTAGAATTTGTCTAAATTTAGAACTAGCAAGCAGCCGATAAGCGGCTTTTTGGCTGCGGCGCTTTCTAAAAATTTAAAAACGATTTTTAAATAATATTATTTTGCTTTTATTTAACTTTGGCTATAATTCTCCCAAAATTAGGCATCAAAAAAACCGTATAACGGTAAAATAAAGGAGACATCATGGAAAGACGTGATCTGCTCAAAATGAGCCTAGTTGGCGCGGGTGCTTTAGCGCTCGGCTCCGTAAACGCAAACGCTGCGGTTAACGCTAAAGACGTCAAATTTGACGAAGAGTGGGACGTAGTTATCGTTGGTTCAGGCTTTGCCGGACTTGCGGCCGGTATAACAGCAGCCGAAAAGGGCAATAAAGTCCTAATCCTAGAAAAGATGGGACGCGTAGGCGGTAACTCCGTAATTAACGGCGGCATATTTGCCGTTCCAAACAGCGACAAGCAAAAAGCAGAAGGCATCAAAGATAGCAACGAGCTATTTATCAAAGACTGCCTAAAAGCCGGCCGCGGCCTAAACCACGTAGATCTAATCGACACCATCGCTACTCGCGCGCAAGACGCATATAAACTAACTCTAAAATGCGGCGCTAAATACATAGATAAAGTTACTCACGCAGGCGGACACAGCGTACCTAGATCGCTTCAAACCGCTAACGGCTCGGGTTCGGGTATCGTTCAGCCGATGGTAGAATACTTTAAAAACCTACAAGGCTGCGAGCTAAGACAAAGAGCTAAATTTGACGAATTCGTCCTAGGCGAAGACGGCGGCGTAGACGGCGTGATCATCAGAGAGGATTATAAATTTGATCCAAAGAGCCAAAAAGACGACGCCGAAAACACTACCGGAACTAAAAAAGTTATAAAAGCTAAAAAAGGCGTAGTACTAGCCGCAGGAGGATTCTGCCGCGACGTATTCTTTAGACAGGTTCAAGACCCATCTATCCTACCTACCACAGATAGCACCAACCACCCTGGCGCAACCGCAGGCGCTATGAAAGAGGCATTTAGGATCGGCGCAACTCCAGTGCAGCTAAGCTGGATACAGTTTGGTCCATGGGCATGCCCTGATGAAAAAGGCTTTGGCGTTGGCTCTATGTTTAACGTAAACGGAAGCTTCCGCTACGGAATTTCAGTCGATCCAAGAACCGGCAAACGCTATATGAACGAGCTAGCAGACCGCCGCACCCGCTCTCAAGCTATGTTTAAAGTAATCGACGCAAAAGCCGATATCTATCCTATCAACTTCTGCGATAGTGATGGCGTAAAAAACATGGTCATACCTGAGCACTACACTAAACCGCTAGAATCAGGCGTACTAAAGAAATTTGAAACCCTAGACGAACTAGCGGCTTTTTATAAAATCCCTGCCGCAGAGTTAAAAAAGACCGTCGAGAGATATAACAGCTTCGTTAAATCAGGCAAGGACGAAGACTTTGGCAAACCAATGGATAAAACCACTACAAACGGCGTAGATATCTCCAAAGCGCCTTTCTATGCTATGCGCGGTACTCCAAAACTTCACCACACCATGGGCGGCATCGATATCAATACCAAAGCTCAGGTCATCTCTCTACAAACCGAGATGCCTATTCCAAGATTATTTGCAGCAGGTGAGATCACAGGCGGCGTACACGGAGCTAGCCGCTTAGGTAGCGTGGCGATTGCTGACTGCTTAACGTTTGGTATGATAGCGGGTGAGAATATAGGCTAATTTGCGGCGTCTTTCGGACGCTTTTTGCGGATTTTGTTAAAATTTGACTTGATAGGCTATATGCCTTATCTTTGTCAAATTTTAACTTCTTCTGCTTGCAGTTGCGAGCTTGCGAAGCAGAAAACCCCAAAAATTGCCTCGAAATACTTGCAAATCTTATTTCGTATCGCAGGTCAAATTTAAGACTAAATTCGAGAATTCAGCCTGCGATCTTTTTAAATTTGAAGCCGAATTTGCAGTTAAATTTGTAAATTTGACATCCGAAAGGAATTCGCATGAAACATAAAGCGTTTCTCGCCTTGTTTGTATCTATGCTACTATGCTCTTTTGCATTTAGCGCAGGAGCACCAAGCGCAAAGATAACGTCTTTAGTCGATCTTAACGTCACCGACGAGCTGCGAGCCAAACACCCTTTAAAACCTCACCACGAAAAGCTAAGCTTCACCTGTCTTGATTGTCACGAAGGACAAGGAAACGACGCTAGTAAATTTAAATCCATAGGCGATAAAGGCTGTATATCCTGTCACGGCGACAAGAAAAAGATAGCTAAAAGACTAGAATACATGGATCTGCTAAAAGCAAATCCTCACAACTCGGTTCACGACGGCCCTACGCTATACTGCGACGAGTGCCACAACGAGCATAAAAAATCAACCAATATGTGCACGGAGTGCCACGAACACGAAGTTCCGCAATGGATGGGGGTAACGCCATGAAAATTTCAAAGAAAGTACTAGCACTTATTATATTAGTAAGCGGCATTATAGGGTTTTTGGTGGTACTTCCCGTGCATTACGCCCTAGAAGAAACTAGCGGAGAGAAGTTTTGCGTAGTATGCCACGAGATGGATCCTATGGTTATAGCTTATAGTAACGACGTACATAGCGGCAAAGGTAAAAGCGGAGTAAGGGCTAAATGCGTAGACTGCCACATACCTCACGACAACCTAGCCAAATACGTCCTAGTTAAAGCTAAAAACGGATTGATGGAGGGATATATTCATTTCTTTAAAGATCCGGAGGCTATAGACTGGCATAAAAATAGAGAGAAAAGAGAGCACTTCGTATTTGACAACGGTTGCGTTAGCTGCCATACGAATTTAGTGGATAATAAGCTAACCTCAGCCCAGGCTCAAAAGATGCACGCTCACTATCAAAGCTTGCTAAATACGGATAAGCAACTAACCTGCGCTAGCTGTCACGCCGAGGTAGGCCACAGCGGGCTAAACAATATGCTAAACTACTGGAAGCCTGAATACAAAATCTACGAAAAGAAAGCCGCAATCAAAAAAGAAGAGATAAAGAAGGCATATTTCGGGGAGGATTATGTGGGGCCGAAAGTAGAAAATAAAGAAGGCAATGCCACCAAAAAGTAGGCTAAAATGAAGAAAATTTTGCTCGTTAGCGACGACGTGGAGATGCAGCTAAACCTCAACGCCGCGCTTTAGCAAGGATCCGGTAAATTTTAAGTCAGTAAAATTTCGCGCGATAACGGGAGTTTATCTCCCGTTACGATCTTCGTAGACGGACTATCTCTACGCTTTATTAGAATTACTCGGGAATAAATTTAAACCAAAAGCTCGCATCTACTCAGCTCAAAGCATAAAATTTAAAATAAGCCGTTTTCGATATAATTTTCAAAAATTTCGGAGCGGAAAATGGGTAGAAAAGAGCTTCTGGGCGGCGCAAAACGTATCGTCGTAAAAATCGGTACCTCAACGCTTACCAATGCGGACGGTTCGCTAAATGAGCGGCTTATCAAAAGTCTAGTCGCGCAAATTTGCAAGCTAAAAGATGCAGGCTTTTGCGTGGCTTTGGTAAGCTCGGGTGCCGTAGGCGCGGGTATGGGGCTGCTAGGCATCGCGCAAAGACCTAAAATTTTAAGCCGCAAGCAGGCTCTAGCGGCGGTCGGACAGGTCGCGCTGATGCATCTTTACGAGCGGCTGTTTTGGGCGCATGACCGCATTATCGCGCAGCTGCTGTTAAGCCGAGGCGATTTTAGCGACAGGGCGCGCTATCTTAGCGTGCGAAACGTCTGCGCGGAGCTGCTCTCGCGCGGCATCGTACCGATCATAAACGAAAACGACCCCGTCGTAGCAGATGAACTCAAAGTGGGCGACAACGACACGCTAAGCGCGCTCGTTGCGGGGCTAATCGATGCTGATCTGCTCGTGATTTTAAGCGACATCGACGGGCTGTACGACAAAAATCCGAGCGAGCATGCGGACGTAAAACTTTTAAGCTTTATTGAAAAAATCGACGAGCACGTCGTCAAAATGGCAGGCGGCGAGGGCAGTAAATTCGGCACGGGCGGCATGGCGACCAAGATCGCGGCGGCGCAAATGGCAAATCAGATCGGCACGAGCCTGATCATCGCAAACGGGCGTACGGACGGAATTTTGCTTAAGATAGCGGCGGGCGACGAGGTCGGCACCCTCTTTAGCGCGGGCGCGGCGCGGCTTAGCTCGCGTAAATATTGGCTCGCATACGGCGCGATCAGCAAAGGCGCGGTGATTATCGACGCGGGGGCGGCAGAGGCGATAAAATCGGGCAAAAGCCTGCTTGCGGTCGGGATTACCGAGGTGCGCGGCGAGTTTGAGCGCGGCGAGATCGTAAACGTCTGCGCGACTGACGGCAAGCTGCTGGCGCACGGCATTAGCAACTATTCAAGCTGCGAGCTTGCGCGCATAGCGGGCGCAAAAAGCGATGAGATAGAGCAGACTTTAGGCTACAAAAGCGACGATGACGCGATACATGCGGATAATATCGCGCTGCAATGAAATTTTAGCCGTGTTCTGTGCGTTTAAAATTTCAAACGGAGGGCGAAGATGAAAAAGATTATATTTTTTGCGCTACTTTTGACGGGCGCGGCGTGGGCGGCGAAATTTAACGAACTGGACGCCGATAAAAACGGCGAGCTAGACGTTCTTGAACTGCGCGGATATGAGCCGGCGGATTACGTAAAAGTGCTATGCGCGAATTGAAATGAGAAGGTTGGGCGTAATGCCCGGCGAGTAAGCGAAATTTTGACGTAAGAAAATCCGAAATAAAATGACCCAAAGCGCGCTAAATTTAAACCGCCGTGCGGATAAAAATAAGACGCGCAGGAATTTTAGACGCGATAGAAGCGACGCTTGCGGCATTTATATACGCAACACGCTATTTGATTTATAGATTAAGGAGCGAAAATGAACGAAATTTTAGAGATCTGTAAGCGCGCAAAGGCCGCTTGCGGCGATCTTTTGAGACTTGATAGCAGGGCTAAATTTGAAATTTTAAACGCCGTGGCGGACGAGCTGCTCGCGCAAAAGGACGCGATAAAAACGGCAAACGCCAAAGACCTTGCAAAGGGCGAGAGATCGGGCCTTAGCTTGGCATTGCTGGACCGCCTAAGGCTAACCGACACCCGCATCGAGGCGATGGCGCAGGGCGTGCGCGAGGTGGCGGGCTTTGCTGAAGTCGTGGGCGAAAATTTAGGCGGCTGGAGCCATCCAAATGGCATGCAAATCAGCCGCGTACGCGTGCCGCTGGGAGTGCTGGGTATCATCTACGAGAGCCGCCCAAACGTCAGCATCGACGCGGCGGCGCTGGCGCTAAAAAGCGGCAACGCGGCGATCCTGCGAGGCAGTGCCAGCGCGCTAAATTCGAACATTTTTTTAGTAAATTTATTTAACGAAGCGGGGGCGAAATTCGGTTTACCGACGGGCGCGGTGCAGCTTGTGGAGAGCGCCGATCGCGAAGTAGTGGCACAAATGGCGAAAATGAGTGAGTATATCGACGTTTTGATACCGCGCGGCGGCAAGAGCTTAAAAGATTTTATCGCGCAAAACGCGACCGTGCCGATCATCATGACGGGCGCGGGGGTGTGCCACATTTTCGTCGATGAGAGCGCAAATTTAAGCGAGGCGGTAAAGATAATCAAAAACGCCAAAACCCAGCGCCCGAGCGTCTGCAACGCCGTTGAGTGCGTGCTTTTACACGAGCGCGTGGCGGGCGAAATTTTGCCTGAGCTGGTGCGCGAGATGCCCGAGGTCGAGTTTCGCGTGAGCGAGCAGCTTTTGAGCGCGTGCGCGGATCTGCGAAACGCAAAAAACGTCAAGCTCGCAGGCGAGAGCGACTTTGGCGCCGAGTTTTTGGATCTCGTGCTAGCCGTGCGCGCGGTGCGAGATACGGATGAGGCTATCAGCTTTATAAACGCGCATTCCAGCGGGCATTCGGATACGATTTTAAGCGCTGATTACGCAAACATCGAGCGGTTTTTAAACGAAGTCGGCAGCGCGGTCGTCTATGCCAACGCCTCGACGCGCTTTAGCGACGGCGGCGAGTTTGGATTTGGCGGCGAGATCGGCATCAGCACGCAAAAACTACACGCCAGGGGGCCGATGGGAGTGAGGGAGCTCACGACCTACAAATACGTCGTCCGCGGAGACGGGCAAATTCGTTAGCGGCTTGTCTTTTTCAAAAGGCTTGCCTCGCGAGCGCTTTTGAGAGAAATTTTGCTTCTCTTGCGCTCGCAACTGCAAGCAGAAGTCTAGCTTGCGCAAAATTTTAGCTTCTAACTCAAAAAATCGCCTCGAAATACTTGCAAATTTTATTTTATATCGCAGGCTGAATTCCTTCTGTGATACTTTTACCTAATAAACTTGAAATTTTATAAATCACCTCTGTTAAAATTTTAAAAATATATGACGCTAAAGCTTTACCATACAGGCAAAATTTTGTATCACGTCTTACTAAAATTTAGAATTTTTAATAAAAATTATATATTCCGCACGATATAATCGCGCATCTGCTCGCAGCGCGAGCGATAGCTAAATTTCAAGGAGATTCAATGAAAATATTTAAAGCCCTGCTCGCAACAGCGCTGATCACCGCCGCCCTAAGCGCTAAGACGCTCAAAGAGGGCACGCTCGTAATAGCCACAGAGGGGACTTACTCGCCGTATTCTTTCTATGACGAGAAAAATAATCTTACCGGCTTTGATGTCGATATCGCTCGCGCACTAGCAAAAGAGCTAGGGCTAAAGGCGGAATTTTTAACCGCGCCGTGGGATGCGATGCTCGCGGCATTTGACGCAGGCAAAGCGGACATAGCGATGAATCAAGTAAGCATCACGCAGGAGCGCAAGAAAAAATATAATTTCAGCGAGCCTTACACTGTGGCTTATGCTGCGCTGGTAGTGCGAGCTGATAACGAGGAGATTAAGAGTTTTGCAGATCTTAAAGGCAAAAAAAGCGTCCACTCCGCTACCAGTAACTGGGCTGACATGGCGCGCAGCTACGGCGCCGAGGTTGTTACGGCAGACGGATTTAGCAAGGGCGTGGAGCTTATCATAGCTCGTCGCGCAGACGCTACGATCAACGACAACATCACATTTTTCGACTATATGAAGCAGCGCCCGAACGCCCCGCTAAAGATCGCAGCTCAAGGCAATGAGCCGATCTATTCCGCCGTGCTGCTTAAAAAGGATGATGAGCTGACGGCGCAGATAAATTCCGCGCTAAAATCGCTAAAGCAAAAAGGCGTTCTGAAAGAAATTTCACTTAAATATTTTGGCAAAGACATTACGGAATAAATTCTACGACCGCTTAGTTGAAGCGTGGAATTTTAAACTTAGCTGAGCGGAATTTTGCATTTTAAATTTCGCTCATAAAATTTTGGAGGAATTATGAAAAATTTAATAAAAACTTTGCTTGCGTGCGCGCTTTTAATATGCGGCGCAAACTCTAAAACACTACGCGAAGGTACGCTTAAAGTGGCTACAGAAGGCACCTTTTCGCCATTTTCGTATTATAACGACAAAAATGAGCTCGTGGGATACGACGTAGATGTCGCGCGCGCAGTCGCCGAAAAGCTTGGTCTAAAAATAGAATTTCTAACCGCGCCTTGGGATGCGATGCTTGCAGCATTTGATGCAGGCAAGGCAGACGCTGTGTTTAATCAAGTAAGCATTACTGATGAGCGCAAGAAAAAATATGAGTATTCTGTGCCCTACACCGTCGTTTACGGCGCCATCATCGTGCATAAAGATAACAACGACATTAAAAGCTTCGAGGATTTAAAAGGCAAGAAAAATGCAGACTCCGCTACCAGCAACTGGGCACAAGTCGCTAAAAAATACGGCGCGCAAAACGTAACTGTAGATAGTTTCGCCAAAAGTATGGAGCTGCTGATCGCTCGCCGCGTAGATACTGTCGTGCGCGATAATACCGTATTTTACGACTTTTTAAAGCAGCGCCCGGACGCTCCGATTAAGATCGCTGCAAAGCTAAAAGATGTCGATTATAGCGCTGCAATCGTGCAAAAGGGTAATAAAGAGCTCGCAGATCAAATCAGCAAAGCTTTAAACGAACTCAAAGCCGAAGGCAAGCTAAAAGAAATTTCGCTTAAATATTTCGGCAAAGATGTGAGTGAATGAACGAAACAAGCAGAATTCTAGAGCTTGTTAGTAGCTCGCTAGAGCCGATGGCGCTAGCCCTGCTGCAAGTTACGATCCCGCTTACGATAATCTCATTTCTGCTTGGGCTCGTGCTTGCGGTGCTGACGGCGGTCGCACGCATCGCAAATTTTAAAATTTTAAAGCAGCTAAGCGAAATTTATATTTGGATTTTTCGCGGCACTCCGCTTTTGGTGCAGCTTTTTATCGTCTATTTCGGACTTCCAATCGTTGGGATCACACTTGATGTTTGGGCTGCTGCGATCATTACCTTTAGCCTCAATATCGGCGCTTACGCTTCAGAGGCGGTGCGAGCTGCGATCCTATCAGTGCCAAAGGGGCAATGGGAGGCAGCTACCTCTTTAGGCATGAGCTACGCTCAAATTCTGCGCCGTATTATCGCTCCGCAAGCAGCGCGCATATCGCTGCCGCCGCTATCAAATATATTTATCTCTACGCTTAAAGACACTTCGCTCGTAGCCTCGATTACGATGGTCGATATGTTTATGGTCGCTCAACGTATTGCTGCGCGGGCATTCGATCCGCTCACGTTATACGTGCTGGCGGCGCTATTTTATCTAGCAGTCTGCACCCTTCTTACGTTCTTACAATCCAAGCTAGAGCGACGATTTTCAAGGTTCGTGTGATGATAAAATTTACGAACTTAACTAAGCGCTTCGGCGATCACGTCGTGCTAAATGGGCTAAGCTTAGAATTTCGCGACGGGCAAACGACAGTGATTTTAGGAAGCTCCGGCTCCGGCAAATCCACGATGCTGCGCTGCATAAATCTGCTCGAAATTCCAAGCGGCGGCGAGCTACAGCTAGGCGAGTTTAAGATAAATTTCGACGCTCAACATAAAACAAGCGAATATCATCCATTCCGCGCGCATACGGGCATGGTTTTTCAAAGCTTCAATCTCTTTCCGCACCTCAACGTCTTGCAAAACGTCATCGAAGCACCCGTGC
>NZ_CALLWC010000037.1 GCF_938015785.1 uncultured Campylobacter sp. | reverse complement strand
AATGCGAAAGACTTGCACGCGGCATGTGGTTTTGAAAGCCGCACCGAATATAGCGCGCCAAATTAAAAAGCGAGGCAAGATGCCGCGAGCCGTGCATCGCTCGCGATAGACGTAATACTTAAAAGCGCGCAAAAAGCGAGGCAAATCCAAATTAGCCTCGCCGCTTTAGCTTGAAATTTAAGTCTACGCTTCTCAAACACCACACCCCAAAGCCCTACATACAAAATTTTAAAAATCTCCGCTACTACCACTGCACGTAGGTTCGCGCCTTTTTGATCTCGTCAAGTCGCACGCTTACCTCGCCGCCGTCCGTGCGTAGCCTAAGCACGCCGTCTTCGCAGTCTAGCACCTCGCCGCTTAGCTTCTGCCCGTCCGTGCAGCTTAGGCGCACCAGCTCGCCCACGGAGTTTGCGAAATGCTGCGGCTTGCTTAGCTTGCGCTCAAGCCCGGGCGAGCCGACCTCTAGCGTCCATTCGCCCTCAAGCGGCGGTTCCACGTCGAAAATCGGCGAAAGCAGCCGCGATAGCCGCTCGCAGTCATCCAGCCCCACGCCGCCCGCTTTCGTGATACTGATGCGATAGATCGTTCTGCCGTTTTCGCTCACCGTCTCCACGTCGTAAAGCTGCACGCCGCACTCGCGCGCCAAAGCCTCTAAATCAACCATTTTTGCGCAACTCCTCCTCTATTTTGTCGAAAAGATCGTCCATTTTGTTTTGATACTCCAAGCGGTCGTCGAATTTGAAGTGAAACGCGGGGCAGCGGTACCAGCCCTCCGCCTCGGCGCAGAAGTTTTGCAAATATCTCGCCACGCGGCCGAGCTTTTCGAGCACGAATTCCTGCTCGCGCTCGTCGAAGGCGTTTTTATCCAGATACACAAACGCGTCGTAGCGCCCGCGCTTGCACTCTACGTCGGTGACGCACAGCCCGCGCAAAAGCTCGTCCTCAAGGCTCGCGAGCGCTTCGGGAATGAGCTGCTTTAGCACGCTTTGCGTGCGAAGTCTTCTGAGTTCGGTCGGATTCATCTTTACCTCGCTATCTTAAATCGCCGCAGATTGCGCGGCGATGGAATTTTATTTCGCGTCTTGCAATGACGGAATTTTATTGCTTTGTCACAGCGGAGCGTCCGTCTCGCGGTGGCACTGAATTTTATTTCGCGTCCATCTTATGGCGATGCGGAATTCTATTTCACTTCAGCGCGGCGGCAACGCAGAATTTTATCTCGCTTCGACATGACGAAATATCCGCCCTGCGGCGACGCGGTCTGTTTAAATTTGACGCGGCTTGCGATGCGTCGGAACGTCTATTTAAATTCTAAGCGGTTTACTGCGCGCCGGTATTGCAAACGACGCCGCACTTTTTAAAATTTCGCTTTTAAATTTTAAAAAGCGTAAGTTCAGCTTTGAAATTTTACTTTTAAATTTTAGCCCGCGCTTTGCGCTTAAATTTTGAACGCAGATCGCACGAGAATTTCATGGCTCGCATACAAAAGCTCGTCGCATAGCCGCACCGCTACCGCAGCAATATTTCTGCGCTGAGGCGTAGTGCTATTCTGCGCCGCGCCCTGCTCGCCACGGCGCTATACCGCTTGCCGTCTTGGCGCCGCACAATTCCGCGCGCCGTTGCCGCCTCATTTTGCGCCACCTGCACCGCGCTATTCTCCGCGTTGCTGTTTTGTCACACACTGCACCGCTTTAGAATTTATCTTAAATTTTAAAAGCGCTTCGATACCGTGCGAAATCTAAATTTTGCCGCTTTAAAATTTTAACTTCGCGATTAAATTTAAAATTTAAATCGCGCAGAAAATCCGCAACCTGCAAGCAGCGTAAATTTAAAATTTGATCGCAAAGTCGCGTCGCAAAAAAGTCTAAACATTAAAATTTCAAAACTGGCGCTACGCGGCAGAGCCTCGCGCAAAAACCTACAAAATTTAAAGCCTTGCTCGCGCGCTCTACCATTAAATTTAAAAGGCGAAATTTCACACCCAAATTTTGCGAGCATAAAATTTCAAAGCGCGATCGAAGCTTAAAATTTAGCCGCAAGCCGTGCAAACAAAGCGAATGCCCGCGCGGAATTCCGCGAGCATTAGTCGATCGTAGCCTGCTCCTCTTTTTGCTTGTAGCTTTCGATAAAATCGCCCACGCGCATATCGTCGTAACCCTCGATACCTACGCCGCACTCGAAGCCTTTGGCGACTTCCTTAGCGTCGTCTTTGAAGCGCTTGAGCGAGCTGACGTTGCCCTCGAAAACGATGACGCCCTCTCTGATGACGCGGATCTTTGCGCCGCGAGCTATGAGCCCGTCGGTAACCATACAGCCCGCGATCTGCCCGATCTTAGGCACGTTGATAACCTGGCGGATCTCGGCTTGACCCAAGGCCTCCTCGCTGATGATCGGGCTCATAAGGCCGCTCAAAAGCGCCTTGATATCGTCGATGAGATTGTAGATGACGTTGTAGGTCTTAATCTGCGCGCCGCGCTCCTTGGCAAGCTCTTTGATCTCGCCTGTAGGACGGACGTTGAAGCCCAAGATCACGCAGTTTTCGCTAGCGCTTGCCAAGGCGATATCGTTTTGCGTGATACCGCCGATACCGCTGTGGATGATATCGACCTTGACCTCGTCGTTGCGGAGCTTCTCAAGGCTTGCTTTGATAGCTTCCAGCGAGCCCGCGACGTCGGCCTTGACAATCACCGGAAGGCTTTTTAGCGAGCCTTCGGCGATCTTGGCGCTTAGCTCGTCGATGGTGACCTTGGTCGATTTGCTAAGCTCTTTTTGGCGCTGATGCTCGTAAATTTTGCTCGCGTACTCGCGCGCTTCTTTATCACTTGAAACGCCGATCAGCGTCTCGCCCGCACCCGGAACCTCGCTAAGGCCTATGATGACGCCGCATTCGCCCGGTAAAATTTGCTTTAGCGCCCTGCCCTTATCGTCGCTAAGCGCGCGCACCTTGCCGTACGCGATGCCCGCTACGACGGTGTCTCCGACGCGTAGGGCGCCGTTTTGCACGATGACGGTGGCAACAGCACCGCGCCCTTTTTGAAGGGAGCTTTCGATGATGGTTGCCTTAGCTTGCTTGCTAGGATCGGCTTTGAGCTCCAAAAGATCAGCTTGCAAAAGCACGATCTCTAATAAATTTTCAATTCCCTCGCCCGTTTTTGCGGAGATCGGCACGAACTCGTAGCTGCCGCCCCACTCGGTAGGCATGATGTCAAGCTCTGCAAGCCCGGTTTTTACGAGATCGGGATTGGCATTAGGCTTGTCCATTTTATTTATCGCGATGATGATCGGCACGTTTGCCGCCTTGGCGTGCGCTATAGCCTCCTTAGTCTGAGGCTTAACGCCGTCGTCTGCGGCCACTACGATGATTACGATATCAGTAACCTCGGCTCCGCGCGCGCGCATCGAAGTAAAGGCCTCGTGACCCGGAGTGTCTATAAAGGTAATCTTTCTGCCGTTTTTCTCGACCATATACGCGCCTACGTGCTGCGTGATGCCGCCCGCTTCGCCGCTTGCTACGCGAGAGTTTCGGATGTAATCAAGCAGACTCGTTTTGCCGTGATCGACGTGTCCCATAATGGTGATGACGGGCGCTCTAGCGATTAAATTTTCTTCGCCTTCGCTGTCCTCGTAGGCCTTGATGTAATCAAACTCCTGCGCCTCATCGATGATATTTACCTCGATGCCGAATTCGCTTGCTAAAATTTCTATCGCGTCCTCGTCCAAAAAGTCGTTTTTCGTCGTCATCATTCCAAGCGCAAATAACTTGCCGATGATCTCGCTAGGCTGCTTTTTGATCTTATCGGCAAACTCATAGACGCGGATCTCTTTTGGGATATTTACAGAGCTTACGATTTCGCTACCCTGCTCGCGAGGGGCTTTTTTATGCTTTTTGCGACCGCCGCGACTTATGCCGCCCTCACTGCTGAAAATTTGATTCTGCGAGGCGCGATAAATATTAGGTTGGTTTTTACTTTTGGTGCGGTTTTCGGTCTGGATCGGTTTGACGGTGAAATCGGGCATTACCACGACGTCTTCATCCTCAATGACGATATCGGCCATCTCGTGATCTGGAATAATGTCGATTTTAAGGGCATCCTCTTTTTTAGCGGCGGGGGCTTTTTTCTTTTCGATCTTTTTCTTTTTCAAATTTAGTTCGGCGTTTGAAAAGATCGCCTCCAAGCTCGCGCTCATCTTTTCGCGCCTAGGCTCGATTCTTTCTTGCGTCGGAGTTTGAACTTCTTTCTTCTTTTTGACGATGACTAGACCGCGGCGCTTTTGCAAGCTCTCGCTAGCTATACTATCGCCGCTGTTTATCTGCACCGGAGCGGGCTTTGAAGCGGCGTTTTGCTTCTCCTCTTTATCCTGCGAGGCGGAGGAAATTTCTTCTTTTTGATTTTGAGATTTTTCGGTTTTCGCCTCGGGCTCTTGCGTCCGAGCTTTTTCATCGCTAGGTTCTTTAACGCTCTGCGCGGGCTCTTTGGATTCGGAAGCTTTTAAGCTTTCCGCCTTTTTAGGGCTCTCTTTTTTAGCGGTTTTTTTAGTTTCGCTCTGTTTTTTAGCGGGCTTATTCTCGTCCTCTTGCGCTTTTTCGGAGCTTTTCTTCGCGGGCTTTGACTTTTTCCCCGGCAAAATTCCCGTCTGGATATAATCGTAAATAGCGGCAGCTTCTTCCTCGCTTACTTTATTCGACGCGGTTTTTACCCTCTTAAAGCCCATCTCCTGCGCTTTTTCGATTATCTCTTTGCTTGCGTATCCAAGCTCGTCCGCGATATCTTTAATCAGAACACCCATTTAAAACCCTCTCCTTGATATGTCCCAAATCTGCGCTAGACGCAAATTTAGATAGATATTTTGAAATTTTCTCTTTTTGATTTATGCAACCGTCGCAAATATAAAATTGTCTGTTTGAGCTTATATTTTTAAAATTTTGCAAAAAGGCGTGGAGTTCGCGCTTGGCGAAGCGTCCCCTGCAAATAACGCACATCCTAATCGGTTCGCTCATGCGATTATATCTTTATTTTTCTTAGTCAATATTAAAGCCGCCGTTGTCGATATCTAAAATTTCGACGCGGAAGTTTTTAAAATTTTCGCTAAGGCAGGCCTTAAGCTTTGCGGCGTCGCTTTTATAAACCAAATTTAAAAAGCTTGAGCCGCTGCCCGAGAGCGAGCTCATAAGCGCGCCGTTATCATAGGCGATCTCGCGCAGCTTAAAAAGCTGCGGAAGCACGCCCATACGCACCTGCTCATGCATCTTATCGATACAGGCGTAGCGCAAGCTGTCGTAGTCACGCCGCATAAAGCAAGCGGTCAGAAACGCCGCGTGTGAGAGGTTGCTAACGCAATCTTTGATCGAAAAACTCTTAGGAAGCTTGCCGCGAGATTCGCTTGTAGACATCGGAGTATCGGGGATGACGACGACGGCTTGCAGGTCTTGCGAAATTTCGCATTTTTGCGTGCGAACCGTCTTGCCGTCCACGACGCTGCTAACAAAGCCGCCGAGCGTCGCGGGTGCGATATTATCGGGGTGATTTTCATATTCCAGCGCCGTGTTTAAAATTTTAGCGCGATCGATCTCAAAGCCGCAAACTTTATAAGCGCTTGCGATGGCGCCTACGATCACGGCCGAGCTACTGCCTAGCCCGCGCGAAAACGGGATGTTATTGTGAAAAGCAAATTTAAAATTTGCCTCTTGCCCGCCACCTAGTTTTCTGTAAATTTCATTGAAAATATTCAAAAAAGCGTTGCCCTTCTTAAGCCACGCTCTGTCGCTGCCCTCGCCGCTAAGCGATACGCAAAAAAACTTCTGCTCGGTAATCTCTACTTCGTTAAATAGCCCTAGGCTAAGGCCGAGCGCGTCGAAACCGGGGCCTAAATTTGCGCTCGTCGCAGGAATTCTTATAATCAAATTTTCTCCTAAACCGCTTCTATGATGTAATTTGGAAGTATATCATCGCTTTTATTTAAAACCGATAAATCCTGCGGCAAAGATAGCGCGGCGGGGGTGCATTTTTTCATCCTGATTTCGCCGCGCTCATAAACGTAGCTGAAGTTTTTATTTGCTCTGATCGGCCCGAAGCCGCTTAGCTCAAAGCCGCTGATCGCGCGCAGCGGCACATCAAGAGCGATGCTAAGCGTGCGCAATATTACGTAGCTTACCTTCATGCCCATAAAGCTACCGGGAGTATTTGCGTAGATAAGCTCTTTGATTTTATAAGTTTTTAGAATTTCGCTAAATTTGCAGATCAGAAATTTATCAGCCTTTTCACCTTCAGCGCTCGTAAATTCCGCTATCTTAGCGCCGTTTTCATACACACCGAGCAGGCATGGAGCGCTAAGAGCGGCAATTAGAATTTCAACCTCTTTGATTTTGCAGCCTTAAGCAAAGACTTTTTGATATTCGCGCACAACCTCGGCGGTAAGATCTACTAGCTCGAAATTTTTAGCATCGGCTAAAACTGATAAAGTTAGTTTATGATTTAGATCGTGGCTTCCCGCAAACGCTGTATAATCGCCCAAAATCGGAGCGCCCACCAGCGCAAGATCGCCGATCGCGTCTAAAATTTTATGGCGGACGAACTCGTTTTCAAAGCGCAAACCCTCGGGGTTTAAAATTTTATTTTCATCGATTACGACGGCGTTTTCTAAGCTGCCGCCTAGAGCTAGCCCCATGGAGCGTAGCGCCTGCACATCTTTCAAAAATCCAAACGTGCGTGCGCGCGAAATTTCTTTAACGTAGGATTTCTTGCTAAATTCAAAAACATAGTGCTGAGTGCCGATGAGCGGATGGCTAAATTTAATCGTATAATCAAATTTAGGGCTCTTGCTCGGGCTTAGTCGCACGAGCTTATCGCCCTCTCGAACCTCCACCGCTCGCTTGATGATAAGGGCTTTTTTATTTGCGTCAAGCTCTCTTACTCCCGCTTCGTCCAAAAGCATACAAAAGCTCGCGGAGCTTCCGTCCATCACAGGAATTTCATTAGCATCGACGATGATACGGATATTATCGATACCATAGGCATTAATGGCGCTCATTAGATGCTCTATTGTTGATATATAGCCCTTCTCATTTCCTACGACGGTCGCCATCTGCGTATTTATGACGTTTTTCGGCTCGGCTTTAAAACTAATGCCAAGATCACTTCTATAAAATACGATTCCACTGCCCGCCTCTAAAGGCTCTAACGTAAGTCTGATAGGCTCACCTTTGTGCAGCCCGATGCCGACGTTATGGACTTTCTTAGCTATCGTTGTCTGTCTCATTTCTATCCTCGTTTTCATTAACCCGCGCATTATAGCGAAAATTTTAAAATTTACTTACCTTTTTCTATTACTTTTTTGGACGATTCTAAGACGTCGGTAATGTTATCTTTCATCCACTTAGGATCCATCCACTCCTCGGGTCTTACGTCCACACCCTGAACTACGATGCCAAAATGCAGATGATCTCCGAAAGCAAAGCCGCTTGAGCCCGTCTGTGCTAGAATATCGCCCGGCTTTACGTCGCTGCCGACGCTTAACTGCGTCGCCGAGCAGTGTCCGTATATGCCGTATAATCCGAAGCCGTAGTAAATTCCTAAATTTAATCCGAAAATTCCGTTTTCCTGCGCGAAAACCACCTTGCCATAGTTGCTCTCTTTGATATCGGCGTTTGCAACGCTTGCTAGATCGAGCCCCATATGCCATGACTCGCTTACTTGTTCGTCGTTCATAAAAAATACCCGATGATCGGCAAAGCTTGCTACCGCTGCGCCTTTAGCAAGCGGATAAAAAGGCTTTAGCTCAAATCCATTTATTTTATCCTCGTGCACCGCGCTAGTAGCAGCGTGCAGATCATCTCCGTTTTTCTTACGCAGAGTCTCGTTTACGAACTTAAATTTCTCCAAATCGCTCATAGAGTTAAAATTCTGCGCGTATTGGCTAGCCAGATCGCTTACCTTACCGTTAATAAAACCCGGATTTAGCTTGATAGTAGAGACTTTATATTTTTTGTCCTGATAAAAATATTTGATCTGCGAAATGCTTTCGTTGCCTGCACGATCAGTGGCGACCGCTTCTGCGCGAAATTCCTCTAAATTTGCAGGCCACGCTACGAGAGATGCATAATAGCCCTCTTTTACAAAAGGAATCGCTTTAAAAATTTTGCCATAGTTGGTTTTGACATAGACTTCGCTTAGGCGCTCGTCTTTTGCCGAAAATACAACCACGGCGCTACCGCCTTTAGTGATTTTATAAGATTGATTGATGATATTTATGACGGGCTTTTTGTCGTCTATTATTATATTTGCCGTTTTTACGCTCTTATTTCCTTGCGCAAAATTCCACGAGCTAATGTCGTTTGCAAAAACCTCGAGCTTGTAGTTTTTATCTTTATTAAGCATCAAATTTTTAGGAAATTGCACGGCAAGCTCTAGCGTCGTTTGCGGAACGTTCAGCTCCTCATTTAGTAGTGGTATCGTGCTGGCTCCGTCATTTAAGTTAACGCGAACGAGCTTAATGCCGGTATCGTCTGAAATTTTAATCTTTAAAGGCGAGGTTAAATTCCAATAAATTTCATTTTCCAGCGCAATTTGCGGAGGATTTTTTTCAAATTTCGGCGAGGTAAAAATTCTAAAGATTCCATAAACTAAAGCGCATATTATAATAAGAAATATTAAAATTTTAAGCTTCGTTCCATTGCCATTTCTACGCATAAAAGAGCCTTTGATATGATTTTAGAGCACGATTTTACAAGCTTAACTTAAATTATCAGTAAAGCGAGGCGAAATTTAACGCAAATGTCTAGCAATTTATGAGGCGAATTTCAGATTTTAAATTCTAGCAATTTTATAATCTCAAAATTTATGAGCTTTAAAATTCAGTGGCGCGCTAAATCCTATGCAGTGAAATTCCGCACGCAATAAAGCGGCGTTTATCGTCTATATCGTAATCTTTAAATTTCAATATTAGAATTTCTTTAAATAAAGTATGCAAATGGCTTGTATTGATTTTTTAGAACTCTTGTACTTAAAATTTTACATACGAATGAAATTTTAAACTATCTTGATAACTAAAATTCTAAAAAATTCAAAGCAAGTTGTGCGTTTAAATTTCATCCTAAGCCGAGCGGAATTCCAATTAAAATTTAGCTCAAACCGCCTAAAATAATTCGGCTACAAATTAGCGCGACACGAAAGGCTAGAATCGCGAGCGTCATTAAATTTAAGGCGTGCGGTAGAAAATTCTACGCACGCCACAGCGTTCGCAAGTCGTCGCGTTTAATTAAATCTAGCGCCGATGCTAAATTCGAAGCTATTTGTATCGTCGTGCGGTTTTTTATTAAGTGGCTTGACGAAGTATAGCTGCAAAGGCCCCATCGGCGTCATCCACTCGATACCAGCACCCGTGCTGTAGCGCTCCTCCTCGTTCCAGTCATGATCGCCGATCATTCCGTAGTCAAAAAACGTTACAAAGCGCATTTTAAGCCTATCAACTACCGGAAAGCTTAGCTCAAAGGAGTTATTGAAGCTCTGCATACCGCCCGTTTCGATATAGCGGCAATTATTTGCATTTAAGCAGATCTCTTTTTTCGGGATACTGCGACCTTCATAGCCTCTAATGCTTTTCATTCCGCCCAGGAATAGTTTTTCATTGATAGGAATCTTTTTATTACCTTCCCACATATAGCCCGTTGCAGCTTTGTATCTAAAGATAATGTCGTGATCGATATAATCTCGCAAGCCAAAATAGTAGTTAAACGATCCTCGCGCCTTGGTGTAGTCCATATCGCCGCCAAGACCCGCGTATTCCAAGCTAGCACTTGCGATCATACCGCTTCTTGGCAAGTAATAATCATCGGTGCTGTTGTATGTAATAGACGGGATAATCGAGCTTTTTAAATTCTTGCCATCTAAATAGCCCGCTTTGGCGTAATATTCGTTTAAGCCCTTAATCTCGCTCTTTTCGAGATAATATGTAAGGCTTACATCGGTATTGCGCCCGATCTTGCGACCGCCCGTGATTGAAAATCCGTAAGATTTCTCATCGTAGTCGTCCCAGTCGTAATCGTTGGCAAAGATCGATCCGCCCAAGCTATACTCAGAATCAAACACTCTAGGATTGGTTAAACTCAAACGCCCACTTAGCTGATCGTCGCTCTTTTCGACCGAAAATGCGCCGTGAAGGCCGGTGCCGAATACGTTACGATCACTGATACCGCCGCTAAGTAAAATTCCATCCTCGCTGCCATATCCGATACCACCCGTGATAGAGCCTGTAGGAGCTTCTTTGACTGCGACTTCAAGATCGATCTGATCGTCAGAAACGCGGTTTTCTTTAATCTCCACCTCATCGAAATACCCCGTGCGTTTTAAAGAATTTAATGAATCGTTGTAGTCGGTTTTGCTATATAAATTTCCCTCGGTCAGATACATCTCGCGGCGAATGACCTTATCCTCGGTCTTATCGTTACCCGAGATCGTTACGTTTCTAATATAGACTTTATCCTCAGGGATGACTTGATACGTGATAGCGACCGTGCGAGCTTCTTTGTCCTGCTTAGTCTTAGGCACGATACGCACATAGGCATATCCCTGATCCGCGACTAAAGTCTCTAGTGTATTCATATCGCGGCGCAAACGCTCGGAATTCATTGTATCGCCCTTTTGAAGCTTGAAATCGTCCAAAACTTTTTCTTTATCAATCTTGATTATATCTGCAGGATACTCGATATCTACAGAGCTTACGGTGTATTGCTCGCCCTCGCTGATATAGTAGGTAAGATCAGCAGTGTAATTATCCATATCGGCATTAAGTAGCGGCGCCGAAACCTGCGCGTCTAAGTAGCCTTTTTTATAATATTCTTCTTGAATTCTATTTGCGTCGTTAGGAAGCTCGGCGGTTTTTACCTTGCCATCGTTAAAGCCCCACATCCAGCCCAGCATCTCGCGTTCTTTATTGGCAACGGATGGCTCTATATCGTCATAGTCTAGCTTGTCCGCGCCTACTAAATTTACCTTATCGATGATGATATTTTCGCCGCGATTTACCTCGATCGTTAGCAAGATGACCGATTTATCGTCGTTGATCGGCTTTGGATAAAATTCCACCACGGTGTCAAAAAAGCCCTTGACTTCGTAGTATTGCTTGATGCGGGTCTCCGCTTTTTTAGCAGCCACCTCATCGTAAACCTGACCCGGACGCAAGCCGATGAGCTCATTGATCTTATCGCGGTCGTTGGTAACTACGTTTTTGATCTCGACCTTGGCGATGGTCGGTTTTTCGGTTACGTTGATAGTGACCGCGCCGCCTTGTTCGCTGATATAAACGTCGCTGAAATAGCCCTGCTCAAATAGCTTCGAGATCGCAGCATTGGTGTTTTCGCCGTTAAGCTCATCGCCTACTTTAAGTCCTGAAATTTGCTGTGCGACCTGTGGAGAAAGATGTCTAAGACCTTCAAATTTAATGGATTTGATCTGTGCGGCGCACGTCACGGAAATCCCGCCTACTAAGAGTAAAAAAACGCTTTTTTTCATAAAATTTTACCTAAAAACGAAAATAATTTGCGTATAATACCACATTAAAATTAAAACTTGCATATATCAAAAAGGAATTTTATGAAGATAGGAATTATCGGTCTGGGTCTCATCGGCGGCTCGCTGGGGCTATGTCTAAAAAGCACCAAAATAATTAGCGCCGTCTATGGCTGCGACATCAGCCGCGAAAATGAAAAAGAAGCTCTGCGACTCGGGCTCGTGCATGAAATTTTAAGCCTGGAGCAGATGAAGCAAAGCTGCGACGCGATCTTTCTCGCGATCCCCGTGGAGGCAATTATTGAGACGTTGCAAAAACTAAGCGACTGCAGAAGCGAGACGACAATCATCGATCTGGGAAGCACGAAATTTAAAATTTTGCAAAACTGCCCTCCGCAGATCAGACGAAATTTCATCGCAGCTCACCCAATGGCTGGTACCGAAAACTCCGGCCCGCAAGCGGCATTTAAAGAGCTTTTAAACGGCGCAGTAGTCGTTATCTGCGACGATCACGGCGCGGATGAAGTGCATATCAAACGAGCGGTCGAAATTTTTTCATTTGCAGGGATGAAGATCGTATTTATGGACGCAAAAAGCCACGATCACCACGTAGCGCTCATCTCGCACCTGCCGCATGCAATCAGCTACTCGCTCGTAAACAGCGTACTAAAAGAGGAAAATCGCCGCAACATCATAAATTTAGCCGGCGGTAGCTTTTCGGGCATGAGCCGTATCGCCAAGAGCTCGCCGCAGATGTGGGTCGATATTTTCAAGCAAAACCGCACAAACCTCCTAGGCGCGATCGACGCTTTTAAAAACGAACTTGAAATTTGCGTACAGATGATTGAGGGCGAGCGCTGGGACGAGCTTGAGGCGTGGATGTATGAAGCGCGCAAGCTAAGGGATATTATTTAAAATTTCAGCGCGACCTGACTGCGCGACGGACGCTGCAAGAGTACGCCTTTAAATTCTAAAAATTTCGCCTTCAAACAGCCCGAGTAAATTTAAATTTTAATACGTGCGAGCCCGGATACAAACTTAAAAATCTATGCACTCCTGCGTGAAAATTTTCTTTGAGGGAAACTCCAACGCGCAAAGCCTCGCCTTCTCGCCCCAGTGCTTTTTATAAACACAGCCCAGATCGATATTTGCGCTAAATTCCGTAATGACGGGCTTTTTCACCGGCGTGTGCCCGTAGACGTTAAAAATTCCATCATTTGCGCTATCGTCTCCGCGCCCGCTTAGCACGTGAGCTGCGAAGCTTTTCGCGCGCTCTGCATCGTGCCTGATCCCCCACGCGCGACCCACTGCAGAGTGCGATACGACGAGCGCGCGACCGCTTTCATCGCGCAAATCATACTCGAGGTAAATCGGCAGCCGCGAGATAAATCGCAGATGCTCCTTGCATTGCTTCACGCCTCCGTGACGATAATACGACGCTAGCGTCGCTTTACCGCCGTTATTAAACAGCCAGCTTTCGTCCAGGCTAAAAAATGCGTAAGGGTCGTTTGAACTCGTAAATTTGCCGGTTTTTGCACACGTTAGGGCGGTTTTTGCGTTGCTTACAAAGCGCCTTTCGTGATTGCCCATCACTGCGTCATATCCGCGAGCGCGCACAAATTCAACTACATCCGAGCTCGCAGGACCTCGGTCGATCAGATCGCCCACGAAGCAAATTTTACTATCAAATTTACGCGGAAGCTGCTCTATCAAAGCTAAAAGCGACTTGTAGCAGCCGTGCACATCGCCTATGATGTAGATATTTTGCATAATTTCTCCTTAAATTTTAACGCCCTCGCCTTTTAACGCGCGGGCTGTGATTATAGGCGGCAGGCGAGAATTTCGCGGCAGAGCTCTGCGCTAAATTTTAAAATTTCGCGCGCTAGGACTTGGACGGATAAATCTGCTTTAGGACCTCGGCTACGACGATCATAAAAAGAACGATAAATATTAATGCGCTAAGTAATGAGGAATAAAACGTGGCAAGATGCAAATCTGAAACAATCAGCGCTACAATCACCATCCCTAAAAATGGCGATAGTATCCAAACCGCTGCTGTAGGCAAAAATAAATTTACGAAAAAATCCGTGAGCTTACCAAAATCCTTTAGCTTTGCGGCAAGTATCGCGCAAATCCCGCAGGAAAATATCCACAAAAATAGGAAATATGCGAATTTGTTCTGCAGCCATTCTAGAGGGTCGTCAAACCGGACGCTAGACGTGTCAAAAATCTGCCCTGTCAAAAAACCCATCAAACTTGAAATGCACATCAAGCAAAAACCCATCGAAAACGCGCAGGCTATAATTTTTAAAATAATCATCAGAGTTCCTAAAATTCTAAATTTAACTAAAAAATTCCTCGATCAGCCGCGCCATCTCACTATCGGCGGCGACGTGATTGATCTGCTCGCGAAAGCTCGCGGCATTTTCGCGCCCTTTGGAGTATTCGTGCAGATGCTTGCGAAATATCGCTACGCCGTGGCTACCGTAATGGCTTAGCATTTGAGCGAAATGATAGAGCACGACTTCCCTTTTTAGCGCGTCGCTTGCGCGTTCGCCCGTTTTGATCTCGCGAAAGATCCAGGGTCTGCCGATTACCGCGCGACCGATCATCAGCGCGTCTGCGCCGCTAAGATCTCGCACCGCAGGCGCATTGGCGGAGTTTATGTCGCCGTTTGCGATCACGGGGATTTGCAGCGCGCGTTTGGCTCTCGCAATCGCGCCGTAATCCACTGCCGCGCTGTATCCGCCCGCTCTGGTGCGGCCGTGAATCGCGATAAAATCGGCTCCTGCGCCTTGTGCGGCGCGAGCGATATTTTCGATATCCACGGCGCCGAAGCCCAGCCGCACTTTCGCGCTCGTAAATTTTTTATTCGAATACTTTTTGATAGTCCCAACCAGGCGCGATAGGCGGGGCAGATCAATCAGCAGTGCCGAGCCGGCGCCCTGTTTTACGACTTTGGGAACGGGGCAGCCACAGTTTAGATCGATGCCGTCGATGCCATCAAATTTGTTGATGAGCAAAACCGCCTTTTTGATAATTTCAGCGTCGCTACCCGCAATCTGCACGAAAAAAGGGGTTTCGGCGGCGTTTTTTTCGAGCATCTTTAGCGTCTTTTCGCCCTCGAAAACAAGGGCGTTTGCGCTTATCATCTCGCTTACGGTCGCGTCGCAGCCGAATTTTTTCACTACGCCCCGCAGCGGTGGATCTGAAAAGCCCGCCAAAGGCGCCAAAAATAAAGGGCCCCTTTTAAAAAAATCTTTCGTCATTTTAAATTTCTCATTTTGATTTCGTTTGAATTTAAACCTTTAAATTTAATACCGCAACGCTTGCAGCGGCTTCTACAACGAGCTTTAAAATTTTAAATTTCATAGGCTACGTATTCGCATTTAGGCGCGAATTTTATTTTTAAGCTTAGCTAATTTGAGTGGTGGCAAAACGGCAGCAAGGATGATCGCCACTAAATTTTATTTGCACGGCAAACCCAGCAAGTAGCTTGCAAAACGCCGCACGGATTTTAAAATTTCAGCACTTTATTTGGCTAGCAAGTCTTGCGCTTTATGTTTAAATTCTAAATTTCATAGCATAAATGCAAAACCCGTTTACACGCGCACTACGCAAACAAATCTTTTAAATTTTACCGCTTACGCGCATTGATTTTTCGATAAATTTTGAAATTTAAAATTTGCGCGAGTTAGAATTTTACCCGCACTTTAAATTTTATCGCGCAGGCTGTGTTTAATAGCCGCAAAGAGCGTAAAAGCAGTCTCTCTTACCCGCATAAAACGAACTCATAAAATTACCGAGCTAAAATAACAGCGACGCAGGGACGTTTTTGCCGTTGTCGCGCAAAAATAGCAGAATTTTAAACTTCTCAAACTCGTCGCCGTCGGCAAGACTTAGCTGCTCTCTAAACTCGTCGATCATGCCAAGCTCATATAGCGCGTACAGATATGCCTCGGTCGCTTCTTGATTCTCGTTTTTGAGCCGCTCGAAAAAGGCTTTGTATTGCTCTGGAGCAAGATGATTTTTTAGCTTTTTGGCAAAGCCGATAAAATCCTGCTCGCTAAATTCTTCATTATTTACGAGATCGAAAAGCTCCTCGCTGCTGATCTCAAAGCTCGTGTCATTTACCGCGCGATTCACTAAAATAGTTACCTCGGCTATATCTTGAGGAATTTTATAGGCCTTGATCTTATCGTAGCTTCCTTTGGCAAGCGCTACGGCATAGGCTTTTTTAGTGATATTTTCGCTATAAACTCCCTTAGTTTTTAAAATTTCATATGCATACGCAGGCTCGGCGTCGAGGCGATTGAGCTCGTTTTGTAAAAATAGTCCGTTATCTTTAGGAAGTTTATATTTTCGCAAATCCGCCACTTCGCCGTTTTTAACCTTCTCAATAACACCTATGACCTCCTTTAGATCCTCATTTTTGACATCTATGCCGGTGCTATTGTACCACGGAGATAAAATTTTAGTAAGCTCGCTCGGGTCTTTAAAATACTCGGTTTTAAAGTCTTTATTGGTATCAAGACCCAGCAAAACCTCTTTACTCATCGCATCGTATGCGCTTAGATCCTTTGCGATCGCCCTTTTTGTGCGGTAAAAAGCAAAGCTATGAAAAACGATATGAAAAATTGCCAAAATCATATATAAAATTAACGGCAGTACGATCCATACTGCCACAGGAAGCGTAAACGTAAAACCGAAAAGCCCCAGCGTATAGCTACTGCTTTGCTGCGTAAAAACTAAAATCGCGACGATTGCGATATAGATGATCGAATATAAAAAGAATTGCTTGGTTTTCATAGCTAACTCCTATTTTGCTTTTCCGCCTGTTCCTTGCACGAAATGCACAATCTCGCCTCCGGATTTACCTTAAGACGCTCTAAGCTTATCTGCTCGCCGCAGCTCTCGCAAAGCCCATAAGTGCCGTTTTCGATGCGCTTAAGCGCGCTTTCGATCTCTAAAAACGCCTTTTGTTGATTAACATTTAGCGAGTATTCGATACTAAGATCAGTATTCATGCTCGCTACGTCAAAATCATCCGCAGCTTTATTTTCGCGCAATTCCGAAATTTCATTTACAGAGCTATTAATATTGGCGATGAGTTGCTCTCTTTTTTCTTCTAAAATTTTCTTGTAAAATTTCAACTCGTTTTTCTTCATTACTTCCCTTTATTTGTGATATGGATGGTTTGCGTTAATGCACAATGCACGAAAAATTTGCTCAAAGAGCAAAAGTTTAGCGATTTTATGCGCTAACGTAAGCCTGCTAAGACTGATTATTTTATCGGCTTTTGCCTTAAAGTTTTCGCTAAGCCCAAAAGCGCCGCCGATAAAAAACGATACGGCGCTTTTGTCCTTTAGCATACTCGCAAATTCCACACTATCTAGCTCCTGCCCGCGCTCATCCAAAGCTACGACGTATCCGCTAAGGCGCGGTAGATAAGCTTCATCATACGCCTTAAGCGCTAGCTCAGCAGATGTGCTTTGTGCGCGAGCGATATTAGCGTTAAAAAATATATCATCTCGCACCGCGGCAAATTTAGCCGCCATTTTTTTATAATCACTTATCGCGCCTGCGAACTCGTCCGTGCCCTTTTGGATGGAATTTACCGTTATCTGCACTACTCTTCGCTTCCCTCTTCGTGCAGCGACTTATCGCTCGTGTCATCGATCTGCACGGCGTTTTTGCTAAGCACGTTGATTATATCGCTTAAATACTGCCTCATCTCGGCTCTAGGCACGATCGCATCAATTAATCCATGCTCGAGCAGAAATTCCGATCTCTGAAAGCCCTCGGGCAAATCTGCGCCTATAGTTTGCTTGATGACGCGCTGCCCGGCAAAGCCGATGAGAGCGCCGGGCTCTGCGATGATGATATCTCCCAGCCATGCAAACGACGCGCTTACGCCGCCCATCGTAGGATCGGTAAGAACGGAGATGAAAGGAATTTTATGCTCGGATAAAATTTTAAGCGCGGCGGAAGTTTTGCTCATTTGCATCAGCGAAAAGGTGCTTTCCTGCATCCTTGCGCCGCCGCTTGCGCTTACGATGATTAGCGGCTCGTTTTTATCGAGGCTGCGCTTTACGGCACGCACGATCTTTTCGCCCTCCACGGAACCCAGGCTTCCGCCCATGAAGTTAAAATCAAACACCACGAGCTGAATTTTTTGGCGACTTATGGCGCCCTCGCCCGCGATCACTGCGCTAAGCCTGCCCGTTTTTTCTTTGCTCTCGGAGATGCGCTTTTTGTAAGATTTTTTATCGACGAATTTTAGCGGATCGACGGGCTGCAAATTTTTATCGAACTCCACGAACGAGCCCTCGTCGCAGATCAGATCGATGCGAGCCTGCGCGTCAAAACGAAGGTGATAGTTACACTTGGGGCAAACGCTATGATTTTGCTCGACCTCTTTGCTATACATCAGCGCGCCGCATCCTGGGCACTTGATCCAATGCGTAGGCGCTTCGCTCGGTGCGGGACGGGCTCTACGTATTTTTGAAAATAGATCTCCAAAATTCATATGATTTCCTTTAAATTCTATGAAATGAAACTTCTGATTATAACCTAAAATTCTTTATTTAAATTTATATGTGAATTTCGCTAAAATAGGAAAATGCAAGGATTTATATTAAAAACGACCAAAGTTAGGGATGAGGACTGCATCGTAGACGTGCTAAGCGAAAGTGCGCTCGTGCGTGCGTATCGCTTTTACGGCGCGCGCCATTCAAACATCATCCAGGGCTATAAAATCGACTTCGAACTCTCGCAAAATCAAAACTTCCTCCCTCGTCTTAGCGGCGTGATGCATCTGGGATACGCGTGGCTCGGAAACCGCGAGAAGCTCTTGTTTTGGCAGCAATTTATGCGGCTTTTACACGCGCATCTAAAAGATGCCGAGCATCTGGATAAATTCTATTACGAGCTGCTAAACCGAGCCGCTGTGCGCTTTGGCAAACAAAATCCGCGCCGCATAATCGTAGAAAGCTACGCCGAAATTTTAAAATTTGAGGGGCGGTTGCACGACGAGCCATATTGTTTTTTATGCGACGAAGAAATTTTAGAAAATATCGCGCTATGCCGCGGCTTTTTGCCCGCGCACGAGCATTGCGCGCAAAGAGCGAGCTTTGCGCAGGATGAAATTTTAGAATTTTTACAAAGCAAAAAGACGCTAAATTTAAACGACGAAACAGTCGAGAGGCTCTATGATATAACACTTGAGGGGCTTTGATCTGTAACGCACTTGATGAAGACGTGAAATTTCAAAACTCAAGCTAAATTTTAAAATTTCGTAGAATTTCAAAATTTCATAAACGGGCGGTTTTGTACTTTATCTGCCTTTTCTCGCGCAAAGCCAAACAATCGCATTGCGCGGGGTTTGCATTAAATTTTAACTGGACTAGCTAAAAAGCTTTTTCATCGCCTTAAAAAACATTGCGGTGAGCGGATTTGATTTGCCTGAGACCTTTGCGATCCAGCTCTCATAGGTCTCGCCTTTGCTTTTTAAAAAGTCCACGAGCGCCTTTTGGCTAGCCTGCATACCGCCGTTTCTTTCAGCATCCAGCAACGCCCTATAAATTGGCTCTATAGTTTCAATCGCGGATCTTGGTGGAGCCTTGCGAAATGCCGTGTATTCGGTGATCTGCCCTGTTACAGGGTCTTTTTTAGAAGTAAATTCCGTAATGACCCAATAAAAGCGCCCGTCTTTGGCTAAATTTTTAACCACGGCGGTAAAATCCTTGCCTTGTTGTATCGTATCCCACATGAGCTTAAACGCTATGCGCGGCATGTCTGGATGTCGTATGATGTTATGCGGCTGCCCCAAAAGCTCAAGCTCACTATAGCCACAAATCATACAAAAATACGGATTTGCAAACGTGATAATGCCCTTCGGATCGGTTTTGGAAACTATATAGCGCTTCTCATCGAGTTTGATTTCCTGATTAATCGGAGTCGGTCTTTGCATTTTTAATCCTTTGCTTAAAAATTTATTGCAGAGTATATAAAATTTTTCTTTTCAGAAATATTAAATTTTCGTTAAATTTTTATAAATGTTAAATCTTTAAGTGAATTTTTAAAATTTAATGTATAATCTCAAATCAAAATTTCAAAAGGCAGCGCGTTGAAAAATCCCTTCCTATCGCTTAAATACTCAAATTTTAGAATTTATTGGATCGGGATGAACCTCTCGCTGATCGGTTCTTGGATGCAAAGCGTCGCGCTGCCGTGGCTAGTGCTAAGCATAACCGCAGATGCTTTTAAGGTCAGCCTCGTAGCTGCGGCGAGGTTCTTGCCCGCGCTACTTTTCACGCCGTTTTCCGGTGTACTGCTAGATAAGTTTAATCGCAAAAAGATCCTTCTACTTGCTCAAATAGGCATGGCGGTGACTGCCTCAATTTTCGCGGTTATGAGCTTTTGCGAGCTATATTCTTTCGGCAAAATTTTATTTTGCGCTTTTGCAAGCGGCATCTTTACCAGCATGGATGCCCCGAGCCGTCAGTCGATGGTAAAAGACCTCATCGACTCGCCCCGCGATCTAGCCAACGCCATAGCGTTAAATTCTATGTCCTTCAACGTCGCTCGTATCGCAGGGCCCGCACTTGCAGGGATCGTGATGGCGCTGTGGGGCGTGGGCTTTTGCTTTTTATTCAATGCACTTAGCTTTTTAGGCATCATCGTTTCGCTGTTTTTCATAAAAATTCCGCCATCCGTTACTACGCTATCTAGCAGAAGCGGAGGCGTTTTTGCCTCGATCGGTGCTGGAATTTCGTATGTATCGCACAAAAAAATTCTAAGCGAGCTAATGATAATAGTGCTTATCGTAGCGACGCTGGTGCCAAATTATAATGTAACGATCTCGGCACTTGTTAAGCTTAGCCTAGACGCGGATGAGCGAAGCTTTGGATATTTGATGTCGGCTCTAGGCGTGGGAGCCTTTTGCGGCGCGCTTTTCGTAGCAGTTTTTGATAAACTTGGCATCCGCAAAATCAGATCGTGCGCGATCGCTATGGGAGTGAGCTTAGCTCTTACTGGGGCTGCAAATTCCTTCGCATGGGCTGCGGCAGGGCTTGCCGTAACTGGATTTCTTTTCGTAATCACAAACTCAAGCATCAACTCCACCGTGCAAATGCACGTAAGCAACGAATTCCGCGGGCGCGTACTTAGCTTATACGCGCTATTTTTAATAGGTAGTACGCCATTTGGAGCGCTCATATCGGGCTTTTTTACCGAGTTATTAGGCGCTCGCGTAGCCCTTGCAATCTGCGGTGCAATTAGCATTTTGCTACTGCTGGCGCTATTTTACGGCTTTAGAATACGGCGCAGGATGCATTTTATCTTTCGAGATAAAGTCTAAGCCAAAAGCTGCATTATCAAAATTAACCTTATTTTTACGATGAAGCCTTAGAATTCCTACCGAAATTTAAAGGTAAGGAGTTTTTATGAATAGACGAAATTTCTTAAAAAGCACCGCCGCAATCGGCACGCTAGCGACGCTAAATCTAAATTTAAACGCTAGCGCGGTTACAGGCGGGACGGAAAAGAAAGTCGCCAGCGTCTGCGAGATGTGCTCCTCGCGCTGTCCTATCGAGGTGACCGTCAAAAACGGTCGCGGCGCTCTCATCGAGGGCAACCATCGCTTTTCAAACAAAACCTCGGTCTGCGCTCGCGGAGGCGCGGGCATAAATCAGCTCTACGACGATCAGAGGCTCATTAAGCCGCTCATTCGCGTAGGCGAGCGCGGCGAGGGCAAATTTAAAGAGGCGAGCTGGGACGAGGCGCTTAAAATTTGCGCGCAGAAGCTTGGCGAGATTTCGCAAAAATACGGCCCGCAAAGCGTAGTTTTTACCTCTAAAACGGGCGAACACCACACCCAGATGATGAATTTCGCCTGTGCATACGGCAGTCCGAACATCTACTCGCACTGGTCCTGTTGCCCGGTCACCTACAATATCGCCGTACCGCACACCTTCGGCACCAACATGCAAAGAGACTACGGCGATGCAAAATATATCGTAAATTTCGGTCACAATCTCTTTGAGGGCATCGACATCTCAAAAACTAAAAAGCTCGCAAAAGCCGCAAGCAGAGAGGACGTAAAGCTTTTGGTTCTCGATCCGCGCTTTAGCGTCGTAGCTTCCAAAGCTGACGAGTGGCTGCCGATAAAACCGGGAACCGACGCGGCGTTTTTGATGGCGCTAATCCACGTCTGGCTGCGCGATAACAAATACGACAAAAAATTTATCGAACAATACGCCGTAGGGCTAGAGGAGCTAAGGCAATCGGTGAAGGATACGACGCCGCTTTGGCAGGAGGCCATCACGGGGATCAAAGCGGACAAGGTAGAGCGCATCGCAAATGAAATTTACGCCGCAGCTCCCGCAGTCGTAATCGACTGGGGTCATAAAACCACGACCGCTAAGGCCGAATATATCCGCACGCGCGCCATCGCGATCGCAAACGCGCTGATGGGAAACGTCGAGAAAAAGGGCGGAATTTACTTTTCTAAAGACTCCAAAACCTTCAACGCGCTTTGCAAAGAGGATCTATTCCCTACTATCTCAAACCCGGATAAAAATTTTAAAATTCCAAAGACCGCGCGCATCGACGGCTGCGGCGAGGAAGGTAGCGAAAATTTCTTCGTGCCGCGCAAACACGGCGTTTTAATGCAGATCGCGCCTACGATTTTAAGCGAAAAGCCTTACCCCGTAAAAGGCTGGGTCAGCACGCGCTTTAACCACCTCATCAACGTTGCGGGTGTGGATAAGAGCGTAGAGGCGATCAAAAAGCTAGACTTCGTGCTCGCAATCGACGTGTATATGAGCGACTTTGCGTGCCTAGCCGACGTGATCTTGCCCGAATCCACGTATTTGGAGCGCGACGAGTCGATTCAAAACAAAGGCGGCACCGCGCCGGGATTTGTGATGCGAAACAAGGCCGTTGAGCCGGTGGGCGATACGAAGTGCGGCTATGAAATTTTTAGAGAGCTTGCGAGGGTGATGAAGATCGATAAAGATTACACCTGGAACAACATCGACGAATACCGCATGCAGCAAGCCAAAGGCAACGCCGAGCTGATCGCAAATTTAATCAAAAACGGCTACGTAAGCTACAAGGTACCGAAGCTGTATTACCGAGAGCCGAAGCTCGTGGCTAAATTTATCGATAAATATCCTGCTGCGGCGGAGTTCGTGGACGAAAACGGCGAGATGAGCTCACAGATGAAATTTAAAACCCCGAGCGGCAAGATCGAGCTTTTCGCGCCGAAAGTGGAGGAGCTTTTCGCGGGATACGGCTGCTTAAACACCGAGGGTATGGACGTATTTGGCGGACACAAATACTGCCTAATGACCGGCAAGACCGCGTTTCACACCAACGGACACACTCAAAATGTCAAAATTTTAAACGATATGATGAGCGAATCGCCGGTTTGGATCAGCCCCGCTTCTGCAAAAGCAGAGGGGCTAAAGACGGGCGATATCGTGAAGCTTAAAAATAAATTCGGCGAGCAAAAAGCTAAAATTTTCGTCACGCAAGGCATCAGAGACGACTGCCTATTTTTATACCACGGCTTTGGGCACGTAAGCCCGGGGCTAAAGCGCACGAACGGTATAGGCACGAACCAAAGCGTCCTTCTCGATCCGGCTGCGGGTCCTGTGGTAAGCACGATGGTAACCAACGTCGGCGTCGATATAGTTAAAATTTGAAAGGGGCGGTTATGAAGAAACTCATAATGATTCACGACGAAAATTTATGTATAGGTTGCCAAGCCTGTTCGGTTGCGTGCAGGAACGAAAACGGCGTACCGAGCGGCGTTTATAGGCTGCAGGTGCACGGCAAAACAAGCGGCGTTTTTCCAAGCTTAAAGCTAGATTATTCGCGCGCCAGCTGCGTTATGTGCGAGGATAGCCCCTGCGTGGACGTCTGCCCTACGGGAGCGAGCTTTAAAACCAAAGACGGCGTAACGCTCATAGATGAGAGGCTTTGCGTCAGCTGCAAATACTGCATCCTGGCCTGTCCTTACGACGCTAGATTTGTCGATCCTATCACTCACGCTATCGGTAAATGCACCTTTTGCTACACTAACCGCACTAGCAAAGGCTTGCAGCCTGCCTGCGTAAGCGTGTGCCCGACCGAC
Source organism: uncultured Campylobacter sp. (assembly GCF_938015785.1). GTDB lineage: Bacteria > Campylobacterota > Campylobacteria > Campylobacterales > Campylobacteraceae > Campylobacter_B. The sequence continues at coordinate 36,602 of NZ_CALLWC010000037.1, read as the reverse complement.
GCTTTAGTTTTCGGCGACGTAAACGACGCAGGCTCTGGGGTAAATAAGCTGCTAGCCAAAACAAGCGTAGAATATCCAAAAGCATATCTAAACACCAAGCCGCGTCTAGCGAATATCAAAAACAAAAAAGGAGGACGCTATGAATAATATGTGGGGCGATATGAGCCAATACTCTGAAATTTACTGGCCTTGGCCGATTGCGATCTATCTATTTTTGGCGGGTCTTAGCGCGGGAGCGACGATGGTGGCGCTTTTAGTTAAATGGAATCGCCACGAAAGCGAGCAAAATTCCATCTGGGATGCGATGATTAGAGCGGGTGCGATCACGGCGCCGCTTACGATCTGCGCGGGGCTTTTGCTTTTAATCTTTGATCTGGGCAAGCCATTTAGCTTTTATCTTTTGCTGATCAAATTTAACTTCGGCTCGGTGATGAGTCTCGGCGTGGCGGCGCTTTTGATCTACGTGCCGTTTAGCTTTGTATTTGCGCTATGCGTATTCGGCGAGGAAATTTGCAAATTTAAACTACTTGCGTTCCTGCGACCTATCGTAAATTTGCTAAGCTCGTTTGCCAAAGCTTCCAAACTCTTCGAGCGAATTTTGTTTATCCTTGCTCTTTGCGTGGGCGCATACACGGGCTTTTTATTAAGCGCGGTGATGAAAATTCCGCTTTGGAATACTCCGGTGCTGCCGATTTTATTTTTGCTGTCGGGCTTTTCCAGCGGCATCGCGGCGAGCATTTTAGTGGGGCTTCTGTTTTTTAAAGGCTCGTTAAACAAAGATAGCATAAAATACCTTTTGGTGCTTGATCTGCGCGCGATACTCTTTGAGATTCCGCTTTTGTTCATTCTATTTGTCGGGATGTATTTCGAGGGTGGTACTAGCGCGCTTGCGGCACAGCAGGCTTTGACGCACGAGGTTTACGGTAAAATTTTCTGGATCGGCGTTTTAGGCACGGGGCTCATCGCTCCGATCATCATCGCCTTTACGGCGTTGAAAAACCACGCCTACAAGCCTGCGTTTATAGTTTTAAATTCTTTCGTCGTGCTTTGCGGCGTCATTCTGCTTCGCTACTTCGTTGTATATGCGGGGCAAATTTGCACGGGAGCGTAGTCTCGCTCCCGATTTAGGGAACGAGTTTGAAAATTTTACTTTTAGAAGACGATTTTGAATACAGAAGCAGCGTAAGTGAGTATCTGCAGGAGCTCGGCTACGAGGTGGACGAATGCGAAAGCGGCGACGTAGCCTGCGATAAGATCGCCGCGAATGCATACCACTTGCTGATTTTAGACATCAAAGTGCCGGAGGTTTCGGGAGAAGAGGTGCTTAGATATGTGCGAAGCCTCGGCCTCAACACCCCCGTGATGATGATGACCTCGCTCGGCGACATCGACGATTTGAGCCAGTGCTACGAGCTAGGTTGCAATGAATATCTAAAAAAGCCTTTCCACCTAGCTGAGCTTAAATTTAGAGTAAGCGAGCTGATGCGAAAGTATTTCGGCGACGAAAAGGGTGCCGTCAAGATCGCGGATAAATTTCACTACTTTGCAAATTTAAAAATTTTAAAACGCGCGGACGAAGAGATATCGCTAAGCGCCAAAGAGATCAAGATTATAGAATTTCTGCTCGTCAATATCAAAAGATTCGTAAGCGTAGATGAACTCATCGCCGACGTATGGGACGGCGAGGCGGGCAGCGTCGATGTGCGCGTGCATATCAGCAACCTCCGCTCCAAAACGAGCAACGACTTCATCCTCTCCAGCCGCGGACTCGGATATAAAATCAATGCTTAAGGGGTTTAAATTTACGCTTTTTAGCGCGATCTTCATCATAGGCGCCTTTATAAGCGAGAGTCTTTATATAATCTATTTAAATTCCAAAATCGAGGAGAGCGCCGACGTCGCCGAGCTGATACAAAAAAGCGGCGAAGCCCTAGCCGGTGCGGATCTGAATCTAAAAGACGAGCTCATCTACGACTACGCGATCCTAAACGCAAACGGCGAAATTTTAAGATCAAACCTCAGCGTCCAACCGCCGGATTTTGCGTTTATCACGCTGAAATTCGGCGGGCGGGTATTTTTTAAGCGCCACTTTCTGCATGAGGGCAAGCTGCATTTTTTCGTCATCTCAAAAAAGATAAGCTACGCAAAGATAGAATTTATCGCGATCTCTACGATCTTTATCACGATTTTCGTAGCGCTCATCATCGCGCTGTTTAACTACAAAATCATAAAAAATTTCTACGCACAGCAAAGCAACCTCATCAAGGCGTTTTTCAACGACGCGATGCACGAGCTAAAGACCCCTTTAGGCGTCGCGCTCATCAACACCGAGATGCTTGGGCTGCGCGACAAACACACGGCGCGAATAAAATCCGCGCTCAAGCAGATGGTAATTACTTACGAGGACGTGGAGTACTTCATCAAAAGCGGCAAGATGAGCTTCAAAAGCCGCCGCATCGATATGAGCGAGTTTTTGAGCGCTAGGATAAATTTCATCTATCTGGTCGCAAAAAGCAAAAACATAAGTCTGCAATCGCGAATAACGCCCGATGTGAGCGTCTTTATGGACGAAACCTCGCTAATGCGCCTCATCGACAACACCCTAAGCAACGCCATAAAATACTCGCGCCCCGGCGGCAAGATCATCATCGGGCTGGAAAAAGGGGTGAGCATAGCGGTATTTAGCGTGCAGGATTTCGGTATCGGCATAAAGGATACGAGCGCGATCTGGGATAGATACTCGCGCGAAAACGCGGCTCTTGGCGGATTTGGCCTCGGGCTAAACATAATCGATAAAATTTGCAAGCGCTACGGAATCGCAAAAAGCGTCAGCTCGAAGCTCGGCGAAGGCAGCACCTTTTGCTACAAAATCCCGCTGTTTAAGCAGAAGCTTTTGGATTAAAACGCCGCGTAAATTTAGACGCAAATTTTAAAATTTTAAAAGTAAAATTTATGCGGCTAGGGCTTTTTAAAATTTCCTTTTGAAGGGAATTTTCAGCCGCCTTTTGCCTCTCTTGATTCTAAATAATATTCTTGTACATCAAAATTTAAGTTACCACAATTGTCAAATTGATTTTTTACAACCGGTTGATTTTTTTTATCGATATAATATTCTGACAAGAATTTTTTGGCTGTTGTAAAATTACTTATAAATACACTATGATTTAAAGCTATAAAATTGTCATATAAAAGAAAACTATAATCTAAAAATAATAAATTTTCAAAAAATATCGGCTCATTAAAACCGGCACTCATCTTATTTAAATTTATTTTAATATATTTGCTTGGATTTATACTTACAACTTCTATTTTATTTAAAACAACATATTCTATATCATTTTTTTCAGTCTCTAAAATTCGCAAAATTTCATTTAAGTTACGATTTTTGGCTTTATAATATGAAACTTTATTCATTTTGCACCAAGATCTTCCATATTTTTTGCAACGAAAATTATTAATTAAAATAGTAGCTTCTAATTCTTTTTCCAAATACTCAGTAATAGCTCTTTTATACAACTCCTCTTTGGGTAAAATTCTATCCTCTTTAAGGCAGTATCCTTGCTTGTATTTGTTGTAGCCAAAAATAGTAACTACGGCGAAGCCTCGCGAAGTGGAATAATCGGGGATTATGCGGATAAATACGGCGCAGAGTATTATTATAAGAAGCAGCACGCCAGCTAGCACTTTAAATTTAAGAGATTTATAAAATTTCATACCGACGCTCCTTTTAAAATTTAAAATTCCAGCGTAAATTTCCGCGATCTTGCGATTAAATTTAAAACGCTCGCTCGCCGCGCTGCCGCCGCCGCTACGAAATAAACAAGCGATAGGCGCCTAAATTTAAATCCCGCCGCTAGCCTTCGCGGTGCAAAATTATATAGCCCAGCTTCGTGCCGTTTTCGTCCGAAAATGCCCTCACGTAAAAATAATGCCCGTCCTTTTTGATAAAGCTCTGCGCCCCAAAATCAAGCGTCGCCAAAATCGACAAAACGTCGTAATCCGGCGCGCTGTTTACGACGATAAAGTCCTTGATAACGCCTATTTTATCGTAAAAGCAATCGGTTTCAAACCTCTTATCTACGAGGATAAAAATATCGTTTCCCATACGGTTGATCTGCGCGATGACGTGCTCGAAATCGAGCATTATCTCGGCGCTTCCGATAAATTTGCCGTCGCTAAAAACCGGCGAAATTCCGCGCATAAAAACCCCACACCGCCCCATCTCCACAAGCGCTTTGGGAAGCAGGCTATGGCGGATCTGCAAAAGCGAATGGCGAAAGGAGCTCAGATCGTCGTTGTAAAATTCGTCGCTCCAGCTTCTGGCCAGGCTTCTGATGTTTTGCGTATGAAAATGTATCTTCACGCCCGTATAGAAGGGCACTGCACTCAAAATGTCTTTGTATTTTTTCGTCACGTCCATGCACTCGCCGTGTTTGCCGCTCTCGAAGCAGCGCACCACGTCGCTGTTCTGCGATAAAATCAGCGAGATCGCAAAGGCGTTTAGCTTCTCCTCATCGACGATCTTTTCAAACAGGCTCGCGCTAAAATCGAACTGCTGCTTGATTTTTATCTCGTTTTCCTCGCTTTTAAAGCGCAGATAAAACGCAAGCGCGATGCCGCAGCAAGCAAGCGCGAAAAGGCTTAGGTATTTTTTTGAGCGCGCGCCTATCATCTGAATTCCATCTTTAAATTTGCCGCTAAAATTTCTGCGAATTCGCTAAATTCTGGCAGATTTAGCTTGCCGTTTCGCATCTTTTTTCCCCAGACGGACTCCGGGAAAAAGCTGTCGTTTTTAAAGCGCGCTTGGACGTGAAAATGCACGCGCGGCACGTAGTTGGCGAAGCTTGCGATGTTGATCTTATCGGGCGCGTAAAACTCCCGCAGGCTCTTTTCGCACTGAAGCACGGCGCGCCACAGATGCGCCAGCGTCGCCTCGTCGCAATCGCTAAGCTCCTTAAATTTCGCTTTCGTAAAGACCTTCACCCACGGCACTTCGTGCTCCTCGCGCTGTACGTAAATCATCTCATCTTCGTAAATCATCGCGTTCTCCTTGAAAACGGAATTTTAATGCAAAGCCCATTAAAGCTCGGTAAATTCCTCTTACATAAATAATATACTAAAACACATTAATTAAATATATCTATAAAATCTCGATATATTCGTAATTTTTATGTTATAATTCTGCCTTTTAAAAGGAATATATATGAAATCAGTTTGGGTAATGATCCTATGCGCCGCGGCGATTTTGATGGTTACGATGGGCATTCGTATGTCATTAGGTCTTTTCGTGCAACCTATAATGCAAGCAAATTCCCTATCCATCGCGCAAGTAAGCTTTGCGATGGCAACTACGCAGCTGGTATGGGGCTTTTCGCAACCGCTTAGCGGGATACTTGCAGACAAGCTCGGTGCCTACGTCGTGCTGTTTTGGGGCAGCGTGCTTTTGGCGATTAGTTGCACTCTTGTGCCGTTATTTAGTAGTGAAAGCGCGCTTGTATTAACGATGGGTTTTGGGCTTGCACTGGGGCTTGGCGCGGGTAGTTTTCCGATTCTAATGAGCCTAATGGCAAAGCGCCTGCCATTTTCTATCCGCTCGGTTGCTAGCGGAATGTTAAATGCAGGCGGCTCGTTCGGGCAGTTTTTATTTGCACCGATGATAGGGTTTTGTATCGCAACGCCTACTTTGGGATACGGCGGCGCATTTTTTACGCTCGCAGGGCTTAGCTTGCTAATTCTGCCGCTTGCAAGACTTTTAGCAGGCGGTAAAATTCTATTTGGCGAACAAACCAGCCTGCATGAAGAAGATAAGCGCAGCTTAGGCGAAGTTCTGCGTTTGGCACTGCGCGATAAAAGCTATATTTTGATAAATTTAAGCTTTGCTACGTGTGGTTTTCACGTAGCGTTTTTAGTGACGCACTTGCCTAGCGAAGTAGCGCTAAGCGGGCATGGCGCGCAGGTAGCGTCCTTTTCGCTCGCACTGATTGGTATCGCAAACATCGTAGGCAGCTTATTCGTAGGCTGGTGTGTTTCCAAAGTGCGATGTAAAGTCATTTTGTTTTGCATATATGCCCTGCGTATCGCTCTTATTGGTACTTATGTGCTCTCGCCCAAAGATAGCCTTACGTTTTATATCTTCAGCGTGGGATTAGGATTTACCTGGCTAGCGACCGTACCGCCTACTGCAGCTGCCGTAGGTAAGCTATTAGGGACGCGATATTTAGCAAGCCTATTTGGATTTACGATGCTTTCGCATCAAATCGGCGGATTTTTTGGCGCATATATCGGAGGTCTTGCGGTACGGGCATACGGCGCGTATGATTATATGTGGTATTTGGATATGACGCTAGCGGCTATTGCAGCTCTGCTAAGCCTACCTGTGCGTGAAGCTAAGATGAAGCACGTAAAATTTTAAAAATTTTATGGGATTTTGAAATTTACGGACGGAATTTTCGCGAAATTTTGCAAGCTAAATTACGACAGAATTTTGAAAATTTTAAAATTTATCGGATTTTATGTTTCGCACGATGAAATTTCACTTTAGTTTTGAAATTTCGCTGTGATAAAATGCAAAATCCGCTTATGCTTTCAAATTTAGCCGAGACGAGCTTTTAAATTTTATAGAATTTTGAAATTTTAAAATTTCGGCTCGCGCAGCATTTTAAGAGCTGGCGCGAGAGCATCTGCAAAGCCTTTAAATTTTTCAAATTCCTCCGCGCTAAGCTCTGCGCTAAACTCCGCTCCCGCAGCGCCGAAGCTCGCCTCATAAACAAAGCCCGATTTTTTTAAAAAATGTTCAAATTTAGCCACCGCCGCAAACGGCACGAAAAACGCGCACTTCTTACGCAGCACGAATTCCACTAACTCTGCGGCGTCCGTAGCCGCGTCTATCGCGGCATTTGCGCTACTAGCGTATGCTCTCACCAGCCCGCCGGTACCTAGCTTGATGCCGCCGAAGTAGCGCACCACGAGCACTGCGGCATTAATTAGTTCGGCGCCGCGAAGCGCGTTTAGACACGGCGCGCCCGCAGTCGATTTGGGCTCGCCGTCGTCGCTCGAGTTTTCTACGATCTGCCCGGGCTCGTTCAGCGCGCGATACGCCCAGACGATATGGCGCGCCTTGGGATGCTGCTGCCGCAACTGCGCACGCAGCGCCTCGAAGCTCGCTAGCGGCGCTAAATAGGCGATGAAGCTTGATTTTTTGATCTCCTGCGCGGCGCTGATCTCTTTTTCAATCGTTTTCAAGGCTTTCCTTTGCGGAATTTTATCTTTTTTGCATTATAATAAAAGTTCAAAAAAAGATCAAAGGAGCTTCATGATCCAGACCTGTTTATTTCCCGCGGCGGGCTACGGCACGCGCTTTTTGCCCGCGACCAAATCGCTACCTAAAGAGATGCTTCCGATCCTTACCAAGCCGCTGATTCACTACGGCGTGGACGAGGCGCTGGAAGCGGGCATGGATAATATGGCCTTCGTCACGGGTCGCGGCAAGCGCGCTCTGGAGGATTATTTCGACCGCAGCTACGAGCTGGAGGATCAAATTTCAGGCAGCAGCAAAGAGTATCTGCTCGACGAGATCAGAGCACTTATGAAGCGCTGCACCTTCTCTTTCACGCGCCAAGAGCAGATGAAGGGGCTCGGCAACGCAATTTATACGGGTAAAATTTTAATCCGCGACGAACCTTTCGGCGTGGTGCTCGCAGACGATCTGTGCGTGAACGAAAACGGCGAGGGCGTGCTTTCGCAGATGGTTAAAATTTACGAAAAATACCGCTGCAGCGTCGTTGCGGTTATGGAGGTGCCGCCGCAGGACGTAAACAAATACGGCATCATCGCGGGAAAGAGCATCAGCGACGATCTGATAATGGTCTCGGATATGATCGAAAAACCGGAGCCCGGCGAGGCTCCGTCGAGCTTAGCCATCATCGGGCGCTACATCCTAACACCTAATATTTTCGATCTCATCGAGCAGACGGCGCCCGGTAAAAACGGCGAAGTACAGATCACCGACGCGCTTTTGAAGCAGGCTCAAAACGGCGTGGTGATCGCGTATAAATTTAAAGGCACTCGCTTCGACTGCGGCTCAGTAAAAGGCTACGTGGAGGCAATCAAATATTTCTACGAGCGAGAATTCGGCGATGGTAAAAAATGAGCTGTTTTTCCCGCTGGCAAAAGAGGGCGCGCTAGAAGAAGTAGCGGCAAAGATCCGCGCCGAATACGAAAGCGGCGAGATAGGCTACTACCGCCTGCCGCAGCAAGGCGCGGGCGTAATAGCGCGGGCGCAGGAATTTTTTAGCGCACGAAGCTACGACGGGGTCGTGCTTTTGGGCATCGGTGGCTCCAGCGTAGGCGTGCGAGCGCTTTATGAGATGCTGCGTCCGCGCGTAAGAAAGAATTTGCGCTTTGAAATTTTGGATAATCTCGACGGGCACAGTGTAAACCGCGCGCTTGAAGGACTAAATTTTGCTCGCACTATCTTCATAGTATCCTCCAAATCGGGCGGCACAATCGAGACAATCTCGCTTTTTAAAGTGGTTTTGCAGCGTTTTGGAATTTCAAATTTAAAAGCGCTAGCTAAAAATTTCATCTTTATCACCGATGCAGGCTCGCCGCTTGATATCTTCGCGCGTGAGCACGGCGCCTGCGTGATAAATATGCCCGCTAACGTAGGCGGCCGTTTTAGCGTGTTAAGTGCGGTAGGGCTAGTGCCCGCAGTTGGGCTAGGCCTTGATGCAAGCGCGATGCTACGCGGAGCTGCCGCCGCAAAAGAGCGGTATCTGGATGAAATTTTAGCAGGCGATCCCGCTAAAATCGCGGAGAATAAAATTCTACGAAAAGCCCATCACTACGCCACGCACAAAAGTGCGAAAATCAACGTCCTTTTTAGCTATGGCGACGCGCTGCGCGCATTGGGTGAGTGGTATGTGCAGCTCTGGGCGGAAAGCCTAGGTAAAAAGATCGGCTTTAGCCGCGAGGGGCTTACTCCTGTGGGGCTTGTAGGCTCACGCGATCAGCACAGCTTCCTTCAGCTCATAATGGACGGCGTAAAGGATAAGACCGTGACCTTCTTAAAGCTCACGGACAACGGCACTACGGACGTGGTGCCCGGTATCAGTCTGCAAGGTCTTGAGGGCTGCGACTTCGTAAACGGCATGCGACTGGATGAGGTGCTAAATCTTCAGTGCGATGCTACGCTGCAAGCCGTGCTAAACGAGGGCATCAGCGTCGATCTAATCGAGGTTTCGCGGCTTTGCGAACAGAGCGTGGGCGAGCTATTTTACTACTTCGAGCTGCTAACCAGCGCTACCGGAGCGATACTGGGCGTCAGCACTTACGATCAGCCGGGCGTCGAGGTAGGCAAGAGAATTTTAAAATCGCTAGTTTTGAAATCGCGATATTAGAATTTGCGGCGCTAGCTAGACGGAATTTCGTCGGTCTAAATTTTACTAAAGTCAGGCTCTACTCGCACCCTATTTTGCTTAGGCAAAATTTTAGAATTTTAAAATTTACGTCGCGAAATTTTGATTTCGCGCTACGAGCATTTGGAATTTTGTCACAAAATTTCGCGGTAAAATTCCAAAATTACACCGCGAGGCGTAAAAATTTTGCGATTTGTGAGCGCGCAAGGAGATGAGATGAAAATCACGAAGATCGATCACTTCGTCCTAGTTACGGACGATCTGCAAAAATGCGTGGAATTTTACGAAGGGGTTTTGGGCTTAGAGCATGTTTGCGAGGGCGACAAACACAGCCTGCGTTTCGGCTCCTCAAAGATCAATATCCACACCCGCGCGGGCGAGTTCGCGCCGTTTGCGGCGCGTCCTAGCGCGGGCTCGGCGGATTTTTGCCTCATCTGCGAAGATCAAAGCGCGCAGCAGCTCAAAACGGAGCTGGAAAGCAAAGGAGTGCAAATAGAGCTTGGCGTCGTGCCTCGCAACGGCGCGCGCGGCGCCATGCAAAGTATCTATCTGCGCGATCCTGACGGCAATCTCGTAGAGCTCGGCGTATATAAAAGCGGCGATGATTAGCGCGTAAATTTTAAAGGCAAAATTCCAAGCGAAGTGTTAGAATTTAAATTTTCTAAATTTCACCTTTTTGCTAAATACCGACAAGGTGCGCGGGACGCTATCCAAATCTATATGCGTTTTGCGCATAAAATACTCTCTTAATTCCAGATACTCTTTTTCGCTATAAATCAAAACATTTATAATTCTAAGATCGCCCGTTTCGCCATATACCACAAGTCGGTCATAGATGCCCAAGCATCTGAAACTGCCATTTTTAAGATGCATCAATATACCCGCTCCGAATAGGCTAATTGCTATCATCGAAATTAGCGCGATCATCGCATGCATTCCGCGCATAACGTATGCGCCCAAAGGCCAAAGCGACAAAAATAGCATTTCAGGTATGCTTATCCTCTGCCGCCGGTCCCAGCGCGGATCAAAACTGATCGCAACGGCGCCGATTTGTTCAAGCTTCAAAGATTTATAAGCTTTATCTTCTTTGTAATATTTGATATCCGAATCGTTAAATACGAAATAGACGCCCTTTTGTTGCTTTCGCCTGATAAAAAACATTACCAAAGCGAAAGGGAGTAGTCTAAAATTTTTGGGCTCAATGGGGTTTACTACGGTAACGACCGAGATGAAGAATAAGCATCCTATAAGCGTAGCAATCGTGGAATATTTCATATAATCGTAAAAAGCATAGTCTTTTATTATTATCGGCTCTTTGTCGTAATCTCTAAACTCAACCTCTTTGTTTCTTGTATCCATAACCGCCCGCTTTAGCTAAGATAATATTTTTCTATTTTATCAATATTAATATTTTTTCGAACTAAAAACCATTCTTTTATTTCGTTTAGCCTTTTCGTATCATATACGCAAACTAAATAATTTTTTGCCGATAAAATAGAGCTTAAATAATAAGTATTTTCCTGCTCATAGTACGGATAATCCACTACGATTGCAGAAAAGAATGAAAAATTCTTAAAATTGCCTACGATCAAAAAGTGAAAAAATATTTTCAAAAAGATTGCAGAAAGTATTGAAAAAATGAAGAATAATAAAATTTGCGATGATAGAAACGATAGGGCTGCAATAGAAAAAATTATAATAATATTATAAATGAAGCGACGAACTTTATCATCGTTGCAATATCCCCAAAATGGTTTGCCTATCACATAATTTAAATGAAGATTGTTGGTCCTTCTCTCAAGCTCGCCGTTGTTATAGAAATCTATAGAATTATTCATAAAGTAGATTTTGCAATTATTATTGCTTACACAGCTGTTATAAATAAGTCTCAATACTATCGCTATAAAAATTCCGAATATAATACTAGAGCCTATTTCCATCATCGATATATGGTGTTTTGAAAAAATTAAATCCCATATGTTTAGAATATATCCACCTAAAATCATAGGCATATATAAAAACGTAATTGTAGATATCAATAGCCTCTCATAATTTTTGATTATTATCGGCTCGTTATCGTAATCCCTAGCTTTGGGATTATGCTGCAAAAAGCCGCTATCATCCGAGATAAAATTTTGCTGCTTTGCGTTGTTTTCACAGGCAGAATTCTGATCCGCTTCGGCTTCTAAATTGCCTTCTAAATTTAAAGCATCAGTAGCGGAATTCGGTGCTTTGGAATTCAAAGATTCAAAATTCAGGAATTCAGAATTCAAGATTTCGAAATTCGGAGGTTCAAAATTCAGGAATTCAAAATTCGAAACTTCAAAATTAGAGGCTTCGAAATTCTGGATTTCAGAATTTGGGACTTTAAAATTTTCGCCGTTAGAATTTTGTTCCAAGCCCCGCTTCGGCTCTTGATGTCGCTTCTGTAGTGGCTTTTTTAATTCATCTAGCCTGCTTTGATCCATTTGTCGCCTTTAAATTTGATGGACGCGCCATTTTATAGCGCCGCCGCTTAAAGCTCAGTAAATTTCACCGCGCGTCCGCTGCGCGCAGTCCAATCAAAATTTAGCCGCCATATCTTTGCAGAGATTTTTTATATGTTTTCGCCGCAGCGCAGCCCACGCTCAGATATGCCTCAAACTCCTCGCTAGTAAGCCTGCGCGGCTCATTCGCAAGCTTCGCCGCGCCCGCCGCGCCGCTTGGCATATTTGCGTCCAGATTCGCTTCATTTACGATCTCGCCTCGTCGGATTCGGTTGCTAAAGCCCGCTGCATGCGCTATTTGCGGCGCACGCTTTAAAGAGAAGTTTAAATTTTGCGTTTGTAGATTTAAAATTTTACCCATGCATTTGCGCGGACCCGCGATAAAATCGCCATTTTGTATAAGCGTGGCGACGGTAGAGCCGAGCGGACCGTTGCCCGCGGAGCCGCTCAAGTCGCCCTCCGAGCCAGATAAGCGGCCTGCGAAACCAGGTAATCCGCCCGCCAAAAGCTCTGCGCCGCTTAGGACGCGCAGGCTTCGCACCAAAATCCCGCCGCCGCTTTGCGGGACGCTGCGAAACGAAATGTCAAAGCCGAAATTGTGAAAAAATATCTCGCCCGCCCGCGACGTGCGCTTGTAGGTGTTGCGATCCGCGCCCGTGAAATACGCCTCGATCTCCGCGAAGGCGAATTCCGCGCCGCTTACGCAAAGCACATAGTTTTGCAGCAGATCGCGCATGAAATTTTCGATCTTTGCCTGCGCTCGCTCGGCGCCAAACGGCGCCTGCGGCGGATGGGCACCTAGCCCTGCTTGTGATGGGTGGACGTTAAATTTTAAGTGTGCTTGCTCGGCATTAAACAGCAGCTCGGCATTAAATTTTAAAATTTCAGCTTGCTGCGCGCCGCTAGAATATGACTGTTTGCCGCAAAATTCCGCGCCATTTTTTGATTTTAAAAGCTCGCCGTCGCTCCCGTCTCTCGCGCTTCCTGCAAGTTTATGATTTTTTGAAGCGAGCTTTGAGCCCGCCGAAATTCCAAACTCCGCCGGGTTGATTTTTGAGAAAAATTTTTCTAAATTTTCATCGCCCAGCATTTTACTCTTCCGTAGAATTTCCTTCGCGCTTCGCGATGTTTGCTTTGCTGTCCGTAGTGTCGGCTTCGCCGTTGTTTGCCTCGGCGCGCGTTAAATTTCCTTCGCCGTCCGTTGCGTTTGCATTGCCTCGCGCTAAATTACCGCCGCTGCTCGTCGTGTTTGCTTCGTTATCTTTAAAATTTGAAGCTTCGCAACGATCTACACCTAAACGCTCGAAATAATATCTCTCTCGCTCGCCTAAGTTTTCTACTCCTCTTTCGCATACGCGCTTGATATACGCCTTGCTAGGGTATCTAAGCCGATTGAGCGCCAATTCACTACCCGCGTCTGCACGCTTTATCAGCTTGGCGATGCAGGCGTCATCCTCTTCACTATTTGCGATATAATTCCATACGCCACAGTATCTATCACCGCCCAGCGTCGTAATCAAAAAATAAGCCCAAAGCAGGATTATGGCAATCGATATGCTTCCTTTTATTTTTAAAGATCTCTTTTTTACCATGTTTTTCCTTGAGTAATAAATTTTAACTCATTTTTTCACAAATTTGACCAACGACATAAAATTTACGATATCGCCCTCAAAGCTAATCTTATCGCCCAGCATTTTGCTCTTCCGTATAATTTCCTTCGCGCTTCGTAGTGTCCGCCTTGCTGCTCGCGGTGCCAACTTCGCCGTTGTTTGCCTCGGCGCGAGTTAAATTTCTCTCGCCGTCCGTCGCGTTCATATCACCTCGCACTAAATTACCGCCGCTACTTGTCGTATTTGCTTCGCTGCCCTTTGATTTGGGCGTTTTAAAGCTCCAAGCGCTACAACGATCTTTACTATAACGCTCGAAATAAAATCTTTCTCGCTCACCCAAGCTTTCCACTCCCTTTTCGCACACTCGCTTGATATATTCCATAGTTGGGTATCTAAGCCTACTTTCTGCAAAACTATTTCCATCATCTGCGCGCTTTATCAGCTTAGCAATGCAAGCGTCATCCTCTTCGTCGTGCCTGCCTGAAAAAAATTCTCTCGCGCTACAATACCCGCCGCTACCGCTTACAAACACGGCATAAATAATAAGAAGCGCCACAGCTAGCACAAAAACATGACTTTTACCGATTTTCAAGCTCGCCTCCTTCGCGATTAAATTTTGATTTTTTCCGCAGATTTACGATTTGCGGACGGATCGTAAACTCGCTTACGTTGGACTTCGTGCGCAGAATTTGCAGCGTGAAATTTGCGATCTCCCCCGCATCCACGAAGCTCGCCTCATCATCTGCGGGCTCAAAGCTCAAATCCTCGTAAAAGGGCGTTTTGGTGATGTCCGGGTTGATACAGCTTACTCTGATCTGCTTGCGCGCTTCCTCAAAAAGACAGAGCAGAAACGCCCTCAGCCCCGCCTTGCTCGCGCTATAAACCGCGCTAAAGCGGCTCGCCCGCAGCGCCTCGATCGAGCCAATGCCGATGATATGGGCGCAGTTGCGCTTTAAATTCGGCAAAAGCGCCCGCGTGATTATGATGTTTGCGGCAAGATTTACGTTTAAAATTTTTAAAATTTCGCTCTCGTTCATCGCTTCAAGCGGCGCAAATTTCGCCGTACCTGCGCACAAAATCAGCGCGTCAATACCTTGCGCCGCAGCCAGCGTCCGGCACTCCTTCGCCAGCGCGTCCGTATCCTCGAAGCGCGAGCTTAGCGTTAAAATTTCATAGCCGTTTTGTCGCAAAAGCTCCGCAACCGCGCTACCGATACCGCCGCTTGCGCCCGTGACCAATGCTTTCATCTTTTCTCCTTTAAATTTTATGCCGCTTCGGCGCGTTAAATTTAGCGCGTCACGTAAATTTCGCTGCGCTAAATTTTCTTTGCTCATTGTGTCCGCCGCTAAATTTACGCGGATTATTTAAACCGCGCCGCGACTTTGCCGGGTAAAATTTTAAATTTAGCCCGCGGGCGTTTTGCTGCGCCGCCGCTTTGTAAAATTTTATCGCTGCTCGCCGTGTCCGTCCCGCACGATTTATAAAATTTAATTTTATAAAACTCGGCGCGCCGCTAAATTTTAACCGCTAGCTCGCCGCAAATTTCGCGCTGTGCCTTGACGCCACATACGAGCCGGCACAGGCCGCGACATCTGCGACAAACAGCGTGTCTAGCGCCGCCGTATCTTTGCGAAATACGCCGCCTTCATCGCCTCCTCAAACGCGTCGTTGCTTTCGTACTCGCAGCCCAAGACCTCGCGCCACAGGCTCGCATCCTCCATGCAGAGGTAGAAAAACACCCGCTCGCGCCACGGCAAAAGCGCGTCCGCGGCAAATTTAAAAAGCTCGCGCTTGATCTGCGGCGGGTAGGACAGCTTGCCGTTCGCGTCCGCAAGGGGCATCTGTAAAATTTTGCTCCGCAGCCCGCGAGAGCGCAGCTTCTTGACGACGGGCTTGATGAAAGTAAGCGTGCCGAGCGAGACCATCGCGACGCCGCTTGGATCGAAGCGGCGCAGCAGCTGCTCAAAAAGCGCGCCGTAATCACTCCGCCACCCCTCGTACCAAACCATCGGGTGGAGGTGAAAACCCACCAAAATGCCGCGTGCCGCAAGCGCTTCGGCTGCCGCGAGCCGCGCATCCAGGCTCGCGCTTAGATGCTCCTCGTTCGCAATGATCGCGGGCGTATTTAACGAAAATGTAACGATGAGATTGCGTGGGATCTCGCGCTGCAGGAAAAACTTAATATTGTTCGACTTGCTTTTAAGCTCCAAAATCACGTTTTGATGCCGCGCCGCAAAGTCCGTTAGCGCGCTTAAAATGCCGAAGCGATCGCCCCACATAAGCGAGTCGGAGCTCTGACCCGTGCCGATGTGGTAGCTGCGCGCGGGATCGAGTCGCAGCCGCGCTAAATTTGCCGCGAAATTTTCGTCAAAGCCGATTTTCCCGTGCTTGTAAAAGGAGCCGATCGCGCAATACGAGCAGTCAAAGCCGCACGAATTAACTGCATCGAGCGTCAGCAGATTGCAGCAGCGCGTGTTTTCGCTCGCCACCGGACAGCGACCTAGAGCGATGCGCTCTGCGCGAAAGGAGGAAATTTCAAATTTTTTCGGCTCGTAGTCGCTTTTGAAGCTCGCATACGAGTGCGGGCGCGACTTAAGCTCCAGCCGAGCCTCGCGCACGAAATTAAAAATTTGCTCGCCGCTTGGAACTTTCCCTGCTTTATTAAATTTGGCTTTATTAAAATTTAGCCCGCACTGCTCGCTTGTAAGTAGCTCATAAATTGGCGCCTCGTCCCACGCCTCAAAATCGCTCGCAAACTCCGCTAGCTGCTTTTTTTGCTGAAATGAAAAGTGAAATTTATCAAATAGCGTGCCCAAAAACGCGCTTGATCGCTCGCTCAGATTCACGCCAAACTGCGTGCCTAACTCCTTTTTCGCCTCCGTCATCTTGCTCCGCTTCGTTTAAATTTTGCAAATTATACTTAAATTTCGCGCGTCGTCACTGAAAATCGTTGAAATTTCAGATCGCGCCGCAGAATAGTCGCTCGAAATAGAAGGCGTAAGCTAGCGTAATAGCGACGTTTAGGATCAAAATTCCGCCGAGTATGAGCTTTTGCGGGATTTTTTTGACGCCCGTTCGGTAGTAATACGGCAGGGCGCAGAAAAACGCGGGCAGCACGAGTAGAATGATGCCTAGCGGTATGCCGGTGCCGCCGGTGCCTATCTCAATACTGCGCACAAACTGCGCCATGGCGGGGAATTTAAGGGCGGCGAAAATGGCCGCTGCAAAGAGTAGTTGCACGCAGACGCAGTAAAATAGGTAGCGCGCGCCTATTAGAGCGTCTTTCAGCCATAGCCCGATACAGGCAAATGCGAGCAAAAGGGCTAAAAAGACTAGCGAGGGCGGATCTGCGAACAGATCCGCTACGGCATACGCGCAAGCCGCGATGCATGCGCACGCCAAGAGGGCAAAATACAGATAAGAGTCTTTTATTTTCATCGTTTCTCCTACGCCTCCGCAATGCCTTCAAATTCCGCGTCGTATTCGGCATATGAAGCCGAAATTTATCTCTCGGCTCGGTTTTTTGCGCACGCATCCATAGTTAAATTTTACCCTTTATCGCGGCGCGGATTTGCGGTAGGCTCGCCTTTACGAGCTCATAGACGAAGCCTTTGCTAAGCCTCTCGCCGCGCAGATGATCGCTTACGATCTTCATCATCGCCCACGGCACGCGCGCGCACTCGCAAGCGCTCACGAAAAGCGCGCTCTCCATATCGTAAAGCCTGATATCGCGATTTGCGCGCCCGCGGGTAGCATCTTTTGCCGTGCACGGCGTATTTTGTGTTGCGCGCGCTGCGGTCCACACCGCGTCGTGCGTGAAATTTTTTGTATCTGCTGCATCGTTCGCCCTTTGCGTTACGGCTTGTGCGTTTATCTCGCCGCATACATTGATCGCTGCGAAATTTTCCACATCGGTCTGCTCCGCTGCGTTTAAAATTTTAGACTCGTTCACGCAGATTAAATTTGCCCGTAGCTTGCAGTCCAAACTCGCGCCGCAAAATGTCTGCGAGCGGAAATTTTGAATTTTTTGAGCCTGCACGCCGCGCCCCATTGACTGCAAGCCGTAAAGCTCCGATCCGTCCTCGCCGCAAAATTCCTGCGCTGCCGTGCCGTCAAAGTAAAATGCCTCGCCGATTTGCACGCCTTTATCCTCGCAGCCGCAGACGCCTATGTTTAGCGCAAAGTCCACGCGCCGCGAAAATAAAATTTCGCCTAAGCGCTCTGAATTTTTCGTGGAGCTAAAATATGAAATTTTAAAATTTTTAGCTGCATTTTGCGCGAAGCCAGTTTCTGCATCGACGCCGCAGAGTGCGCCCGCGTCCGAAGAATGCTCAAATTTTGCGCCCGCGCCGCGCCGATCCCTGCGAAGCTTACGCCCGAATTCTGCGTCTGTATCGGCACGGCAAATAAATTCCGCGCCGGGTTCGCTCTTAAATTCTATTTCTATGCCGCCTGCAGCGCCCGCTTTAAATTTAGCTCCGAATCTCACGCCGCAGATATATAAAAGCATCTGCTCGCCTGCGAATAGATCGCCGCTACGCGTAAGTTTAAAACTCTCGATTATCGCTTGGGCTTCGCAGCGCAAAGCCGTGCAGATTAGTATCATCGCCGCCCCTTCCAAAAGCGCAATTTTAACAATTTGAGCTATAATGTAAGATTAATTTGCACAAAAGGGCGAAAATGAACGATCTCATCACCATCACAGGCGCACGCGAACACAATCTGAAAAATATAAATTTGCAAATTCCAAAGGATAAACTCGTCGTTTTTACAGGTCTCAGCGGCAGCGGCAAGAGCACGCTGGCGTTTGATACGCTATATGCCGAGGGGCAGCGCAGATACGTCGAGAGCCTAAGCAGCTACGCTAGGCAGTTTTTGGACCGCGTAGGCAAGCCCGACGTCGATAAGATCGACGGTCTGACGCCTGCGATCGCGATCGATCAAAAAACGACGTCGAAAAATCCGCGCTCGACGGTGGGCACGATCACCGAAATTTACGACTATCTGAGACTGCTTTATGCGCGCGTGGGGGTACAGCACTGCCACAAATGCGGCAAGCCGATCTCAAAGATGAGCTCCAGCGACATCATCGCCGAGATTATGAAACTGCCGCGCGGCGCTAAAGTGATCTTAGGCGCGCCTTTGGTGCGCGAGAAAAAGGGCAGCTTCGCCGATATGTTGCAAAGCTTGCGCGAGCAGGGCTACGTGCGCGCTCAGATCGACGGCGTGCTGGTGCGACTGGACGAGGAGATCGAGCTAAGCAAGACGAAAAAGCACTCGATCAAGGTCATCATCGACCGCACGACCATCGACGAGGAAAATTCCATCCGTATCGCAAGCGACGTCGAAAAAGCGCTCAAGCTCAGCTTCGGCGAGCTTGAGGTGGAGATCGCAAACGCCGCCGAGCTTGGGCTCACTCAGAGCCTGATCCACTACAGCGAGCATATGGCGTGCTTTGATTGTAAAATTTCATTCAAGCCGCTCGAACCGCTCGCGTTTAGCTTCAACTCCCCAAAGGGCGCGTGCGAGAGCTGCGACGGGCTAGGGATAAAATTTAGCCTCGATCTAGGTAAGATCATCAACGAAAACGCCTCGATCGAGGGCGGCGCGATTAAAGTGATGTCGGGATTTAACAAGAGCTATTATTATAAATTTCTGCTCGGATTTTGCGAGGCAAACGGCATAAACGTAAAAATCCCGTATGCAAATTTAAGCGAGGAGCAAAAAAAGCTGATTCTTTACGGCAGCGTCAAAGAGATCGATTTTTACTGGAAAAAACATAAGCTCGTGCGTAAATTTGAGGGCGCGATCAAATACGCCTACGATCTGCTCAAAAACGAAAGCGATCTGGACGAGTATATGAGCGAAAAAATCTGCCCAGACTGCAGCGGGCTGCGCCTGCGCCCGGAAAGCCTAGCCGTAAAGGTCGCGGGGAAAGGCATCGGCGACGTGATAAATATGAGTATTGCAGACTGCGTGGAATTTTTCAGCGACGAGAAGCGGTTTTCAAATTTAAGCGAAAAGGACGCGCAGATCGCTGCGCCAATCCTAAAAGAGATCAACGAGCGGCTGTTTTTCTTAAAGGATGTGGGGCTTGGATACCTCACGCTGGGGCGTGATGCGCGCACCATCAGCGGCGGCGAGGCACAGCGTATCCGTATCGCAAGCCAGATCGGCTCTGGTCTTAGCGGCGTGATGTATGTACTCGACGAGCCTAGCATCGGGCTTCACGAGCGCGATACGCAAAAGCTCATCAAGACGCTGCGAAGCTTGCAAGAAAAGGGAAATTCCGTAATCGTCGTAGAGCACGATAAAAAGACGATCGAGGCGGCAGACTTCGTCGTGGATATCGGCCCCGGAGCGGGCAATCTAGGCGGCGAGGTCGTATTCGCAGGAGACGTCGCGCATCTGCTTAAAAGTAATACGCAAACCGCGCTGTATTTGAATAACCAAAAGGAGATAAACTACCAAAAGCACCGCAAACAAGAGCTTTGGCTAAGTATCAAAAACGTAAATATCAATAACATCCACGGCCTTTGCGCAAAATTTCCGCTGCGAAATTTAGTCGGCATCACGGGCGTTAGCGGCAGCGGCAAGAGCTCCTTGGTGCTGCAAACCATCCTGCCGACGGCACTTGAGGAGCTAAATCGCGCGAGGAAAGTGCACGCGGTAAAGGACGCTAAAATTTCGGGGCTTGATAGCCTGGATAAAGTGATCTACCTGGATCAAACCCCGATCGGACGCACCCCGCGCAGCAACCCCGCGACCTACACGGGGGTGATGGACGAGATCCGCGCGCTTTTTGCCGCGACGAAGGAAGCGCAGCTGCGCGGATACAAGATCGGCCGCTTCAGCTTCAACGTCAAGGGCGGGCGCTGCGAAAAATGCGCGGGCGAGGGCGAGATCACGATCGAGATGCACTTCCTGCCCGATATCAGCGTCGTTTGCGACGTGTGTCACGGCACGAGATACAATGCGCAGACGCTTGAAATTTTATACAAAAACAAAAGCATAGCCGACGTTTTGGCGATGAGTATCGACGAGGCGCTCGAGTTTTTCAAAGCCGTGCCTAAAATTTATCAAAAGCTAAAGACGCTCGCGGACGTCGGGCTCGGCTACGTTTCGCTAGGCCAGCCCGCCACTACGCTTAGCGGCGGCGAAGCACAGCGCGTCAAGCTCGCCAAGGAGCTAAGCCGCACCGACACGGGCAACACGCTCTATATCCTAGACGAGCCCACGACGGGGCTACATTTTGCAGACGTAGATCGCCTGGTAGCGGTGCTGCATCATTTGGTCGATCTGGGAAATTCCGTCTTTGTGATCGAGCACAATTTGGACGTCATCAAAAATTGCGATTACATCATCGATATGGGACCCGAGGGCGGCGAGGGCGGCGGACAGATCGTCGCTTGCGGCACCCCAGAAAAGCTTGCGAAAGATTTCAAAAAGACCGGTAGCTACACGGGGGAATTTTTGGCGCAGGAGCTAGCACAGATTAAAAGCACGAGGAAAAACAAGCGAGGTTAAAACGCCTTATCGGGGGCAAGAATGGATCAAAGCAGGCTAGATGAATTAAGAAAGCTACTACAAAAGCGGCATCAAGAGCCTAAGCAAGGCTTAGAACAAAATTCTAACGGCGAAAATTCTGGAACATCGAATTTTGGAGTCTCGAATTTCAAAGCTCAAAATTCCGAAATCTCGAATTCCGAAGTCTCAAATTTTGAAGCTTCTAATTTTAGAACCTTAAATTTCGAAGCCTCGAATTTTGAAATCCTGAATTCTGAACCTCCGAATTTCGAATCTCTGAATTCTAAAGCACCGAATTCCGCTCCTGACGCTTTAAATTTAGAAGCCGAAGCGGATCAGAATTCCGCCTGTGCAAACAACATAGAGCAGCAAAATTTTATATCCGATGACAGCGGCGTCTTACCGCAGAATTCCAAGGCTAGAGATTACGACAAAGAGCCGATAGTAATAAAAGATCATACTTATTATGAATTTATGATTTATCAATTTCCGGCGCTACTGATAGGTTTTATTATATTTTTGACTTTTGCTACCATAGTAAATCCCGTTAGTATTAAGACTTTTCGAATGCTTCCGTCTATATTGGTTTCATTGTTGACCGCAATTAGGGATAAAGACGGCATGTATTTTGAGTTTAAAAACGATAAAATTCTGTATTATTACAAAAACAAGATCCGTAAAATTTTCGAATTAAATAGTATAGGTGCGATGATAATTAGCTTTGATTGCAGGCACAGTATGCGGCAAAGGATAAATTGGTTTATAAAAATAGCACTACTTCTTTGGATTTTATTAATTTTTGCCGCCGATGCATACGATATGACAATCGGCGAAAGCATAACTGATATATTGTGTATTTTTGTTTTAGCCGCATCAGGAATTTTCGGAGCAAAGGCTATTGTACACCTGCGCAACGGTAGCCTCGGCTTTTTCGGTATTCACGATCAGCTTGTGCTTTATAAGGAAAACGCTGAGGTCGAGATACTAAATATCTTGATGGCAAATAAAGAGGAATATCTGCAGCTGAGAGATTATTTTATGCAGACGATGCAAAAAGATATAAGCAACCTGCAGCGTACGATGTCGATTTTCAACGAAAAGATAGAATTTAGAAAGTTTAAATTTTAAAAAGCGTATGTTATGGAGCAAATTGAAAAGGCAAGGAAAATTTTAGCCATTGCGGTTAGATAATAGAATTTCACCCAACAAATTCCATCCCGCGATACGGCGGAATGGAATTTTAAAATTTAAATTTAAAAGCACTAGCCGTTATATCCTAAGCGGCGCATATTTGCGCACGCGTCCTTGTAGCCGTAATAGCACGAGATGCGGTATAGATCAATGGCGTTGAATTTATTTTGCTCCACGCCTTCACCTTTTTCAAACATAGCTGCGAGCTTCTGGCAAGCAGGGAAGTTTTGAGAGAGCGTGCATGCGGCGTTGTAGGCATTGGCGGCGGAAGCATAGTCGCGCTTGGAATACATAGAATCCGCAAAATTTAGACACATTGCGCCATTGCCGTTTTTGCACGCATCGCTTTGCACGACGCCGCCTTGTAGGTTCATCGCACGGATACCGTCTTGAACGTCGGCAAAGGAATATTTGCCGCTCTTTGGCGCATCGACTGCGCTCTTTGGTGCGTTGCTAACGCAGCCTGCCAAAAATACCCCGGCGGCGATCAAAGCTAGAATTTTTTTCATATTTTGCTCCTTAATTTTTTGAAATTTGGCGACCCAAAACGTAATAGGTCTCTTTGCCCGCGACCTTTTGTAGCTTGAGCTTAAATTTTTCCGACCAAGAGCGGATAATCTCCTCCGCAGCGGTCTTGCGCTCCTCATTTGTAGCGTCGTTTTTGATCTTAAAATACGGGTTTGAATTAGACATCGCCACATGCGCGCCGTAAATTTTAAGCTTATCGTTCAGCCCCACGATGCGATCAAGTTCATTATCCTCAAAATCGCACTTCGATAAAATTCCTCGCAGCTGCGCGACCGTCGCGTCGTTTACGCTATATCCTAGCGCTAGCAAAATTCCATCTTCACTCATTCTCATCCTTTCAAAAAAATTTATCTGTTCGCTTGTGAAATCAAAACGCCTTCGATTATGCTTTTTATATCGCCGTCTAAAATCGCATCGGTTTGGCTATACGCCTCGCCGCTGCGATTATCCTTAACCTGCTGATACGGGAAAAGTACGTAGGAGCGGATCTGATGCCCCCAGCCAATCTCGCTTTTAGGCGTGTTCTCGTCCTTTTCGCGCTGCTTCATCAGCTCAAGCTCGTAAAGGCGAGATTTTAGCACCTTCATCGCCGTTTCTTTGTTTTTGTGCTGGCTTCTGTCGTTTTGGCAGTTTACTACGATGCCCGTCGGGATGTGCGTGATACGCACGGCACTTTCGGTTTTATTGATATGCTGCCCGCCTGCGCCGCTTGCGCGAAACACATCGATGCGGATATCCTTCTCTTCGATATTTATCTCGATATCATCATTTAGTTCGGGGCTTACCATCACGCTTGAAAAGCTCGTGTGTCTGCGCCCTGCACTATCAAATGGGCTTACGCGCACCAGGCGGTGGATACCGTTTTCGGCTTTCAGATATCCGTAGGCGTTCTCTCCGCGCACGATGAAGCTAACGTCTTTAAGACCCGCTTCCTCGCCCTCTTGAAAGTCCAAAACCTCGATCTTAAAGCCCTCTCTCTCGCAAAAGCGCAGATACATGCGGTATAGCATACTCGCCCAGTCGTTGCTCTCCGTACCGCCCGCGCCCGGATGAATGCTTACTATAGCGTTTTTATCGTCGTTTTCGCCGCTAAGCATCATAGAAATTTCTAAATTTATGATTTTGTCCTCTAACTCACCCGCTTCGGCAAAAAGCGAGTTTATCGTCTCCTCGTCGTTTTCCGAGTTTGCCAGCTCATATAAGCCCTTCGCGTCATCTACGGCGTTTTTAGCGTTTAGAAATTTATTTAAGATATTTGAAATTTTAGTTTTTTCTTTGCCGATGGCGCCTGCTTTTGCGACGTCCTGCCAGAGATTTTGATCGTTTTCAAGCTCCTCGATCTCTTTTAGGCGCGCTTTAATGTTCTCCGGTTTTACGACGCCTGCAATATTTTCGACTTTAGTACTTAGGGCTTTTAAAAGTTCCGTGTATTCGTAATTATCCAAAATTTAAGACCTTTTTTATGCTTTTGGCGTGATTATAACATATTTTGGATTAAGGTTGTTTATAAAATTTTATTTAAGGCAGGCATTATGAAGCATTTATCTATTAGGGATATCAAAACTTGCTTAATATTTCCGCGATTAATCAGTTTAAGCTCCGTCGAAAGATCGGGCAAAGGGTCATTTAGTAGCAGTTTTAGCTTTGCTTCTTCTAGCTTCAACTTTTTACAATCGGCTTTTTTGTCTTCAAGCATAGACACCACTAGTCTTAGCTTTTCTTTTGTCATTTCGCTTTGCACGAAAGTACCTTATATACGATAATAGAACACAGAAAAGCTGCAATGGAGCATGCAAAATACGCCCAAATTTCTCCGATAGTTTTTTCAAGAAGCGCGTGCAGTCCTAGCAAAAAGAAAACCAAGCCTATAATGCAAATCACGCCCGTAATTATATTTAGTAAAACCGAGTTGGCGCTCTTTAAAAAAGAGCGCCTGATATCGCTAGCTTGAGCGTCTACGAGCTCTACTACCGAAACTATAAATTCAGATATGCCGGCCATTATTTTTTCAGCAACCAAGCGAGCAAAAACCCGACGCCCGCAGCGATAGCGACGCTTTTTATCGGGTCTTGTTTTATCGTGTCATTTACGCTTTCTATGCCGTCTTTGCCTTTGAGCCTTAGATCATCTATATATTTTTTGATCTCATTGCTATTTAGCTGATCTAGAATTTTATCTTTAGCAGACTCCGCACGCTCTACGCCTATGTTTTTGATAGACTTCATAATCTCTTTAAAATCCGCTTTTAAAGAGTCGATATCTTTTTTCAAAGAATCTAAATTTGTCTCTTGAGTAGCCATTTTCGCTCCTTTTGAAGTTTATTTTAGAGCTAAAGCTCATGGTAGATTTTAGTACTTATTGATTAACGCTCGCTAAATAGACCGCCCTTTCGCGCTTAATTTATACCTTTAATATTTTTTGATATAATTGCCAGCCTAATATTTTATATTGAAAAGAGAGAACAATGCAGATCATTAGAAGCGTAGAGGAGCTAAAAAGCTTCAGAGCAGCGGCAAGCGGCAGCGTGGGCTTCGTGCCTACTATGGGGGCCTTGCACGCGGGGCATGCGAGCCTCATAAAAAGAGCGCGGAACGAAAACGACATCGTAATCGTCTCCGCATTCCTCAATCCGGCGCAGTTTTTGCCCGGCGAGGATCTAAACAGCTACCCAAAAAACGAAGCGAGCGATATTAAAATTTGCGAAAGCCTCGATGTGAACGCGCTTTTTATCCCAAGCGCGGATGAAATTTACGGCACGGAGGAGCCAGCAATCATAGCACCTAAGCCAATAAGTGAAATTTTAGAAGGCAAAACGCGCCCGGGGCACTTCAACGGGGTGCTTAAGGTGCTAAATAAGTTTTTTAATCTCGTGCGTCCGCTCAACGTATATATGGGCAAAAAGGACACCCAACAGCTTTTCATCGTGCAAAATATGGTAAAGAGCTTTTTTATGGATATAAACATCGTGCCCTGTGAGATCGTACGCGAGAGCGACGGCTTGGCGCTTAGCTCGCGCAACACCTATTTGGATGAGGAGGGAAAACTTATGGCGCTTAAGCTTTCGCGCTCCTTGCTAAATGCCAGCTCGCTTATTAAAAAAGGCGAGATCAGCCTAAACATCGTCCGCGAAAAGATGCTTAGCGTGCTTGAGCCGCTAGCGGTCGATTACATAGCGTTCGTGGATTATAAATTTAATGAAATTTCGCAGATCAAGCAAGGCGATACGATAATCCTGCTTGCCGCAAAGGTCGGCACAACCCGCCTGATCGATAATATCTGGCTGTAAAATGGCAAAACTCCATCTCGTTTCTCTAGGCTGCAATAAAAATTTAGTCGACTCCGAGATCATGCTCGGGCGTCTGCAAAACTATGAGCTCACGGATGAGCCTGCTAGCGCGGACGTGATGATCGTAAATACCTGCGGCTTCATAGCAAGTGCCAAGCAGGAGAGTATCCGCACGATTTTGAAGCTTAGCGAGCAGAAAAAAAGCGGCGCGCTGCTGGTCGTCACGGGCTGTCTGATGCAGCGCTACAAGGATGAGCTCATGCGCGAGCTGCCCGAGGTCGATATTTTCAGCGGCGTTGGCGACTACGATAAAATCGATGAGATGATTTTAAAAAAGCAGAATTTATTCAGCCCGCAAACCTATCTGCAAAGTCCCGCGCCTACCTCTTCGCGTGTGATAACGGGCTCAAACTACCACGCTTACGTTAAAATTTCAGAGGGCTGTAATCAAAAATGCTCTTTCTGCGCCATTCCGAGCTTCAAAGGTCGCCTAAAAAGCCGCAGTATCGAGGACATCGAAGCGGAGGTACGCAGTTTGGTAGCGCGCGGATTTTACGATTTTAGCTTTATAGCGCAGGATTCCAGCAGCTTCGGTCGCGATCTAAGACGCAGTAACAAGGGCGGATCAAATTTTAAAGGCTCCGAAGGCGAGTTAAATTTTGCGGGCTTTCGCGACGGGCAGAATTCCGATGACTCAAACGGCGGCGCGGCAGATAAAATTTCCGCTCAAGGCAGGCTCACCCGCGGCAAGGGCTCTAGCGAGGAGAGCGCGAGCGATGAAATAGCTGATGAGTGGGGCGCCGACCTAGTCGCGCTGATAAAACGCATCGAAAAAATAAAGGGCGTAAAGGTCGCGCGCGTGCTATATCTCTACCCCACCAGCACCGACGAGCGACTCATCCGCACGATCGTGGGCTCACCCGTTTTCGCAAATTACTTCGACATGCCGATTCAGCACATAAACGACAAAATGCTAAGCCTGATGAAGCGCGGCGCGAGCGCGGCGCGGATCAAAGAGCTTTTAAATTTAATGCGAAGTGCGCCGGGCGCATTTTTACGAACGGGCGTCATCGTCGGACACCCAGGCGAAACAGACGTAGAATTTGACGAGCTTTGCGACTTTTTGCAGGAGTTTAAATTTGATAGAATTTCAGCTTTTGCCTACAGCAAGGAGGAGGATACGGTGAGCTTTGCGATGCCGCAGATCCCCGCACGGACAATTAGTCGCCGTCTGAATAAAATCGAAAAAATCACGCGCGAAGCGATAGATAGCAGCATGCACGCGCTCGTAGGCAAAAAGATGCCCCTAATAATCGAAGGTGCCAGCAGCGAGGGCGAGTTTTTTTACGGCGCCAAGCCTCTTTCATGGGACAAGGACATCGACGGCGAAATTTTAATCAACGAAAGCTGCGTGCAAAATCTAAAAGTAGGCGGTCTATACGAGTGCGAAATCACGGAATTTGCGGGCGATAGGCTGCTTGCGCGAGTGCTAAAAAGCTCGCAAGGACGATGAAAAACTCGCCCGAAATTCCAAGCAAAATTCTAGCCTTGCTGCGGGCTGGCAAAAATCTGCTTGCTTTTTCGCACGGCGTCGATAGCACGGCGCTTTTTTACCTTTTAAACGAGGCGGGCGTGAAATTCGACCTTGCGATCGTGGATTATAATGTCCGCGCGCAGAGCAAAGACGAAGTCGCTTCGGCAAGGTATTTGGCGGTCAAATTTAACAAACAAATTTACGTAAAAAGCGTACGACTGGGCACGTCAAATTTCGAGCACGAGGCACGCGCGGCCAGATATGAGTTTTTTGGCCAAATTTGCCGCGAGCAGGGTTATGAAAATTTGATTTTGGCGCATCAGTTTGACGATAAATTCGAGTGGTTTTTGATGCAGCTTGGGCGCGGTGCAGGGCTTAGCGAGCTACTTGGCATGCAAGAGCTTGAGCCCCGCGATGACTACGTGATCGCTCGTCCGCTTTTAGGCGTGCGAAAGTGCGAGCTGGAGCGGTTTTTACGTGAGCAAAACCTAAAATACTTCACCGACGAGACAAATTTAACGGAGCAGTTTAAGCGTGGCTTTATTCGCGCTAAATTTAGCGAGCCGTTTTTAAACGAGTGCTCTAGCGGCGTGAAAAAGAGCTTTGAGTTTTTGGCGGCTGACGCGTTAAGCTTAACTCCCGAAATTTCTAATCCCGCGCCTAAAATTTATCTCATAAAACGCGGCCGGGGCGAGATTCGCGGCGTGGATCTTGCCTGCAAGAGGCTAGGACTCGTGCTAAGCTCGGCGCAGCGAAACGAATGCGCGCGCTGCCTAGAAAACGGCGCCGACTGCGTGCTAGGCGGAAAGGTAGCCGTCGGAGCGGGCGCAAATTTTATTCTAGTAACGCCATATATCAAAGCGACGATGGACAAGAAATTTAAAGAAGCGTGCAGACAGCTCGCCATCCCACCGATAAACCGCGGATTTTTATTTGCCGCAGGCGCGGATCTTGCGCTATTTGAGGAGCTTTTATGAGCGTTTATTTTACCTCCGATCTACACTTCGGCCACGAGCTGGTGCTGAAAAAATATCCAAATTTTAGAAAAGGCGCAAACGTAGCCGAGATGGATGAAAATCTCATCGCCGCTTGGAACGCGCTTGTTACACCCGAGGATCTCGTCTATAATCTCGGCGACGTGTCCTTTCACAAGGATTTTGCGCACACTTGCGAGTTACTTCGCAGACTAAACGGGCGACATTTTTTGGTGCTCGGCAACCACGATGGGCGTATCGCCGCAATGAAAAACGAACTGCTAAGCGGACGCAAGGCGGACGGTAATTTTATGTTTGAGCAGATCGTGGGATATGCCTTTGTGCGTCTATCGCATAAGAGAGCGGCTCTGTCTCACTACCCGATGATCGAGTGGGCAAACTGCCATTATGGCGCGCTGATGCTCTACGGTCACCTGCATGCAGATATCGCCGAGGTTTCAGGCAGAGCGCTAAACGTAGGTTTTGATCTGCACGGCAAAATTTTAAGCGAGGACGAGGTGTGGTCGTATCTGAAAGATATCCCTCCCAAAGCGCATCACGCAAGCGAGCTAGAAGGCATTAGCGATAGCGACGACATGGAACAAAGGCGGATTCTGATAGAAAATTTTTTAAGCAAAATTAATCGGGATTTGTGAAAAAGATAAAATTTACGGCGCAAGACGGACCCTTTGCGGCAAATAAGTTTAAATTTAAAAGCGAGCCGTTAAATACGGATAATTTTACCTAGTCAAAATTCCATTATGTAACGCGAGATAAATTTAACAAAACGCAACCGCGAACAAGCAACTAAATCGTATCAAGCAAGCGCAATACTGCAAAGATAAAATTTTAAAATTCTGCCTAGGTACGGAGCGAAAAATTTGATCTAGCGGGCTTCCAGCATCGCGATTTTGTTGATGTAATCGGCGAAATTTAGATTTATCAAATTTGTTTTGATGAAGATGCGCGTGAAAATCACATAACCGATCTCGTTGCTAAGCGTGCCGTCGGAGTAGATGAAAACGTTGGTGAGAAACTCGCTATTTTCGGATTTGTAGAAGGTCTCGATCTGAAAATTTAAAAGCTCGTAAAAAAGCTCGTCCGCGTCGCTCATCGCCGCCTGCATCTCCTCGTCGATACGCATTATATCGGCGTAGAGCACGCGCTCTTGGTTGGCAACGACGAAACATGCGCGGTTATTAAATTTCAGTGCGAACATCGCCATGTTTTCAAAATCGCTTTGATTTTTTAGCAAGAAGTATAAAATTTTAAATAAACTAGCGTGCGAGCTAAATTCTATTCCAAAAGTCTCATCCGCCGCCTGTGCACTTGCGCGAGGAAATTCCACTATGAAGCTATCATCGACTTTTTGATAAATGCTATTTTCTTTAATCATATAATCCTCGTTAAAATGCACTCTTTGATTTTCGTCGTCAATCAGCACGCAGGAGATTAAATTTTTATCACTCAGATCCGCAAAGCCCGCTAGCGAGGCAGCCAGATCGTTTTCTTGCGCTATAGAAAAGCGATCGGATTTCTCATCCAAAATTCTTTTGCCAAAACCCAATTTTCTATAAAAAAACTCGCATGCGTCGGCACTTTTAGCGACGCCGAGGAATGATTTTGCTTTAAATAGTGCCATTTTTTCTCCTAAAATTGCAATTATACCGAAACACTATTATTTCAAACTAAAATTTAACGTCCTGCTCGGCGCTTGCAAAAAGCAGTTGCCTGATCGCCTCTTTGCCCGCATCGAGGCTAAGCCCAGTTAAATTTAACGGCGCGCTGAGGCTATAATTTATGCGCGAAAACGGCTTTGGCAAGACCATCTCGTCCCAGCTGCGAAATTTCCAAAAACTGCTCGCTTCGTAATTTAGCGCGTAAATGTCTAAGTTTAGCCGCTGCGCAAGGATCACGGCACCGTCGGCGACGCTGTGAAGGGGACCGCGCGGACCGTCGGGAGTGATGATGACGTCGGTGCCGCTTTTTATCTCTTTGATCGCGCCCATAAGTGCGCGCGCACCGCCTTTGAAACTGCTGCCGCGGATCGCACCGATGCCGAAATGCGAGATCACGCGCGTAATTATCTCGCCGTCTTTGTGATCTGAGATGATGACCTTAGCGCGCCTCTTGCCGCCGAAATCCCGCAACCACCAGCGCCTATATGCAAAGCTCATCATCGCTAGCCTTCCATGCCAAAATACGACGACGCAGGGCTTTCCGGGCAGCTTCGTGGGGGTAAATTTAACCCTACACGTTAAAAAAATACACCAAATCAGGATAAAAATGAGATATTCGGCGACGCGGAAAAACAACCGCTTTTTAAGCGATAACTTGTCCATAAAGCGCCATTCTGGCGGTCTTTTCGATACGCACTCTGCGCGTTTTGCCTAGCAGCTCTTCGCCACCTTGCGCGCAGATTAAAAAATTTGAAAAGCTTCTACCGCACGCAGTGCCGCTCTCTCGCAGCTCCTCGAAATACACGTCGAAAATTTTATCTTTTTGCGCTCCTGCGATCTCGTCTAAAATTTTAGCGTGAGCGCTTTGCAGCCTGCTTAATCTTTCGCTTGAAATTTCATCATCAAGCGGCTTTAAGCTTGCCGCAGGCGTGAGCGGTCGCGGGCTAAATTTAAAGGAAAAAACCTGCTCGAATCTCACCGCTTCTAACACTTCCATCGTCTCGGCAAAATCCTCCTCGCTCTCGCTCGGATAGCCCACGATAATATCGGTGCTAATCGCCGCGCTCGGGCAGCTTTGGCGCAGTTTAAGCGCGCGGTCTAGATACCACTGCTTGGTATATCCACGCTTCATATCGCGCAAAACCTTGCTGGAGCCGCTTTGCAGCGGCATGTGCATCGATTTGCAAATTTTAGGATTATTGCAAAAAACGTCCAAAAATTTATCATCCATATGCAGCGGATGCGGGCTTGTAAAGCGGATGCGCTCGATGCCCTCTATCTCGCTAAGCCGCACGAGCAGGTCGCTGAAGTCGATTTTTTCGTGTGCGTTAGAGAAGCGCTTGCCATAATTATTGACGTTTTGTCCGAGCAAAAATATCTCTTTGGCGCCGCGAGCGGCGGATCTTTCGGCTTCGCGCAAGATGATTTGAGCGGGGATCGAAATTTCATCGCCTCTAGTTTGCGGTACGATGCAGTAGGAGCACTTTTTGTCGCAGCCGATCATTATATTTATGAAGGATTTATATGGCGAGCTCGCAAAATCGCCGAAAGCAAACTCGCTCTCGTCGTAGTTTATGTCCGTGCTGATAAATTTAGGCGTACGTACGGCTTGTGAAATTTTAGATACGTTTCTGGCGCCAAGTACGAAATCCACGAATGGCGCGCGCTTAAAAATTTCTCCGCCCAGATGACTTGCGGTGCAGCCGCAAACGCCGATTTTGGAGCCCTTTTTTCTAGCTTTATCGAATGCTCCGATCTCGCTAAAGAGCTTATGCACGGGCTTTTCGCGCACGGAGCAGGTGTTTATTAAGATCAGATCCGCAATATTTACGTCGTCGGTAATCTCGTAATCTTGCTCTTTTAGCTGCGCGATAATATGCTCGCTATCGCGCACGTTCATCGCGCAACCTAGGGTCTGGATGAAGAGGAGTTTACTCAAAGGATATGCACCTCGTACATATACTCGTTTTCGTTCAGCCCGTATCGCACTATGCGCTGATACACGCTAAAACCCTTAGTATCGAAAAAATCCACCAAAGCGACTAAATCTTTTTGAGAATTTTCTCTATCCAGATAAAATATTTTCTGTCCGCTCTTTTCTACTTGGGCTTGCAAATCCTCGATCTTAACGCTTTTTGGCTTAGAGGCGAGCTCCGTTCTGGCAAGTTTTAGCTGCATGATCTATCCTTTCATTTATGTTTTAAACCCGCGAGTTTAGCGAAATTTAGATAATAATTCGTTTAAATAAAAATAAAGTCAAAATTCCATATAATACCGCACTTCAAAATTTAAAATCCAAATTTAGTAGCACGAAATCAAATCTTAAGGAAAATTTATGGAAAAAATCACCGACATCATCGAGTCGATTGCAAACGAAAAGGGGCTTGAGCCCGCGGACGTTAAAGAGCGCGTCAAAACGGCGTTCATCCAGACCGCAAAAAGACTTTTCGGCGAGGAGTATCTCTACGACAGCGAAGTCGATCCGCAGACTAAACGCGTTAAGCTCTACCAAAAGGTCCACGTCGTCGCGGATGATGATGAGCGGCTCGGCGATCACAACTTCATCGCGCTAAGCGAAGCCAAAAAAATAGGCGAAAACGCGGAGATCGGTGATGAGCTAAGCTACGAAATAAATATCGAAAGCCTCGGCCGCACGGCTTCCGGTATACTGGCCAGAGAGCTAAATTTTCACATCCAAAGGCTGCTTGAAGAGAAAATTTTTGAAAACTATAAAAGCAAAGTGGGCACCCTCACCCACGGCACGGTCACCAAGATCGATCACGACGGCACGACCTACGTAGAGATCGAGGATACGAAAGCCTTTATGCCGCTTAAAAACCGCATCAAGGGCGAGAATTTCAAAATCGGCGACGTGCTGCAAGCCGTCATCAAAAACGTAGCCATCGACAAATCTCACGGCATCAGGCTGGAACTTTCGCGCACCAGCCCGAAATTCCTAGAAGCCCTACTCGCTGCCGAAGTCCCAGAGATCAAAGACGGCAGCGTCATCATCCAAGCCTGCGCCAGAATCCCCGGCAGGCGAGCCAAGATCGCACTTAGCGCCGTCTCGCCAAATGTCGATCCGGTAGGCGCTACCGTCGGCAAAGGAGGCGCTCGCATCGACGCGGTGAGTAGATTTTTAAGCAAAAATTTGCAAGACGGAAGCGGCGGCGAGAGCATCGACGCGTTTGAATACTCCGCAAGCCCCGAAATTTTAATCACTCGCGCGATGGCGCCCGCGATCGTAAATTCAGTCAAAATAGCCGAGGACGGCAAGGCGATCGTCTACGTAAACCCCGATCAAAAAAGCAAAGCGATCGGTAAAAACGGTCTAAACATCCGCCTCGCCTCGATGCTGTGCGGCTGCGAGATTGAGCTTATCGAAACCGGCTCAGCGAGCGAGAAAAAGGTCTCCAAGGAAGAAGGTCTTAAAAATCTCGAAGCGCTTTTCGGCGAGCTGTAAAGCTCACGCGCTTTGCTTTTTGAAATTTTGTAAGTTACGCTTTTTATAAAATTTTATTCTTTTGGGATTTTACGAATTGTAAATTTCGTGTTTTGAAAATTCTGCAGCAAGGCGGAATTTTGTTTTGCGTGTAGAATGTGCAAAATTTGAAGCGAGCGGTAATTTTGCGAATTCGGTAGCTAGCGAAATTTATAAAATTTAATGCTCTGCAGAATTCTAATACGAAATTTTACGGAAGAAATTTCGCGCGCACGCACGTTTGGATTTTTGCTGCAGAATTCTAATACGAAATTTTACGGAGTACGGAATTTCAAAATTTAAAGTCAAAGCGAAATTTTGACCGAAATTTTACGGCGCAGAATTCTAAGCTTAAATTTTATTCATGCGCGGATTTGAATTGATGCTATATTTAAATTTACACAGCGCGCAAAATTCCGCCCCAAGATAAGCTGCGCCTAGCGCTCGTATAAAATTTCGATGCCGCCGTAGTGCCAAAATGCCTTCGGCGCGAGGTATTCTCCGCCCAGGACAGCTAAGCTTAGCTTAAAATACTGCGGCGAGAATTCTGTGATTTTAGAGATTTCCTGCTCAAGTAGCGTCGTGCAGTATAGGTTCGCTTCGCCGCGAGGTCTTAGCGTAAAACCCTCGCCGAGGCGCTTAAGTAAAGAAGCGGCGAGGCGCGCCTTTTGCTCCTCGCTTAAAAATTTCATCCGCACCGCGCCGAAGTCTCGCGCATGCGCCAAGAACTCCTGCATCGAAACGGCCGCGACGCCGTCTCGCTCGCCCTCGCCCGTTACGGCATGCACCACCAAAAGCGGGTGCTCGCGCACGATCATGCCTACGTGCGAGTATTTAAAATCCGTCGCGGTCGCGATTATGCGGCTGTCGGTGACGTCGCCTAGGCGAAAGACGAGATCGCCCGTGCGTAGGTTTGATAAAATTTCATCCGGTACCCGTAGCGGCTCTTTTGCCGTAGGCGCGCGCGTTAGCGTCCAAAGCTCGCCAAGCCCACCTGTGACAAATATCAAGCAGATAAGAAACTTTTTCGCTAAAGCGAGACTTTCCACTTGCCGTCTTTTTTGACGAGTTTAACGCTCTCGGTGCGGTTCGTGCCGTTTTTAAAAGACACGGCGACTTTCACGAGCGCCGATTTCTCGTCGCTATTTTGCAGCTCGCCCGAGATACTCTTTAGCCCGCCGCGCTTAGAGGCCTCCTCCTTGCCGGCGCCCGCCATTTGCATCAGTTTGCCGTTTATTATCTGCATCGCACCGTCGTCGGACCTATCCTTGTCCGGTATATAAACAAGATCTACCAAAATCTTGGAATCTCCCTCATATAGGGCTCTTACGAAGTCTTCGGCAACGCCTTTTGGATCGCTGCCGCAGCCCGCTAAAACGAATATCGCAATGAGTGCAAGTAGAAATTTTTTCATAAGCTCTCCTCGTAGAAATTTTGAAATTTTATATACGAGCGGTGAATATTTTTTAAATTTTAACCTTTCTGCTCGGGGGAATTTATATCGCGTTTGGATTTGCAAAAAGGGTATTCGGTCGTGCTTTTGCTGAATTAAAATAGAATTTTGCATTCGAAGGAAAGCTCGTCTTGCCTTGGTAAAATTTTATCTTGCCAAAGCAAAATTTTATAACAGTTTCTGCGAACCGTGTCTTGCGACACACCACTCAAACGGCGCCCAAACTCATTCGGTAGCGCGTGAGGCAAGCTTTGCTTGTCGGAACTGAAATTTAGCCGTATTTTGCGGCTAAAATTTTAAAATTTAAATGTCGCCTTCGTGGGATTGCTCGCTCGCGATTTAGCTTTTTGCTGCGACGCTCGCGAAATTATAAACAAATTTTACCCAAATAGGGCTATAATCCAATAATTCATTTCATAAAGGAATATCATGGAGACATGGGTGGCTTGGGCGCTTGCATCAGCACTCTTTGCGGCGCTGACTGCGATATTTGCAAAAATCGGGCTTGAAGGGATCAACTCTCACTTTGCGACTTTTATCCGCACGATCATCATAGCCTTTTGCCTCGCCGTGTTCCTACGCTACGCTAAAGCCTGGCAGCCGCTATCTAGTCTGAGCCCTCGCAACTGGGTATTTTTGATACTAAGCGGATTAGCTACGGGCGCATCATGGCTAGCATATTTCAAAGCTCTGCAAATCGGCAAAGCCTATCAAGTAGCACCGATCGATAAACTAAGCGTAGTGCTCGTTGTAATAATTGCAGTGATCTTTTTAGGCGAGCGCCCGAGTCTTCGCGAATGGCTCGCGCTAGCACTAATCGGCGCAGGCGTGATAATACTAGCATTTAAATAGGGTGAAATTTGCTTTAAATCTATCTCTTGTGGTCTTTTTAACCGCCACGCTCGCGCTATACTATACGCTTTGTCATCAGATAAACACACTGCCGGTTTCTGCAAAATTGCCGCCCTAAACCATTATGATTTATTATGGCTTGACTTTAGCCTACACTTTCTAGGCATTATTTGAAACGCGCCGGTAATCGATTTGCCGATACCTTGCTGTAGTTAGGCGGTCTTTAAGGTAATTTTAGTTCTGCTTAAAAGTAGTGAGATTGAAATTTATGAGAAATCAGGGATTCACACCTTAAAATTCCAAAAAATATCGGCTCGCCGTACCATAAAATAAAATTGCATCCGCAAGTTTAAATCGAATTGTAAACTTCTAAATCTACAGTATAGTCGAGTAAGCTAATTACGCAAGATTCGAATTGAAATCTTGCACACTTCCATAGCTCCCGCCTAAATTTATACGCTTGCTATCTAACCCTTGCAATCGCCGCAAGCGCTAGACTTGTAGAATAATAAGTAAGGTCGGGAGAAATTTTACTCTCCCTTACCCTTTTTGCCCCTCTTACCTTTAGCTTTAGATGGTCCCTCT
>NZ_CALLWC010000036.1 GCF_938015785.1 uncultured Campylobacter sp. | reverse complement strand
ATAGTATCCATCGTAACTTACTGCTCCTTTGTGTGAGCTTAAGTTAAAGAGAGCCATTTTAATTTATACGCACGGCAAGATTTACCCAGACCTCTTGCTAAAACACATTGTTTAAATTTAATTCGGATAAATCTATCTAACCGCCGTTTGATATTGCTAAGCGAAGAGCTTAAATTTAATCAAAAATTTAAAGACGGCGGCGGATCTGTGCCGCACCACGCCAACTGCTCGGTCTAAATTTAGAGCAATCAAATTTATCAAACGAGCAAATTTAGGCTCTGTCCTGCTCAAAATTTAAAATTCCGCGCACCGTTTAAATTCCGCTTAAAATTTTAGCCGCGCTTTAAATTTAGCGGAGTTACTTCAGCTCGCCCCAGCGCTTGGCGATGTTTAGGCTCGTCTTTAGCGGCACGTTTAGGCTCGCCGCGCTTTGCATTATCTCCTGCGCACGCTCGCCGAAGCTCTGCGCCAAATCGTCCCGCACCTCGAAGATCAGCTCGTCGTGGATCTGCAATATCAGCCGCGCCTCGTCGTTTAGCAGCGGCGAAATCTCAACCATCGCCTTTTTGATGATGTCGGCGGCGGAGCCTTGAAATTTCGTATTCACCGCCTCGCGCTCGTAGCTCGCATAGACCATGTTGTTACGCGCGTTTGCGAAGTCGAAGTAGCGCCTGCGCCCAAAAAGCGTGCTTACGTAGCCGTCTGCTTTCGCGTCCGATTTTATGCTTTGCAAAAACTCTTTAATCGTGGAAAACGCCGCGAAATAGCGCTCGATATAGCCTTTCGCCTCGGCGCGCGCGATACCTAGGC
Organism: uncultured Campylobacter sp.; assembly: GCF_938015785.1. Lineage (GTDB taxonomy): Bacteria > Campylobacterota > Campylobacteria > Campylobacterales > Campylobacteraceae > Campylobacter_B. Next base: position 59,674 of record NZ_CALLWC010000036.1, on the reverse strand, counting down.
TATCGCTTAGCTTACCCGCACCCATGCCGTAGATGAGGCCGAAATTTATGCTCTTTGCGATCGTGCGGTGCGCGGGCTGCGCGTCGCCGAAGATGCTGATCGCCGTGCGCGCGTGAATGTCCTCATCCGCCCTAAACGCCGCCAAAAGCGCAGGATCGCGCGAAAAGTGCGCGAGCAGGCGCAGCTCGATCTGCGAGTAATCAAGCGAGATCAGCGAGTAGCCTTCGTCTGCTAGGAAGCAGTCTCGCACGTCCTTTGCAAAGGTGCCGCGCGCGGGGATATTTTGTAGGTTCGGATTTTTGCTCGCTAGCCGCCCGGTAGCCGTGCCGGTCTGCAAGAAATTCGATCTGACGCGGTTTTGCGGATCTGCAAGGGCAAGCTGTAGCAGCGGCTCGCAGTAGGTGCTTTGCAGCTTAAACAGCTCGCGGTAGTCTAAAATTTTACCCACTGCGGGATGCAGCGCCTTAAGATCTTTCAGCACGCTTTCGTCGGTGCTGTAGCCCGTCTTGGTGCGCTTCGCCGCAGGTAGCCCGAGCCGCTCGAAAAGCACGGCGCCGAGCTGAGCGGGGGAGTTTATATTAAACTGCTCGCCGCAAAGCTCGTAAATTTCATCCGTGAGCGCTCGCAGGGACTTTTCGTTGCGCGCGATTAGGCGCTTTATCATCTCCGCGTCTATCTTGATGCCGCATCTTTGCATCTGCCAAAGTACCCGCACAAACGGGAACTCAAGCTCCTGCGCGAGCTTAAAAAGCGCAGGCTCTAGCAGCCCCTTGAGCTTAAAATATAGCCTCAGCGTCACCCACGCATCCTCGCTCGCATAGATCGTAGCGGCGTCCAGCTCCACGGAGGCGAAGGTCTCGCCCTTTTTGACGACGTCGCCGAAATGCACAGTCTCATACCCAAGATACCGCGGCGAGATAGAGTCCATCCCCACGGCGTTTGCGGGATCGAGCAGCCACGCTAACACCATCGTATCGGCAAAGCGCGCAGGCGGCTCGATATTAAAATTATTTTTCACAATCTCAAAATCGTATTTTAAATTTTGCCCCACTACATATCCGTTAAACAGCGAGCCGATCGCGACCTTTGCCGCTTCCGAAGAAATTTGAACAGGAGCGCCCAAATAGCTATGCGCGAGCGGGACGTAATAGGCGCACTCCTCATTAAACGCAAACGAAAAGCCCACGATCCTGGCGCTTTTGCTGTCGATGCTAGTGGTTTCCGTATCGAAGCTCACCAAGGTCTCGGTGCTGACGCTCTCGCACAGCCTCGCAAGCTCCGCGGCATCGGTAATGCAAACAGGCTCAAAGGGCGTTTTAAAAGCGCTCTCGCAGCTTTGCCCGCCGCAAGCAGAACCGCCTGAGATAGAATTTTGCCCGTCTAGCCCCCCTACGGCAGCGTCCAAGATAGATCCGCCGCGAGACGGCTCTGTGCTGGAGCCTTTGCCGCCCGCGCCCAAAACGAAGCTTTTTGCGCCCGCGCTTTTGCCCTCGCCCCAAAGATCAAGTCCGTTCTGCTCTTGCAAGCTTAACGCGGACAGCAGTCTGTTTAGCGCGTAATCTTTTAAAATTTCGCGGATTTTAAAAAGCGGATTTTGCTGCGGGAATTTTGCGTCCTCTAAAGGCGGGATTTCCAGCTCGTCGTAAAGCGTGGCCAGGCGCTTGCTTATGTAGGCGCTCTGCTTCCCCTCTATCAGATACTCGCGCTGTTTGTTTTGCGGCAGGCGGTCTAAATTTGAATAGATCCCATCAAGCGAGCCCCATTCGTCTAAAAGCTTCTTCGCTCCTTTGTCGCCGATGCCGCGCACGCCCGGGATATTATCGGCGCTATCGCCGCAGATCGCTAAAAAATCCACGATCTGCTCGGGATAGACGCCGTAGCGCTGCAAGCACTCGTCTCTTCCGTAAAGCATCTTTTTGCCGTGGCTGTAAATTTTAACGTTTTCGCCGATGAGCTGATACAGATCCTTGTCGGAGGTAACGATGTTGATTTTATGCGTGGCGCCGTGCTTTTTAACGACGCTTGCGATGAGATCGTCCGCTTCGTAGCCCTCGCGTCCGAGCGAGTAAAGCCCCATCTTTTCGATCATCTCGATGCAAACCGGCAGCTGCTGCAAAAGCGCGGGCGGCGGGGCTTGGCGGTTGGTTTTGTAGTTCGGATCGATATCCGAGCGGAAGGTCTTGCCTTTACTATCCAGAGCGAAAATTATATAATCGCTCTTAAATTCCTTCGAAAGATTTGCGATGAAGCTCGCAAATCCGCTCACCATGCCGCTGGGTTTGCCGTCTTTGGTCTTAAGCCCGCTCATAGCGTAGTAGAGCCTGAAAAAAAAGCCGAACGTATCGATGATCGTGATGGTCTGCATAATGGTCCTCGGATTTAGAATTTTAACGCGTAGTGTATTAAAATTCGGCTAAATTTACAAATTCCAAATAGGACTTGACCTACCTCATTTCAAAATTTTAAAATTTGCTATATAATCGCGCGAAATTTTAAAAAAGGATCAGGTATGGATTTTTTTACAGACTGGCAGGAGTTCGACGCAGCGGGCGCTACGGTGAAATTTTATAAAAAATCGCAAGGCGGCGTAGAATACATCGGCTTTGATTCGCGCAAATGCGTCCCGCCCGAGCCGATGGTAAATGCGCTGGTGGCGCTAAATTTCGTAAAAGACGAAACCAAAAAGGTGGTCATGGTCAATCATAAATTTCCGATGGGGCTAATCCCGAAGATCGAGTCTAAATTTGACATTGCCCGCGAGGATCTGGGCGGCGACGCGGTCAAGCTCACCATCAGTCTAAAGCCCGGCGCGGTCAATGAGGGCTTTGATACCGACGCGAAGTGCCACGGCTAAAGGGCTTTAAAATTTAGATGAATATCACGACCTTTTCGCCGCCGTTTCGCATCGTAGGCGGCTATTTCATCTGCGGCTTTATCTTTTTGCTGCTAAGCGCGGCGAGCTTTTTAAAGGCTGATTTCGGCGCGATCCAGGCGCCGCAGACGGCGAGCTTTTTTCACGTATTTTTGCTAGGATTTGTAATCAGCATAATCATCGGAGCGCTCTATCAGCTCACCTCCGTCATCATCCAAAAGGAATTTTTCACCGTCAAATTTGCGTTTTTAAATCTCCTCGCCTACGGCGCAGGCGTGGCTCTACTAAGCGCGGGATTGCTGCTTTCAAGCATCCCTTTGATGCACGCAGGCGGCGCCGTTTTGCTGCTTAGTCTATTTTATTTTACGATCTGCTACGCACTAAGCTTCATCGGCACGCCCAAATGGAGCTTCCCCGCCGTAGCGCTTGCGATCTCGGCTGCGTTTTTAGCCGTAGGGATCAGCCTTGGCTTTGCCCTCGTGCTAGCGCTTAGCGGCGTGGAGATTTTCGGAGTGTATTTTTCAGAAATTTTATCCTATCACATATACTTCGTGCTAGGCTTCGTGTTTTTCGTCATCGTAGGCGCTGCGTGCGTGCTGCTGCCGATGTTTAGCCTGGCGCACGATCTAAACTTCGCACTAGCAAAAGCTTCGCTGGCGCTGTATCTGCTCGCAGGGCCGTTTTTGCTAAAAGACTTTGGAATTTTCATCGCATTTGCCGCGCTTGCGAGCTTTGCGGCTCAGGCGATCTACATCCTAGCCAGGCGAGTGCGAAAAGCGATCGATTATTGGAATTTAAACGTCTACATATCGCTCGCAGCTTTGGGATTTAGCGCGGTATTTTGGCTCGCAGGTCGCGCGGATTTGGCGGCGTTTTGGCTGCTATACGGCTTTTTGTTCGCCTTCATCGTCGCGCACCTTTATAAAATCGCGCCCTTTCTCATCTGGTATCACTACGTCTCGCCCTTCGTCGGCAAGCGCAAAATCCCTATGCTCGAGGATATGATAATCAAAAAGATCGCCTACGCAGCCTGCGTACCGAACGTATTGGCGCTTGTGTGTGCGGGCTTTGGAGCGCTAACGCCTGCGGTTATCTTGCAAGCGGTAAGCATAATTTTGGTGCTAATCAACATCGTAAATATCTTTAACTACATAAAATTCGGAGAGGAAAAATGAAAGTAACGAAGGAGCAAATTTACGACGCGCTTCGCGCCGTGGTGGATCCCGAGGTCGGCTTTGACGTCGTGTCGCTAGGACTCATCTACGACGTAGCGGTAGATGAGGCGAACAACGTCAAAGTCACGATGACGCTATCGACTCAGTCGTGCCCGCTGCATGAGATGATGGTGGAATGGGTGCGCGCGGGTGCCGAGAGCGTGGAGGGCGTCGGCGAAGTAGAGATTGATCTCGTCTTTGAGCCGATGTGGAATATCGATATGGCGGAGGATCACGTCAAAGAGGCTCTGGGGCGATTTTAGGGCTCGCATAGGACCGCTTCCGCGGATGTCGGGACGCTTCCGCGGATCGGTCTAGACGCTGCACGGATAGCCGCCATGGTACTTTTACGGATCGGCTCTGAGGCGCTGTACGAAATCTAGAGCGCGCTTGCACAGATCGCCCAAAGACACTGCGCGTATCGCTATGACGCTGCGCAAATCACCGGAGCGCTACGCAGATAGCCAAGCATTCTTGCTCCGGCGCGATTTCTCGTCGCCGTTTTAAATTTGAGTGATTTAAAATTTAACTCAATTAAATTTTGCCACGCCGTTTGATTATCGCTTGGTTATAAATTTGCACGATATAAAATTTAGCCGCACAACCGCGATTTGACGAGCGCCATCAAATGATTTGTGGCTTGCAAGATACCGCGCGGCGCAAATGTTTTAAATTTCGCCGCTCCGCCCGTGCATCCAGCCTGCCCGCCAACCAACTCGCTCGCCTGCTCTCGCGCCTGTTTACTTACCCACCTTACAATCCGCTTACCCACCCGCAAAACAGCGCTCCGTACGGAGTGAATCGTAATTTAAATTCAGTCGCAAGAGTCGCGGATAGCACCGCGAGGTCTTGCAAACCGCGCAATAAAATTTTAAAAAAACGGAATTTAATCGCTATGTGTATGAGCGTAGCTCTCAAATCTCGCTACAGGAGTTAAAATTTCAAACTAAAAGATAAACCAAACCTGCACGCACGTTTGATTAAAATTTTCGCAAATAGGCGTAACGCGGCTAAATAAAATTTAAAGCAGCTCTGCAATACGCGACAAGCGGTTAAATTTAAAGCTAAATTTAGACGAAATTTACGGCGAAAATTGCGGGCTTTGAGAGCTTTTTAAGGCTTCCTTTAAGCATTATCAAATTATCGGCACCGGAGATTTTAAGAGTGGAATTTTCAAAACTAAATTCTAAATTTTTCAGCGCGTTTTCGCTTAAGAGGCGCGCAAGCTCCAAAATATAGCTCAGCCAGGCAAGCTTGGCGGCGTCCGGCAAAATCGCGCTCAAAGGCGCGAACGTAGCGCCCAGCTCGCGCTTGCCGTGCATCGAGATGATCGCGGCTATGAGCGCCTTTTCTTTGTGCGTCGTGCGGTAGTTCAGCCCGCCGAGCACTATATCCGCGCTGGTTTCATGCTTGGCGTAAAAGCCGATCGCCCGCCCGATCTCGCAAAGCGATGCCGCGGTCTGAAGAATTTTAATATATTTTTCGCTCAAGCCGTGTAGCGGCGATAGCGCGCAAAATAGCGCCTTTGCGAACTTCGGAGCCTCGCTAGGCTCGGAAGCGAAGCGATCTTTGAGGCTTCTTAGGCTCGGATTAAAGCTTCTAGGTAGGTTTGCGCCGCGCAGAATCGAGCTTAAAAACGCTCCCTCTCGCACTCCCACGCCGCTTGTGATGATCTTTTTCGCCCCCAGGCGCCTTACGATCTTATCAAAGATAATGGCGCCCTCTCTGATCGTGTCGTAGCGGTCCTTTTTGATCGGGAATTTCGCCAGATCAAGCGTCTTTGCGCTCATCAACTTGGCAAAAAACGGCGCGTATTTTTCATAATCATAGCTGAAATTATGCACGATCTTTAGCGGATGGTTTTGCAGGCTCATCACGGCGCCGGAAAGCGCTCGCGCGGAGCCGCCCATTACAATTAAATTTTGCGTGCGAAACTCGGAGCCTACCTGCGAGATCGCGCTATTTATGTATTTCTCCAGCCCCTTTGTGTCGCCGCGGTCGAAAAATAGCTCCTTTAGCCGCACCGTGCCTAAATTTAAAGAAATTTTATTTTCTATTCTGCCGTTTTTTATGTAAGCAAGCTCAGTCGAGCCGCCGCCGATGTCAAGCGTAACGCCCTCGGAAAAGTCGCTAAGCAAATTTTGCGCTGCATAGGCGCCCAGATACGCCTCCATCTGCCCGTCTATCTTGCGGATCGCAATGCCCGTTTGCTTGCGAACGAGATTTATAAACTCGGCTCCGTTCGGCGCATCGCGAAGCGCGGATGTACCGATGCAAAGCACGCGTTTAGCCTTGTAATTGCATACCAGGGTTTTAAATTTTTTAAACGCGAGTAGGCATTTTTGCATCGCTTCGGAAGTTAAAATTCCGCCGTTTTCGTAGGCGCCCTCGCCTAGGCGGATCTTGATCTTGTGCTCGGCCAAGATGAAAAATCCGAGCCTGCTCGTGCGCTCAAAAATCACGGCTCTGGCGGAATTTGAGCCCAGATCTATGACTGCGACGCGCTTGGGCATTTAAATTTCCATATGGACGTGTTTGTATTTCAGCTCGTCCGCCGTCTCGATATTATCGGGATCGGTGATGATACACTCGACCGGGCAGACCACGATGCAAGCGGGCTCGGAGTAATCATCTACGCACTCGCAACATCGATCGGCGTCTATGATGTATATCGGCTCATCCTCGAAAATCGCTTCATTAGGGCATTCCTCGCGGCACGCGTCGCAACTGATGCATTCTTTTGTAATCAACAATGACATATAATTTTACCTTACGAAAAAAATTATGGCGTTTATACCATAAAAAGCTTCATTTTGTTTTAAAATAGCGGAATTTCGGGCTATTTCTTAAATTTTTTAGCGGAAGCTTGAAAATTGCGACGATTAGCAAGCGCGCTTCATCGTTTTTAAGATCTACTTGCGCGCCCATCGCTTGAGCAGCATTTTTGGCTAAGAATAGCCCGAGCCCCGCCCCCGGCTTGTCGCCATAGCGCTTAAAAGGGGCAAAATAATCAATCTCTTCGTTAAGCGGCTCGCCTTTGTTTGCGACCCGCACTATGAAATTTCCGTCCGAAATTTCGCTCTCGATCAGTACTTTTTCGCCATCAGGAGAAAATTTTATGGCGTTTTGGATAAAATTTTGAATCACGTGCATAAAGAGACTTTTCTGCACCGAAATTTCAAGCTGTTCGGGCTTAAGATCCATCGTCAAGTCCTTGCCCGCCGTACGCGCTAAAATTTTAAAGCCCACGCATAGCTCCCGTAGATACGCGATCATATCGGTCTGCTCGGGCGCCTCAAACTGCGCCCCCTCCTGCCGTCCAATCTCCAGAATGGAGCTGATCATCTTATTCATACTATCGATCGAATCATTATTGTTTTTAAGCGCCTCGATATATTTCTCGCTCTCGCGCGGTTTAATCAGCGTCACTTCGTTTTTGGTTTTCATCACCGCTAGCGGAGTTTTAAGCTCGTGCGCGATACCGATAAAAAGCTCTTTTTGATACAAAATGAAAGTCTCGATGCGCTCAAGTAGGCGGTTGATGCTGTTTGAAAGCGGGCTAAATTCACTTGGAATTTCCGCTGCGTCGATCGGCTTTAGAAATTTTTCATCCACCGAAGCGAGCCTTTGGCTGATCAGCTTAATCGGCATTAGTAGCATGCGCGAAAGAAACATCGCGTAAAACACCACCAAAAATATCATCGTCAAATTTACCAAAATGATGTCGATGAGTATTTGATTTACGATGTTTGCATAAACGCTCACATCTGCTTTGATGCTTAAAATTTTATCCTTGTCGTAGGGATAGTGCAGCTGCAAATAGCTCCTGCCGCCCTCGGAGCTTTCGATAAATTTAGGTTTATTGATACTTTCGTTTTCGATGATTTTGCTTTCGTATTCACCGGAAGCGTCTTGTAAAAAAGATGAAATTTTCTCAGGCGGCACGGAGGCGTCTACGATTTTTTGCGCTCTTTGGATTAAATTTTGAACGGGAGTTTCGAAGATGGTAATTCTCATATAATTATAGAGCATTACCGAAAAAATGACAATTAGCATCAACGAAGCGGATGCTAATTGTATTACAAAGCGGACTCTTAGGCTTTTTGTGGAAAGCAAAATCTATATCCGCGTCTGCGAACGGTCTCGATCGTAGAGATATTTAGAGGCTTATCCATTTTCTGGCGGATTTGATTGATCGCGACTTCGATGACGTTTGGCGTAACGAGCTCAGGCTCCTCCCAGATAGCATCTAATAGCTGCTCTTTACTGACGATCTGATCGCTGTGGCGCGCCAAGTGAGTTAGCACCTCAAACGGCTTGCCCTTAAGCTCGATCTCTTGACCTAGATATGTGATCTTTTCCTCATCCGGATCGATGATGAGATCGTCGATTTTGATGATATTTGAGCCGCCGAAGCGAAGTCTAGCTTCGAGACGCGCTACTAAAACATCAAAATCGAAAGGTTTTTTGATAAAATCGTCCGCGCCCGCGCGAAGCGCTTTGATCTCGCTTTCTTTATCGTCTTTTGCAGATAGCACGACGACGGAGGTGCGCGCGGATTTTTGCTTAACCAATGCGATGAGATCGATGCCGTTGCCGTCAGCTAGCATCCAATCGGTTAGCACCAAATCATAATTTCTAATGCCGATATAATACTCTGCGTCCTTAAAACTCTCGGAAGTATCCGTCTGATAGCCGAACTCCATCAAGCCCTCCGCTATCGTCTTGTTTAAAGTCACCTCGTCCTCGACTATTAAAATTCTCATTTAATTTCCTTGCCTTAAAATTTTGCGGTGATTTTAACATATTTTAAGCAAAATTTCAAGATTTTTTAAAGAAATTTTAAAATTTTATCTCTATTTCCGCGCCGACGCTCGCGTCTTGTAAAATTTCGGGCTTTAAAATTTTCATATAAAAATAATCCATCGATCGAAATTTTGAGTGAAACTCCTGCGCGAAGTATTTTAGCGCGTCCTCTACGAGGCGAAATTTTTTCTCGCGGAACTCCGCTTTGATATATTCGCAAACCCGCGCATAGTCGATAAATTCCTCCGCTCCGAACTTCGCCCACACCCAGACGCGCTGCTCGCGCTTGCGCTCAAAATCCAGCGTCCCGATTATCGTGCCAAATTCCAGCTTTTCAATTAAAATTTTAATCATACTACGCGCTTTTCCTCGCCCTTAAGCAGCCTGGCGATATTCGGCGCGTGTTTGTAAAATACGATGAAAACTATCAGAAAGATCGGCGCATGAGTGTTGATCGCTGGCATCTGCGGATGGATCACGTAGCTAGCGATAACTAGCGCAAGCGCCGCTGCGAGCGATGCTACGGATGAAATTTTAACCGTCTTGCCGACTACAAACCAAACGGCAAGCGCGATAATGAGCTCGATAGGAATAAAGCAAGCAAGCACGCCGGCTCCCGTCGCAATGCCCTTGCCGCCGTTAAATTTCAGATACGGACTAAAGCAATGCCCAAGTACTGCAAAGACAGCCATGCTCCATAGCACGTTTTCATCAAAGCCTAAAGCACGCGCAATCAGTATCGGCAGGATGCCCTTTAGCGCGTCGCAGGCGACGGTGAGGATCGCGAGCTTTTTTGCTTTTTGCGGATCGCGAGTTTTTAAGACGCGAAGGACGTTGGTAGCGCCTATGGAGCCACTGCCCTCGCTTTTGATATCCACGCCGCCTAGGTATTTGCCGATCAAAAGCCCAAAGGGGATCGCAGCGATCAGATACGCAGCAAAGTAGCACCAAAAATTCGGCGCCGTAAATGTCCTATATAAAATTCCAAGAATTCCGCTTCCTAGAATTCCATGCTCATCTCCTAGAAAATATTTTGAGCTAGGATCGCAGAGAGCGGCGTATATGATATTTAAAATTTCACTAAGTTTATCCATAAAATTCTCCCTTTAGCTCTTCCAAAGTAGCGAAATTTTCTCGTCGTAGATGTCGGTTTTCTTCGGCGAAATTTCTTTCGTTTCGAGTTTAATATTTTTTAGATCCAGGCTCTGTTTTAGCGCGTCCACTTCAGCTTCAAATTTCTGCGTAAGCACCTCCAGCTCCTCTTGTAGCGCGCTTAGGCTATTTTCGGCATTTTTGGCTTCGCTTCGTTCGTTTAAAATTTTATGCGCGCTTTTAGCTCCGCTGATCGCTTTAGAGATATTGCTAGCGCTGCGCGAGCGGCCTAAAAACGCGCCTAAGATCGCTCCACCTATGTTTAGCGCCGCATCCACCCCGCGACTTAGCACGTCGCCCTTTTCCTTCTCGTATTTTTCGCTAGCGCGCGAAATTTTATCCTCAAGGCGCGCCTTTTCCTTTTCAAATTTAGCCGCGATTTCATCGGTTTTCGCCTCTAAAATTTCATTCGCCTTATCGCTTAGGCGCACAAAAAACTCCTCCCTGCTCTCGCCCGGTTTTGAGAGCAGATCAAGCGCGCTAAAAAGCTCGAGTTTTTCATTGCGATATAGCCACTCCTTAAAGCTTTTAAGCTGAGCGTTTAAATTTTTTGCTCCCGCGATGAAGCTAGGAAGCGCGCCGTAGAGCGAGCCCGCCTGCTCCTGTCCGCTTAAATTTGCAACTTCTCGCGTACTCGCCTCGCCCCAATCTATTTCACTTGCGTCCGAAAGCGATAGCAAAAAGGAGCGCTGCTGCGTAAAATCGACCCCCTTGTCGCAAAATCGCATCTTTGCGCTTGCGTACAGATACGGGCTTAGCTCAAGGCTCGCGCCGTAGCTGTAAAGCTGCGAAATTTCAGCAGAAACTACGGGTTTGGCGGCACCAGCGGATTTGACGCCTTGCGCGGCGCCCGACACGGACGAAATTTCAGCCTTTTTGTCTTTCATTAAATTTGAAATTTGCTCGTTGCTTAAAGGGCCCTTTAAATAGCTTAGCGCAAAGCGCGTCTCGATCACTCGCAGCACGTCCTCGTTGATGTTTTTTACCAAAAAATTTCGCTTTTTGAGGTTTGAAATTTTCTCCATCAGCACGCTTTTATCGATCGGATTTGAGCCGATGCCGCTTAGGCCGCTGATAACGCGCTCCTTATCCTGCGCGGTCTGCAAGCGCCCGATAAACCACGTACCGATATTGCTAAGCCCCTTATAATCGAGATCGACCGGGTTTTGCGTCGATAATACGCAGCCAAGTCCGAATGCACGAGCCTGCTTCAGCAGCGTAAGCATCGGGGTTTTGCTCGGTGGATTGCCGTTTGGCGGGAAGAAGCCGTAAATTTCATCCATATAAAGCACTGCGCGCAGCGAGCTAGTGCCGCTGGTAGTACGCATCCATTTGATCATCTCGCCCAAAAGCAGCGTGACGAAAAACATCCTCTCATCGTCGTTTAGATGCGCGATGGAAAATATATTCGCTCTCGCCCTGCCGTTTTCATCAAAGAGCATCTTGGCGATATTTAGCCGCTCGCCCTCGCACCAAAGCTTAAAACTCGGGCTTGCGATGAGCGCGTTAATCTTCATCGCAAGCGCCATTCGCTTATCGCTCGGAAAGAAGGTATTAACGTCGAAAACGCCGATTTTATCGAAAGGCGGGTTGCCGATCTGCGCGATGAGATCCACCACGCTCACCCCCTCGCCTTTGTTAAAATGATAGGTTAAAATTTGGCTGATTAGTAAAAATTCCGGCGAGCTAAGATTATCGCTGCCGATCCCTGCCAGACTTAGCACGCTAGTTGCGATACCGCCTACATAGTTGTTCAGATCCTCTTCGTTTAAGCCCTTCGGCGCTTCAAAATCGCTTAGCAGGCTGATTCCAAGACCTGCGCTTGATTTGGGCGTATAAATTCTAAAATCGGCGCTATTTTTCAGAAGCTGTACTCGCGCCAGGTCTTGATATGAGCCCTCGATACCTTCGCGCCAGGTATTTGCGGTTTGCTCGGCGTACTCGCGCACCCTAAGACCTTTGTTTTGTGCCTCAGCCTCATCGATATAAGGCTCAAAATCCTCAGCCCTCATCTGCGGAAAAGTAAGAGCTAAATTCGTTAGATCGCCCTTTGGATCGATGATGATGGATGGGATATTATCGATCGTAGCTTCCTCTAGCAGCGTGATACCAAGACCAGTCTTGCCGCTGCCGGTCATTCCTATGATAAGCGCGTGGGTCGTTAGATCCTTGTTTTTATACAAAAACGGCTCGCCGTTTTCAAGCCCCAGATAAAAAAGCTTTAAATTTTCTTGAAGCGTTTTCATTGCGTTCCTTAAATTTGCAATTTGCTCGGCATTATATCATTTAAATTTTTAAATTTAAATTTGCTAAAATGTGCGAAAAATCAAGGAATGGCAAGTGTTAAAAGAAAAAATTAGAAACGGAAAAAGCGGAATTCTACTCTACGGCATCGTCCCGCCTAAAATCACGTCCTCTCAAGACGAGCTCGAGCGCCTGGGTACGGCGTGGTCGCAACGCCTAGGCGAATGCGAATGCGACGGCATCGTCATCTACGATCTACAAGACGAAAGTGCGCGCACGAAAGATGAGCGGACCTTTCCTTTTGTGCATACGATCGATCCTGCGCGATATTACACGCAGTATCTACACACCGATAAAGAAGCGATCATCTATCGCGCGGTAGGCAAATACGACGAGGCGGAATTTTGCGAAATTCTAAGACATGCCGCAAGCGGGCTGGGTGTTTTCGTGGGGGCGAGCTCTAAAAACGAAGAATGCAAACTGCATCTAAGCCGCGCCTACGAGATCAAGCGACTTGTAGCGCAGCATCTTTGTCTAGGCGGCATCTGCATACCCGAGCGCCATGAAAAGAGCCACGACGAGCACCTAAAAATCGCGGAGAAGACTGCGGACGGGTGCGAATTTTTTATCACTCAGGCGGTTTATAATGTGCAAAATGCCAAAGATTTCATCGACGATTACGCCGCTTTGGAGTGCAAAAGGGTGCCTATAATCTTTACTTTCACGCCGTGCGGCAGCCTAAAGACGCTTGAGTTTATGAAATGGCTTGGCATCTCGGTGCCAGATTTTTTGCAGCAGCGACTGCAAAGCAGCGTCGATATTTTGCAAAGTTCAACAGCGCTGTGCGCAGAGATGTTTGATTTCATCTACCAATACGCCCTCGCAAAAGGCGTAAGCGTAGGCGCGAACATCGAGAGCGTAAGCACCCGCCGCGTCGAAATCGAAGCCTCGCTTAGCTTACTAAAAGAGATCAGAAAAATTATCCTTAAGCACGAGAATTTAGGATTTTACGTTATTTAAAATTTTAAACCTGGCGCACGAACAAAACGCTAGATAGTCCAAGTTAACGGGGGAATTTTAAATAATTTTAGATCACTTTCTAAAAAATAAATCGGAATTCTATCCAAATGGAATTTGAACTTAAAATTTATAAAAAATAGCCCTAATTATATGCTTTAATACCCGTCGTCCATAACTGCAAGATGATATTTCGTGCAAAATTTTTAAATGCTTGCAATGGCATTGAGCTAGACTTACCATCAAAACCTATAAACCGCTGTAGCTTTCGCACTAAAGCTAAGTGCATTGACCGCTTTAGTATGCAGCTGACGTGAACGCGCCCTCCGGCTCGCCGCTGGATAATTTTAATATCCTATCCTTTTTTAGAGCATATTGTATAGCGGAGAGATGGGATAACTGGAGGTTTTAACGAACCCAATATAGATACGACGCTTCTGTACTCATGACATAGCGTCCCTTATTGTTCCATTCGTAGTATTTGATTTAAATTTACCGGCGTTTATGCTAAATTTCAAATCTAAGGCAATTTGATGCTTGCTGTTGTGAGCGTTTTGGTATTTGAATTTTATTCTATAGCCTATGTGTAGGTCGCTCAAAAGATCCACCATACGCCGCCGTAAAAATACTTGCCGAGCTTTGCAGCTAATTAAAAGCCGTTAATGCAGAATCGGCTGAAATTAACACCCATTTAAGCTATCGCATATTTGATTTCTTTTATATTCTACAAGTCCGCCACCAAAAAGCAGCAGACCTAAGACTAACGTCGTTTTACTATCTCACGCAAAAGCCGATATGCTAACTGCGCAAGATTATAATATGCTTTCAATCGCAAATGCTTCATTTTAAAATTTTGAAACCTAACTCGGAATAAATATAAATTTGAAATTAGTTTTGTAAATAAGCTTGGAATTTAACTCTTAAATATGGCGAAATTCAAAGATCAATGAAATTTAAAAAGCGCTAGTTTATACTATTGCCGCCGAATTTCAAAAGCGCGCTGCCCCACGTAAAGCCGCCGCCGAACGCATCCAAAAGCATAAGCGAGCCGTTTTTGAGTCTGCCGCTCTCGTAAGCGTCGTTGATCGCCATCGGGATCGACGCCGAGCTCGTGTTGCCGTATTTACCGATCGTAAGCACGCACTGTTCGTCGCTAAATTCCAGTCTAGCCTTGACTGCCTCGATAATGCGTAAATTTGCCTGATGCGGGATGAAAAGATCGACCTGCTCGGGCGAAATTTTATTTTTCTCCAAAATCTCGACGACATCGTTACTAAGCGTCGGTACCGCGATCTTAAAGACCTCGCGCCCGGCCATCTGCATGAAACCTAGCTTTTCGTCAATGATTTTTTGGCTGAGTGGATTGACGCTACCCGGGGCTGCGGTGATGAGAAGATCGCCCTTGCTGCCGTCGCTAGCGGTATGAATGTCGATGATTTCGTTATCGTCGCGTGCCGCGATAACCGCAGCGCCCGCGCCGTCGCCGAAAAGTATGCATGTAGCGCGATCGTTCCAATCGACTATCGAGCTTAACTTTTCCGTGCCGATTATCAACACGTGTTTTTTAGCACCGCTTTCGATGAGGGATTTTGCAAGCTCCAAAAGATAGATGAAGCCCGTACAGGCGGCATTTATATCAAACGCCGTGATGCCGAAATTTAAGCCCAGTTTATCTGCGATGACGCACGCGGTCGAGGGCATACAGAAATAATCAGGCGAGATCGTGGCGCAGATTATCGCATCGATCTCGTTTTTTTGCAACCCGCTACGCTCGATCGCAAGTACCGCGGCCTTCATGCCCAAATCGCTAGTGGTCTCGCCCTTTGCTATGCGGCGCTCATGAATGCCTGTGCGCTTGACAATCCATTCATCGCTCGTTTCAACCATTTTTTCAAGATCGAAATTGGTTAAAATTTCGCTCGGCGCGTATGCTGCGATCGAGATCATTGAGGCTTTTTTCATTTTTGCTCGTTTGAAGAAATTTCGCTTTCTATCGCGGAGTTGATTTTAGAATCTGCAAATTTAAGCGCCTGAAAGATCGCGTTTTTAACGGCTTTCGGGGTACTTTTGCCGTGGCTTATGATGACGCATTCTTTGACGCCTAAAAGTGGCGCGCCGCCATATTCGTCATAATCCGTACTTTTTTTGATAATTTTAAAGACGCGCTTCATCAAGATGGAGCCTGCGATGGCGATCGGGGATTTTTTAGTTTCGTTTTTAATAAGTTTGCCGATAGCGCTTGCGACACCTTCGCTGGATTTTAGCATAATGTTGCCGATAAATCCATCGCAAACTACGACATCCACGGAGCCGTCAAAAATTTGATTGCCTTCGACATTACCGATAAAATTTTGCATCTTTTTAAGCATATGAAAGGTTTCTTTTGTTACCTCGTTGCCTTTACTATCCTCCTCGCCGTTGGATAATAAGCCGATGCGTGGTGCGTTTAAACCCATAATCTCCTTGGCATATGCTTCGCCCATAATCGCAAATTGAAACAAATTCTCAGGCTTACAATCGACATAAGCGCCCACATCTAGCACAAGCGTGCGACCACCTATGGAATTTGGCATCAGCGTAGCAATCGCCGGGCGTAAAATGCCTTTCAGCCTTCCTATGCGAAGCGTAGCAAGACTCATCGTAGCGCCGCTGTGTCCTGCGGATACCACGGCTTTGCATGTGCCGTCTTTTACTAGATCGACCGCTTTAAAGATGCTACTTTCTTTGCGTTTGAGAGCGTCCGTAGCACCTTCTTTCATCTCAAAGACTTCGCTTGCAGCTATGTAAGTGATATACTTCTCAAACCCATAACCTTGCGGGATAAAAGGCTTGATTTGCGCTTCGTCACCTACCAAAAACGCATTAAATTTACGCTCTCGCAGCGCATCTACGACTCCGTTTATTATCGGCTCGCAGCCGAAATCACCGCCCATCGCGTCTATAGCAACGGAAATCATCGGATTAATATTCGCCCGTAGTTTTGTTTATTCTATGCGGAATTTTCCAGCTTCCGTCTTTATATTTGACGGGGATCGGAAGGGTCACTTTGTAGTGAGTGCGTCTTTTCGCCGCACGAGTTTTACTAACTCTTCGCTTTGGAACTGCCATTTTTTCTCCTTTATAAATTTAGTTCTTGCATTCTTCGCAATAAAAATAGTCGCTTTTGAAAGCTTCCGTTTCGCTTCTTAAAATTTCATCCGGATCAACTTCGGTGCCGAAAAACTCCATAACGTCCAAGCTCTCGTGCCTTTCGTCGTTAAAAACGCCTTCGCTTAAAAGCAAATTCACGCTCTCATTTACGTCAAGATCAAATTCTTTGCCGCAGCGGTCGCAAATGTATGGAATTTTACCCCTAATTTCGCCTTTGCACTCGATAAACTTAGAGTCTTTTCGTTTTAAATTTCCGCTAAGTTTAAGTCCATCCCTCGAAATTTCAAACGGCACGGGCGCGGCGGAAATTTTAGCAAAAGCGATCTTCACGTGGCACTCTTAGCAAATTTCTCTTTTTGCAAAGAAAAATGCGATCTCGGTTTTTGCGTTTTCTAGGCTGTCGCTGCCGTGAACGGCATTAGCGTCAATGCTGTCCGCAAAGTCTGCTCTGATCGTGCCTTTATCGGCTTTTTTCGGATCGGTAGCGCCCATTAGCGCACGATTTTTAGCTACGGCATCATCGCCTTCTAGCACCATTACGACCACCGGGCCGCTAGTCATAAACTCAATCAGATCCTTATAAAAAGGGCGATCCTTGTGAATTTCATAAAATTTACCCGCATCTTCGGCGCTTAGGCATAATTTTTTAGCCGCTGCGATTCTTAGTCCGTGGCTTTCGAAACGATCGATAATTTTGCCGATAACGCCCTTTTTAACGGCATCAGGCTTAATAATAGAAAGCGTTTGCTGCATATAATCTCCTTAAAGTGAAAGGCGGATTGTATCGAAAAATAGGTTAAAATTTATTTAAGGATTGAATGAATTAAAATTCCGCGCATTTGATCGCGGAATTTTATCTGCTAAGCAAATACCGGGGTATCTCCGCTGCGTAGATCCGCACCTATACTATCCCTGCTAGGTTGACCCGCTACGATGTCGCTCCAGACGATACAGCCGTCGGTCGGACAGGCGCTAGCGCAAGCCGGCTCATCGTTGTAGCCCACGCACTCGACGCATTTATCGGCATATACATAGTAGCTATCCTCGCCACTTGGGTTATCGCTATCGTCAACGATCGCATTTACCGGGCACTCGTCGATGCATGAGCCGCAGCTTATGCAAATATCGGTGATTTTTACAGCCATTGTTTCTCCTTTATCAAAAAATATGGAGTAATGATAACATACTAAATTTAAAAAATGATAAAATTTAATATTATTGAACAAATAAATTTTATTATATAAAAATTTTCATCAAATTTCAGCAAATATAAAGTTTTAAAATGTATAATCGCCATCATAAATTTTATTAACAAGGAGAAACAAATGATAGTAACCAACAAAGCCGTTGATTTTACGGCAACTGCGGTTTTAGGCAACAACGAAATAGTTGAGGATTTCAACCTCTATAAAAATATTGGCGAAAAAGGCGCGGTCGTATTCTTTTATCCAAAAGATTTTACCTTCGTCTGCCCAAGTGAGATCATCGCATTCGATCACAGATATCAAGATTTCAAATCCAAGGGCATCGAAGTTATCGGCGTTAGCTGCGATAGCGAGTTTACGCACCTTGCATGGAAAAATACTCCGGTAAACGCAGGCGGTATCGGCAAAGTGCAGTTCACGCTAGTTTCGGATATTACAAAAGATATCGCGCGCAGCTTCGACGTGCTGTTTGGCAACGCCGTAGCGCTTCGCGGCAGCTTCCTACTCGATAAAGACGGCACCGTCCGCCACGCCGTCATCAACGACCTACCGCTTGGTCGCAATATCGACGAGATGCTAAGAATGGTCGATACGATGCTATTTACGAACGAGCACGGCGAGGTTTGCCCGGCAGGCTGGCACAAAGGTGACGCAGGAATGAAAGCAGATCCTAAGGGCGTCGCGGATTATCTAGGCAAAAATGCGAGCAAACTATAAGTTGTAAAATTCTTCGCGCTGGCGTACAAATTCTAACTGCGTAAGGTTTAAATTTAGCCTTGCGCAGGCTATTAAAGCTAGCAAAGCTTTCTAAATTCCGCTGCCAAAATTTTAAGTCGCGGCGACGGAATTCCAAAAATTCCAAAAATTCCAAAAATTCCAAAAATTCCAAAAATTCCAAAAATTCCATTCCTCTCAATTCTGCAAGTAAAATTTCAAAACCGCGAGTAAAATCCCAAATCCTTGGCAAAATTTTACCCATAACAAAGCTCGCAAAATCATACTTTAAACTAGCTTTTGTTACAATCGCAAGTTTTTAAATCCAAGGACAATTATGAAAAAGCTTATATTTTTTATCTCCGCCCTACTTTGCTCTTTGAGCCTTTACTCCGCAGATACCAACCCGGACGCGCCACTTAAGCTCGATCCTAGCGTCGTGCACGGCGAGCTGGCAAACGGCGTGAAATTTTATATCCTCAAAAATGACGTGCCGAAAAATAGCGCGCTTTTTTACCTAAACGTAGCCGCGGGCAGTGTCGATGAAAATGACGACGAACAGGGTCTTGCGCATTTCGTCGAGCATATGGCGTTCAATGGCAGCGAACATTTTGATAAAAACGAACTAGTCCATACCCTGCAGCGTCTGGGGGTAAAATTCGGCGCCGATCTCAATGCACAGACTGGCTTTGAAAACACCACATACAACATCCAAGCCCAAGTAAGCGACGAGACGCTAAAGGACGTATTTTTGGTACTGCGCGATTATGCAGGCGGCGTAAAATTTGACGAGAACGAAACGCAAAAGGAAAAGGGCGTCATATTAGAAGAAGCAAAAAAAGGCTTTGAGAGGCGCTTTTACGAAAAGCGCGCTACATATTTATACCCTAATTCCATATTTTCAAGACGCTTTCCGATCGGACAAAATGAAATCATCAAAGGCGCCACTGGCGAGCAACTAAAAAAATTCTACGCGCGCAACTACCTTCCTAGCGCCATTAGCATCATAGTCGTAGGCGACGTAAACATTGAGCAGATTAAAAACCTAATCAAGCAAAATTTTAGCTCTCTTTCTGCGCACGGCGAAAAAATCCCGCGCGATCTTAGCCTGCGCCCATTTGAAGGCGGGCTAGCAAGCACCGTAGAGCCCGAGCTCGGCGCTAATGTCGCTAGCGTGCTTTACGCAGGCAAATATGAACCACTAAGAAGCTACAGTGCGCTTAAAAATGAGTGGCTGCAAGCCTACGTATCGAGGCTGATGGAGCTTGGATACGACGCGATGAATGTGAATGCTAAAATTCCGCTTAAAGCCTATTTCGGCTCGGACGATCTGTTTAAAAACCGCAGACTATACAGCATAAGCGCGAATATTTTTAATTTCGACGCCAACGCCACGCTAAGTAGTCTTTTTAGCGCGATCAAAGGGGTACGCGAACACGGATTTAACAATGACGATTTTGATAGCGTTAAGGCGGAATTTAAACATCAAGTGCAAGCCGATCTGCTTAAGAACGATACACAAAGTGCGCAAATAGGGGCACTACTTGATTTCGTACAAAACGGCAATGTAAAGCTTAGTAAGCAAGACGAGCACGATCTAAGCCTCAAGGCGTTAGAAGAAATAACGCTAGCGGATGTTAATAAATTTTTCTCTCAGATAACGGATGGAGCGAGATTTACGGAGATTATCTCGGCAAAGGATTTGGGCGTTAGCCAAAAAGATGCGGAGCTGCTCTACGAAAAAGCGGTGCCGTTTAATTTCGCTGCTTCGAAGCTTGCTTCCAAGCAACTTGCGGGAGCAGATTTAAAAGAGGCGGAATTTAAAGCGCAAAAAGGCGCTAGCGGCACTGAAATTTTGGAGTTTAAAAACGGCGCGAAGGTAATTTTAAAGCCTCTTAAAAGCGAGAAAAATAAAATCGCCCTCGCAGCCGTTAAAAAAGGTGGCTACGCGCATTTTGGCAAAGCTCGTGGCGAAATTTTAACTGCGCTGCTAAACTCAGGCACCATAGGCGAGCTAAACGAATACGAGGCGGGACGCTTGACCTCAAAATTTGATTATAAGCTAAGATTTAGGATGGATGACGCAGACTGCGGTTTTAGAGGCGCAGGAGCGGATCTGGAGGCGATGACACGCGAGCTTTACGCAAGATTTAGCGAGCCGCTAATTCATGCAAGCTCGCTTACGAAATACAAAACCGACGCGCTTTCGGCGATTGCGCTACGAGACGAGACGGCGGAATTTAAATTCGGCGAGCAAATTTTAAAATCTCTATATTCGGGAGATACGGCTCGCAAGCAGCCGCTTAGCGTAGATTACGTAAAGAGCGCAAATCTTGCCGATTTACAGCGCGATGCGGATGAAATTTTTTCAGGTGCTGGAAATTTTATCTTTGTGCTTAGCGGCGATTTCGAGCCTGCACGCGCGAAACAAATTCTAGCCAAATATATTGGCAATCTAAAGTCCGGCGCAAGCAGCGCTACACCTAAAACTTTGATGCTAAATACTTCTAGCGGCGAGATTGTGCAAGACTACGGCGATAGTGATAAAAGCGAAGTTCGGATGATTTTTTCAAACTATGAGCTGCAAAATTTCGACTTTGCAGACACTTATAAATTTCAAGCGTTAAAAAGCGTGCTAAGCAATCGCATCGTCGAGCAGATCCGCGAGGCGCGCGGACAAATTTACTCGGCGATGGTGCATAGCGCCTATGTGCGTGAGCCACAAATCGCAGCGAGCTTGAACGTATCGTTTTCTACCGAGCCGAAAGATGCCCGTGCGGTTGCAGCAAGCGTGAGTGAAATTTTAAAACAGATCGAAAGCTCCGGCGCAAAAGATAGCGAGCTGGCAAATTTTAAAAAAGCTCAAATTCTATCGACCAAAAGAGCTGCGCAGACGAATGATTTTTGGCTTGGAAATATCACTGCGCACGAGCTTTACGGCTATCCACTCTATGACGAAAAAAGCTACGCGGCGCGCGTGAACGCAGTAAAAAGTGCGGACGTACAGGAAGCGGCGCAGATGCTTCGCGAGCATCTATTTACGGCGATTTTAAATCCAAAACCAAGCAGCGATGCAAAGCCGCAAGAGGCGCAACCGAAAGAATAAAGGAGCTTAATGTTTTCATCGTTTTTTAAGAGCAAAAAATACGCATTCTTTGCTTATTCGGGTCTAATTTTTATTATTTTGGTGCAAATTTTTGAAGTGGATCTGATGGTGCAATACAATAAATGGAACCGCTCCTTTTACGATCTGGCTCAAGACGCTAAAAACCACACCATAGACGATTTTTGGAACCAGATGTTTATATTTTTGTGGATCGCCATCCCTTTAGTTTTAGTGGGCGTTCTTGAGAGGTACGTCGTTAGACTCTGGGTGTTTCAATGGCGCGAGGCGATTACGTTTTCATATTTTAAATATTGGAAAAATGTCGAACACGACGTAGAGGGAAGCTCGCAGCGTATCCAAGAAGACGCTCTTCGCTTTGCGCGCATCTTAGAAGATATCGGTTCGCGAGTGCTATCTGCGATTTTAACGCTAATCGCGTTCATCCCCGTGCTTTGGGAGCTTAGCGCAAAGGTCAAGATACCTTTTTTAAACGAAACACCGGGCTCTCTCGTATGGATCGCACTGGGAGTCAGCATCGGCGGACTTATCATTTCGTGGTTAGTGGGCTGGTACCTGCCGCGCCTGGAATACGACAACCAAAAGGTAGAAGCGGCGTTTAGAAAAGAGTTAGTTTTAGCCGAGGACGACAAGATCAACTATGGAGGGCAGGAGCAAGTCGAGGGACTGTTTGCTAAGCTGAAGCATAACTATTACAAGTTATATTTGCATCTTTGTTATTTCGATCTATGGCTTCGCTCTTTTTCTCAAATTTTAATTTTAGTGCCTTACTTTTTGGTCGGTCCTGGTATTTTTACTCAGGCGATCACTTTAGGCGTACTGGTGCAGGTGAGCAACGCCTTTAATCAAGTCCGCGGAAGTTTTAGTATTTTTATGAATAACTGGACGACGATCACGGAGCTGCGCTCAATCCATATGCGACTTAAAGAGTTTGAAAAAAATATCGACTACAAGGGCTAGATAAAATTTCGCCCGCACCTTGCGGCCCTAGATTTCGCTTTCTAAATTTAAAGCGAAATTCCGGGACGCAAACTTTTAAAATTTCTACGCTTTTACTGCTCTCTTTTTTCTTGATAAGTAATGTTTAGCTTTATAAATTTATAGCTCGCGATTAGCAAGATTATCCAAATCGCGATGAAAACTAAAGATTTGACCATTTTTAATCCTTAAAATTTTTTATAAATGCGGCGCGCAAAAAGCGCCGCCGGTATGAAATTTAACCAAGCGCAAAAGCACGCAGTGCCGCGCACGCGAGCAGCTTCTCGCCGCCACACGGCGCGCGGAAGCCGCGCTAGGGCGGGCGCGCCTAATAATGCTCGTTTGAAAGCCCCTCTTTATCGAGCTTTTTAGCATCCATCGCGCACCAAACATAGCTGATGTATCCGAGTACGAAAGGCACTAGAAACGACACGTAAAACATCGTCTTAAGCGTATAGAGGCTCGAACTTGCATTTGCCAAAGTAAGTGAGCTTTGCAAATCAAAATTTGACGGATAAAACGCCGTGTTGTTTAGACCCAGAATCAAAAATACGCTCGTTACCGCGCATACGACGCCCATGCCGTAGAAAAATATCCCGCGCACGCTGCTTGTAAATGCGCCTTTGAATATCCCCACCAGCACCAGCACGACACCTAGCAGCAGCAAGATTAGCGCCGCAGGCAGACTTAGGTAGTTATGCAGATACTTAAAGCTCTCAAGGCTTACTACGCCGCCAGCGCCTACTGCGTAACCCTGTTTTAGCAATACCCACGCTAAAAACGCGATGAAAAATACCAAAAACGCGCTAGCGTTAAATTTAAGCGAAGCTTTGAGCTTAGCGATCATTTCAGGCTCGGCGATATTGTTCATCAAATATAAGCTCGCTCCAGTTCTGGCGCAGAAAAATAGCGCAAACCCTAAGATGTAATTAAACGGATTTGCTAACGCCTCAAGCCCGCGAGCGGAGTTTTTCCACTGCACGAAATTATTATCGCCCAGCGCAAACTCGCTGCCGCTAAAAAGCGTCGAGACGATGATGCCAAGCAGGATCGTGCCCAGCGAGCCGTTTATGAAAAGAAAGGCTTCATAAGTTTTAGCGCCCAAGAAATTATCGGGCTTTTTTCTGTATTCGTAGGCGACGGCTTGGATTATAAAGCAAAAAAGCAGAGCCATCCACGCCCAATATGCCCCGCCGAAGCTGGTCGCATAAAATAGCGGAAACGCTGCAAAGCACGCTCCGCCGAACATCACGAGCGTAGTAAACGTGAGCTCCCATTTCTTGCCGATGGAATTTATTATAAAATCCTTCTCGGTCTCACTCTTTGCCAGCGTAAAAAGCAGCGTCTGACCGCCCTGCACGAAGAGCATAAAAACCAAAATTCCGCCCAGAAGCGAAACCACGCACCACCAATAAATTTGAAAAATTTCGTGCATCTTAAAATCCTATCTTTATCTGTTTTAGCATGATCTTTATCTCGGCTATGAATAAAACCGTAAATAAAACCGCAAAGAGCGCAAACGAGATCATTATGTTCGTCCCCGCCAGGCTCGTAGCCGCGACGCCCACCGGCATGAGATCCTGTATAGCCCACGGCTGGCGCCCTACTTCGGCTACGATCCAGCCCGCCTCGCACGCGACGTATCCCAAAGGAATGCTAAAGACGCAAAGCCATAGAATTTTCTTGTATTCGGCGAGGTTCTTTCGCATCGCCAAAAATAGCGTCACGAAAAATAGCAAGATAAAATAGCTTCCCAAAGCCACCATCACGTGGAAGCTGTAAAAGGTAAGCGCCACGGGAGGGACGATCTGCTTCGCGTCGTCAAGGTAGCCGTAGCCTAAATTTTGCATATTTTGGTTGCCAAATAAAATTTCGCGCGCTTGCTGCATCGCTGCGGTATCATTGGCATCTTTGGCGATTTTGTAATCCTTCAGCGCTTGCAGGGCGATTTTGCCTTTTTCGATCTTTTTATCAGCACCTTCGATGCCGAATTTTTCGTTTCCAAATACCAAATCATCGATGCCCGGAGTGAAATTATCAAGTCCTCTCGTAGCCATCAGTCCCAGCGCGTAAGGCGCCTTGATCTCAAATAAAAACGGCTCCTTATCGTCTCCCGCGGTTTTACTCGGGTTTAAAACTCCCGCCGCGACGATGCCTGCATTTACTTCGCCCTTATACAGACCCTCCATCGCCGCAAGCTTCATCGGCTGCTTTTGCGCGACCTGATAGGCGCTCTCGTCGCCGCTAAATAGCACGAAAAGCGAGCTTAGCATACCGAAGCTTGCCGCTACGATGAAGCTTTTTTTAGCAAGCGCGAAGTCTTTGTGTTTTAGCATATAAAACGCCGAAATTCCAAGCACGAAAAGCGCCGCGGTAATGTAGCCGCCGCCGACGGTATGTAAAAATTTAGCCACTCCGAAGTGAGATAGCGCGATATCTAAAAAATTACTCATCTCGTTGCGCATCGTATCGGGATTAAAGCTCGTACCAACAGGGTTTTGCATCCAAGCATTCGCGATTAAGATCCAATACGCGCTTAAATTTGATCCGATCGCCACGAGCCAGGTTGAAAGAAGATGAAATTTTTTGCTTACGCAATCCCAGCCGAAGAACATTACCGCAAAGAAGGTAGCCTCTAAGAAAAACGCCAGCAAGCCCTCAATCGCAAGCGGCGCGCCGAAGATGTCGCCCACGAACCAGCTATAATTCGCCCAGTTGGTGCCGAACTCAAACTCCATTATGATGCCGGTCGCGACGCCGATGGCAAAATTTATACCGAAAAGGCGCAGCCAAAATTTAGTGATCTTGAGCCACTCCTGCTTACCGGTCGCGACATATAGGCTCTCCATAAACGCCACGATAAAGCTAAGCCCCAGCGTTAGGGGCACGAAAAGAAAGTGGTAAAGCGCCGTAAGCGCAAACTGCGCCCTCGACCAATCCACGCTAGCAAGCTCTTGCATTCCTACTCCTTAGTCAAATTTTTATAAATGAAATCGATTTTTTCTTGATCGGTTTTAAATTTAGAATCCAAGTTTTCGTCAAAAATGAAAAATTTCAGTAGCACAAAAATTATAAATAGCTTGATCAAAATCACCGCCCATAGCGTTTTGCCAAGCTTCATCGAAGCAAATCCGTGCGCGTAAAATTTTAAAATTTTGCCGAAAAACATCAAATTTTAACCTTTAGCAATTATTAGTTTATATTTTTTATTGTATAACAATTAATTAAAATTTAGCTTTAAATTTTGAAATTTTGGTAGCAATTTTATCTTTTTAATAAACACCTCGGTCTTGCGTCATCTCGCTCAAGTAAAGTTTTATTGTATAATTCACAAACAATCACATTTTACTTAAACTGCACAAAATTTTAGTTTAGATTCGTCATATAAAATTTTAGAATAGAATACGAGCAGAAAAATATGTGGGGCTTTACTAAGCATCTTTATGCCTAATTCGTAGCGATTTTAAATAGAATTTTTACAGGCAAATTAACACGGCTTAGCCGAAAGCAGACGTAAGAATTTTAAAATTAAACGCCCAAAGCTACACGATATAAAATTCAAGAACGTATAATTAACTCGACACAAAATTTAAAGCACTCTATTTGACTGGCACGAATAATTGAAAAGCCTAAGAGGCGATTTAGCGTAAATTCGCAGCATGGCTCATCAGCGATACAATCTCTGCTAAGTCGAATTTACCGCCGAAAAAAAGATTGAAAGCAAGCGCGCCCTGATTTATCAGCATCTCCTTGCCATCTTTTACGGGCAGATTTTTTGCGCGCGCGGCTTGCAAAAACGGAGTCTGCTTACCGTAGATAGCGTCAAAGGCAAATTTCGCGCGGGATAAAATTTCATCTATTACCCCCTCGGGCGCAGGCAGCGCGTCATCTTTGAGCCCCGCGCCGGTGGCATTGACGATCAGATCGTAGTCTTTGGACTTGAAATTTTCGTAGCTAAAAAATTCCTCGCAGCCGAAGTCAAAATCTTTTACACTACGGTTTAGGATGTCAAATTTCACGCCGTTTTTGCCTAGTGCGTAGCCGATTGCTCGCGTCGTGCCGCCCGCGCCTAAAATAAGCGCGTTGCGAATCTTGCCAAAGCCCAAGATCGCGCAGAAAAACCCCTGCGCGTCGGTGTTAAAGCCGTGCAGTGCACTGCCTTTTAGCACCAGCGTATTTACCGAGCCGATCCTTTGCGCCGCCTCGCTTAGGACATCGCAGGCTTTGAGCGCGTCGAGCTTAAAAGGCACGGTTACGTTCGCGCCCGTAAGCCCTAAAGTTTCAAATTTAGCTCGCAGCTCCTCGCCGCACTGCAGCAAAACTCGCCCGTAGTAGGCGTCCAGCTCCAAAAATTTTATCGCGTAATTATGAAGTAGCGGCGAGAGAGAGTGGGCGATCGGGTTGCCGAAAACCGCGAATCTGTCCACTATTTCACTCGGTAGATATACGCTCCGCTATTGATGCTGCGCATATCGCTAAGCGCCTTTTGTAGCGCCTCACCCTCGAAAGGTCCGACTAAAATTTTAGTCACGCTCTTGCTTCCGACGTGAGTTTGCAGCGCAATTGGGCTGTAGCCTTTTTTGGTGATTTTTTTGGTATCAGATCCGTTTGGATCGTAGGCATTGGATGCGAAAACCTGCACATAACTGCCGTTTGCCACGCTGGTGCTGGTGCTCTTTGCTGCAACGCCAGCCTTTACGTTCTCGCTTTTAGACTCCGGCTTGCTAGCTTCTTTTTTAGGCTCGGACTTAGCAGGCTCTTTCTTGGTCTCAGCTTTAGCATGTTCCTTTTTAGCTTCCGTTTTTGAAGGCTCTTTTTTAACTTCTGCTTTTGCTTGTTTTTCGGGTTCTTTTTTAGGCTCTACTTTTTGCTCGACTTTTCTAATTTCGGTTTTAGAAGGCTCTTTTTTGATCTCGTCTTTTGCAGACTCTTTTTTAGGCTCGGACTTTTTTACGTCCGTTTTTTCAGACTTTTTGGCTTCGTCTTTAGGCTCAATCTTTTTACTTTCTATTTTAACTTCGGATTTTTTTGGCTCTTCTTTGATTTCGGGCTTTTGGATTTCTACTTTCTGCGCTTCAGGCTGAGCGCTTGCGACGACCTTACTTTCGGAATTAGGTTCCTGGGTTTTTATCTCTACTTTGGTTGGAGCTGCAGATGCTGCATTGGGTTCTGATTTCACCTCTACAGGCTCAGGCTGCGAAGGCTCAGGTTTTTGAACTTGTACGGCAGGCTTTTGCTCCGCTTTGGCAAGCTCTTCTTCACTAGGCATAGTAAGACCTGCGTTAGTATCAATATCGTCTTTATTAATAGCCTTCATTATGATTAAAATGATTAAGAATAAAACTACGACGCCGGCTGCAACGGTAAGACCCTTTTTCAAATTCGCGTTCTTATCGACATTGCCGCTATTTATCACTATATCGTCTATGCTGCTCATATCGAAATTTTTGTCGTTCATACTCTCTCCTAAGATTATTATTTACTTTGTAAATTCTACCACGCAAAATTTACGAAATAAATAATTCGGGTAAGCTTACCCGAATTTATTAAATTTAATACATCGCGCGGTCGTAGATGATAAAGCGGTGCGCCAAATCCCGCACTTCCTCTTTGACCTGCGCCTGAAGCTTAGAATTTGAGATATCGCTTAGCACATCGGCGATTTTATTTCCGATAAACTCAAATTCTTTCTCCTTCATGCCGCGCGCCGTAAGTGCGGGGCTTCCGACGCGGATACCGCTGGTGACGAATGGACTGCGCGTCTCGCCCGGCACGGTATTTTTATTCGTCGTAATGCCTGCATTTTCAAGCGCGGCACTAGCGTCCTTGCCGCTAAAATCTCTATTTAAAAAGCTCATTAAAATCAGATGATTATCGGTGCCGCCGCTAACGAGATCAAAGCCGCGCCCAACCAGCGTCTCGCCCAAAACTCTAGCGTTTGCCTTGACCTGCTTGGCATAGAGCTTCCACTCAGGGCTTAGATTATGTTTAAACCCGACCGCCTTAGCGGCGATGACGTGCATTAGCGGGCCGCCTTGAATACCCGGAAAGATCGCCGAGTTGATCTTTTTGGCAAATTCCTCGTCGTTAGTCATTATGATGCCGCCGCGCGGACCGCGAAGCGTCTTATGCGTGGTCGAGCTTACGACGTGGCAGTGCGGAAACGGATCCGTGTGCTCGCCTGCGACGACGAGCCCCGCGACGTGCGCTACGTCGGCGAAAAGAAACGCGCCCACGCTATCAGCGATCTGTCTAAATTTAGCAAAATCTATCTCGCGCGTATAAGCGCTCGCACCGCAAACGATCATCTTCGGCTTTACAATCTGAGCGATCTCAAGCACCTTATCGTAGTTTATGCGGCCGTCGAGCTCCACGCCGTATTCGAAGCTCTCATACATCTTTCCGCTGCTTGAGACCTTTGCGCCGTGCGTCAAATGCCCGCCGTGGCTAAGCGCCATGCCTAAAATTTTATCGCCAGGTTTTAAAAATGCGGCATAAACGCCTTGGTTGGCTTGGCTGCCGCTGTTTGGTTGGACGTTTGCAAACTCACAGCCGAAGAGCTTTTTGCAGCGATTG
The DNA here is from genome assembly GCF_938015785.1 of uncultured Campylobacter sp. Classification (GTDB taxonomy): domain Bacteria; phylum Campylobacterota; class Campylobacteria; order Campylobacterales; family Campylobacteraceae; genus Campylobacter_B. The sequence continues at coordinate 30,622 of NZ_CALLWC010000036.1, read as the reverse complement.
ATCGCGATCTGCTCGATCTCGTCCACGAACTCGCAGCCGCCGTAGTAGCGCTTGCCGGGGTAACCCTCGGCGTATTTGTTCGTTAGCACCGAGCCCATCGCCTCCATCACCTCGGGATAGGTAAAATTTTCGCTCGCGATCATCTCCAAATAATCGCACTGGCGAGCAAGCTCTTTGTTGGTTAAACTAAAAATTTCATTATCGAATTTTTCTAAATTTGACACATTCACTCCTTCTCTAAATTTATCGGCCTCATCGCAGGGAACAAAATCACGTCGCGGATCGATTTTTTATTCAGCAAAATCATCGCCAAGCGGTCGATACCGAGCCCCCAGCCGGTAGTCGGTGGCATCGCGTAGCTAAGCGCGCGGACGTAATCCTCGTCCATCTCGTGCGCTTCGTCGTCGCCCGCGTTTTTAGCGTCGATTTGCGCCTTAAATCTGGCGTATTGATCGAGCGGATCGTTCAGCTCATTAAAGGCGTTTGCAAGCTCCTTGCCCGCGATGTAGAGCTCAAATCTCTCGGCTATCTGAGGATTTTCGTCGCTTCTGCGCGAAAGCGGGCTGATCGAGATCGGAAAATCTACGATGAAGGTCGGATTTATGAGCTTAGCCTCTACATAATTATCAAAAAGTTCGCTCTGCAAGTGGCCTAGATCGAGCTTTTCATTGACTTCAAATTTATCGGCTTTGAGTTTGGCGATGATCTTTTCGCGATCATTTACGATCTGCGGCTCGATGCCGCCTATCTGCGTAAGCGCGTCGAGATACTTTATGCGCGCAAAAGGTTTTGAAAAATCGATCTCGCGCTCATCGTAGATTAAAATTTCGCCCAGTCCGAGCCTCTTAAACAGCGCTTTAAATAGCTCCTCGGTTAGGTTCATCGCGTCGTTATAATCATGCCACGCCCAGTAGAATTCTATGCTGGTAAATTCCGGATTGTGCGTCAGATCCATACCCTCGTTGCGGAAGTTTCGGTTGATCTCAAAGACCGCCTCCATGCCGCCTACGACGAGGCGCTTTAGATACAGCTCCGGCGCGATACGCAGGTAGCGATCGACGTCTAGAGCGTTGTGGTGCGTGATGAAAGGCTTGGCATTCGCGCCGCCTGCGATAGGGTGCATCATCGGCGTTTCGACTTCCAAAAATCCGTGCTTTTCAAAAAAGCTGCGGATCTCGCTCACGATGATCGAGCGCTTGATGAAATCCTCGCGGACCTCGGGGTTCATTATCATGTCGAGGTATCTTTGGCGGTAGCGCATCTCGATGTCGGTTAGGCCGTGAAATTTCTCCGGAAGCGGCGAGATCGCCTTAGACGCGAGCGTTATTTTGCTAGCATGGATCGAAAACTCGCCCGTCTGCGTGACGAAGGCATATCCGCGCACCAAAATTATATCGCCCACTTCGAGATTTTTCTTAAATTTAGCGTAATCCTCTTCGCCGATGCTGTCGCGCGAGTAATAAATTTGAATATTGCCGCTTTGATCTTCTATGTTTGCGAAGGTGGATTTGCCCGCGACGCGCTTTAGCTTTAATCGTCCGGCGAGGCTTATCTCCTTGCTCGCTTTTTTATCCTCGGTATCTTTTATGTAGCCGAATTTCTCTTTAAACTCGGCTATACTCATATCTTTTTTTAGAAAGTGCGGATAGGGATTAGCCCCTAAATTCCGAAGTTCCGACGCCTTGTCTATCCTTTGGATCTCTAACTGGCTATCAAACAATCTACTTCCTTTTTGCCGCGCATTCAGGGCAAATTCCATACAGCTGCATCATGTGCCCCGTAAGCGTAAATCCGTGCTCTTTGGCGACGGCAAGCTGTTTTCGCTCAATAGTGGCGTCTTGAAATTCTATGATCTTATTGCAGCTTTTGCAGATTAGATGGTCGTGGTGAGGCTTGTTGGCAAGCTCAAATTTCTTGCCCTGCGCGCCAAATGAGATCGACGTCGCCATACCTGAATCCTCAAGCAAATTTAAGGTACGATACACCGTCGCTATGCCTACGTTTAGCTCGGGAAATTTCGCCTTGATCTCGTTATGAAGCGCCTCGGGCGTGAAGTGCTTGTTGTTGTTATAAAGCGTACGGAGCAAAACCTCGCGCTGCTTGGTATATTTTAGACCGCTAGCGGCAAGCGCCTTTTTAAACTCAACAATTAGAGCGTCAAACTCTAAATTTTCGATTTTTGCATTCATAATTTTGTCCTTTCTGTAGAATTTACTTCTGAACTGGCGTTGAAATCGCTAGGTTCAGTGCTTTGATTTTGATCCGAGTTCATACGAGCAGTAGAATTTTGATCTTTTAAGAGCTTGTCATCCATCTTAGAACCGATAGAATCCAAGCTTTGTTTGATCTTCGGATCGTCTTTGAGATTTAAAATCCAATTTCCTATTTTTAAAAAAATCGGCGCAGTTTTGCTGCTTTCAAAATACTTTTTAGTCTGTTCGTTCATCGACATAGGACCGCTTGCAAGCGTAACGATAACGGCAAAAATCAAGAAAATTTTACTTACGCTAAAAACGAACCCGCCGATCTTATCGACAAATCCGAGTCCGCTCCATTTAAAGAATTTTGAAATGATTTCGCCTATAATCAGACACGAGATCCATACGCCAAAAAGCACAGCGATAAAGCCGATGAGAACCTGCGTCGTATCGCCTGAAAGCACGCCGTTTGCATTCTGTAAAGCTGGAATTTTTGCTGCAATCCACTCGCCTGCCATAGTTTTATAACGCATCGCGGCAAAAAGACCACCGATGAGACCCAAAATTCCAAAAATTTCTTTTACAATGCCATTAGTGATGCCGCGCAATCCGAAGAGCACTACGAGTACTAAACAGCCGACGTCGAACCAATTAATACCTTCCATCAAGCACCCACCACGCCTATTAGCTCTTGTAGGTTAGTCGAATACCTAAATGCCGTGTCTTTTGAAATTTGATTTGCACGGATCGCTTTAACCATCGCTTGAGTTTGAGTTATCATACCGGTAGATTGCTGATTTAGCTGCATTTGAGAGTAAATTTGATGCACCTTGTTTTCGCGGATTAGATTCGCTACGGCATTGTTATTTAGCAAAATTTCATGGATCGCGATACGTCCACCGCCAAGCTTCGGCAAAAGCGATTGCGAAATGACCGCGGTAAGTGAGACAGAGAGCATATTTCGTACTTGGAGCTGCTCGCCACCATCAAAGCTATCGATAATACGGTTGATCGTTTGCATCGCAGAGTTGGTGTGTAGCGTACCAAATACCAAGTGACCGGTCTCAGCCGCGGTAATGGCGATCGAGATAGTCTCTCTATCGCGCATCTCGCCCACGAGGATAATGTCCGGGTCCTCACGCAAGGCAAATTTTAAGGCATTAGCGTAGGAATGGGTATCGGTGCCAATATTTCTGTGGGAGAAAAGCGCTTTTTTATTAGTATGGACGAACTCAACCGGATCTTCAACAGTGATGATGTGTTTGCGCTCTTTTTCGTTGATCTCGTTTAGCATCGCGGCAAGAGTAGTTGATTTACCGCTACCCGTAGGTCCGGTAACCAAAATCATGCCTTTTTCGTGCTTAACTACCTCTTTAAAAATCGTAGGGGCTTTTAAATCGTCCAGACTAGGAATATCGATAGGAATAATACGAAATGCGGCAGCCAAATCGCCGTTCATAGTGTAGTAGTAGTTACCACGGAAGCGTCCGATATTAGGAAGCTCGATCGCAAAGTCGAGCTCTTTATTTTCCTCGAGCGCACTTTTTTGAGCATCGGTAATGAGCGCGTAGCAGATATACTCGATATCCGTACCCTTAAGCGGATCCATGGCAAGTGGGCGCAATGTTCCGTCGATACGTATTTGAGGCGCCGAGCGCGAAACTAAGTGAAGGTCGCTCGCTTTGTTAAAAACGACGGTTTTTAGTAGGGTTTCGATATCTACTAAATTTCTTTGAACTTCTTCCATAAAATTCCTTTCAATCGATGATTTTCGGTACTACGAAGTAGCCGCCTTCGGACTGCGGAGCATGCTTTAAGACGCTTTCTGCGACGTCGCTTTTGCGTGGGATATCTTTGCGAAACGGAGTACCGCCTTTTAGCGTAGTGATAGCCGCCTCGCCGCTTTGTAAATCCAGCTCATTTAGAATTTCTACAAAATCTACGATATTATTTAATTGCCCCTTAAATTCCTCCCGTTTTTCATCCGGAATTTTAAGAGCAGATAGCCTTTCCAGCTTACTTAGCAAGGCGTCGTCTATTATCATAACTTTCCTTTTTCTGATAAATGCGACATTATATCATAAAAATTCTTTATCTTAGGCGGTATTTAAAATTTTTTATGCTACAATTATGCCGATTTTCTCAAATAAAGGACTAAATTTTGGCTTTAAAAGACGACATCGAAGGCGTGAAAAAAGAGATTGGCACAGAAGAGCAGTTTCTAGAAAGCGTCATAAAAAGTGAAATTTTCGTAAAAAAATACAAAAAGCCGCTGATATTTTTGGCTGCGGTTTTGATCGTAGCTTTTATCGGATATTACGCAAATGAATTTCTAAGTGATCGCCGCATAGCAAGTGCTAATGCGATCTATGACGAGCTGCTTAACAAGCGTGACGACACTAAGCTAGCCGAGCTTAAGCAAAAAGATATAAATCTATACGCTCTTTATATTTTGCAAAACGGCTCTGCAGACGAGCGAGCGGCGCTAGAAAATACCCAAGGCATCGATGTTATGCTAAAAGAGATAATAAATCTACAAAACGGCAAACAAGGCGGAGTGCTACTCGCCGATTACAATTCTTTGCTTAAGGGCTACGACCTGCTAAAAGAAGGCAAAATCGAGCAAGCTCACGCAGAACTAGATAAAATTCCGCTCAACTCGCCAGTTCGTCAAATCGCACTTGCTTTGAAACACTATGGAGGCAATAAATAATGAAAAAAACGCTGATATTTACGCTTTTACTATCGTTTTTATTTTTAGGCTGCTCGACGAAGCGCCAGTATTTTGAACCCAGCGACGAAAACATCACAGGTGATATGAAATTTAACGGCTCACTGCCATCAGAAATCGTAGCGGTTAGTAAAGACGGCGCGACACTAAAAGACGGCGAAGTCATCTCTAAAAACGGCTTGGTGAAAAATTTTAAAGTCTTAAAAAGCGAGAAATTTTTAGGCGAATATGACGGAAATTTCGTCGTAACCGACATCAATGGCACGCTTAAAGTAGTTAGTGGCACAGGCGCTGTAAAATTTGAAAAAGCCCTCGGCAGACAAGCGCTCAGTGCAAATATACACGGCGATGATTTGGCTTTAGTGATGAGCGATGATTCGATTATGCTTATCAAGCTAAGCTCGGGCGCAGTGGTACTCGATCATAAAGTAGGCGATGCATTCGCAATCGATTCGCGCGTAGCGTCACCGCTATTTATCAACCAACTTATCGCTTATCCTGCGCTAGACGGACTAGTCAGCATCGCAGAAAACGTAGGCGGGCGCTCGGCACGCGATTTCGTCGTGAGCAACCAGCCGTTTTTTAACAACATTATCGCCTTAGAAAATAAGGGCGATAACCTTTATGCCGTAACTGCCACTAGGCTAATGCTGGTAAGTCCTGCGGGCAATAAAAACCATAACGTAGACATCAAAGACGTGATTTTTAGCGGTGATAGAATTTATCTTTTCTTAAAAGACGGCAGAGTCGAGCTACTCGATCGCGGGCTAAATTTAATCAAATCGCGCAAATTCACCTTTGCACAGTTTAGCGGCGCACTGCTTAGCGGCGGCTATCTGTATATCATCGAGCGCAACGGCTACGTCATCCGTGTAAATGAAAATTTAGAGGGACAAGCGATCTACGAGCTAAATGGCGAGTTCGAGGATAAGTCCTTTATCGCAGGTAGCTCGTTTTACTACGACGATAAAATTTTAAATTTTGATGCTAGATAAAATTTCAAAACTTTGCGTTCGCGAAGACCTTTTGCTTCAAAAATTTAAAACGCTAGATATCGCTAGCTTCACGCGCTCGCGCTCATACGGCGCGTATTTCGGCGTGGATCTGAAAAGCTACAACGTCCTTTTATTTATGCGCGACGCAAAATCTCGCTTTGTGATGCGCGACGCGGAATTTCTACTCTCGCTCGCAAACGACATTAGCGCAAGCCTAGGCAAGGTCATCAAAAAGCGCGTGCTGTTTTACAACTCGCAAATGTGCTCTAAAAGCGCGAAATTTTTAAAAGAAAACGGATTTAGCCTCTATGCTTTTGTGTGACGTAGGAAATTCTAGAGTTAAATTTTATAAAGGCGGCGTAACGCAAAGCATGCCCGTAGCGGAGTTTATGCGGTACGAGCCGAAAGAGCGAATTTTTTTCATTAGCGTAAACGATAGTGTGAAAAAAAAGCTGAAAAACCCTCTGTTTGTCGATCTGGCGCCGCACTTTGAACTAAAAACAGCCTACCGCGGGCTCGGGATCGACCGCATAGCGGCGTGCTCGGCCGTAAACACCGGCGTCGTCGTCGATGCGGGCAGCGCGATCACCGTGGATTTGATGTTTAAAAGCTCGCACCTAGGCGGATTTATAATGCCTGGTATCGGCACGCTTTTAAAGTCGTTCGCAAGCATCGCGCCGGTGCTGGACGTCACGCTTTCAACCAATATCGATCTGGATCCGCTGCCGCAAAAGACCGTAAACGCCGTAAACTACGGGATTTTAAAGCCGATCGTGCTTACGATCGAAAACATCGCGGGCAATAATAAAATTTACTTCACGGGCGGTGACGGAGCCTATCTGATGCGGTATTTTCGCAACTCGATCTATGAAAAGGATCTGATCTTTAAATCGATGGTAAGCTTGATCGAAAAAAAGGGGCTAGCATGATAACCATAGCGCTTCCCAAAGGCCGTATAGCCGACGATACGCTTAAAATTTTCAAAACCATCTTCGGGCTCGATTTTGCTTTCGAGGATCGCAAACTCATAATGCAAGAGGGCGATTTTAAATTCCTCTACGTCCGCAACCAAGATATCCCTACTTACGTTATGGGCGGTGCGGCGGATATCGGCGTAGTGGGGCTTGACGTGCTTGAGGAGCATCGCCCTGACGTACTTACGCTGCTCGATCTTAAAATCGGAAAATGCCGCGTCTGCGTGGGCGTGCATGCGGGCACCCAGCTAAACTACGGCGCTCCGAGCCTAAAAATCGCTACGAAAATGCCTAACATCACTCGCGAATACTTCGCCTCCAAGGCCGTCGCCGTAAATATCATCAAACTCTACGGCTCGATCGAGCTAGCCCCGCTCATAGGGCTTGCCGACGCTATCGTCGATGTCGTGGAGACCGGCGCTACGATGAAGCAAAACGGGCTGCAACCCGCAGAAACCATAATGCAAAGCTCGGCGCACCTCATCGCCAACAAAAACAGCTTCGTGCTAAAGCGCGATGAAATTTTAAACCTACGAGATAAGCTGGCTCGCATTCTTTGAGTTTAACTGATGAGTTGGTAAATTATTTGTCTGATTTGCTAAAAAGTAGTGAGATAACTAAGAATTTAGAAAAAATCATAGACGATGACCTCGACAGTCCAAACGATACCTTCCCGGATACGACTCCGGCTTCAACCAAAACTTCACCGATTGTGATTGATTTAAACGGTGATGGCATAAAAATAATATCAAGAAAAAACAGTAAAACATACTTCGACCTAGATAATAATAAATTCGCAGAAAATACCTCTTGGATAGATAAAAATGACGGAATTCTCATCAATAAAACCTCAATCACAAATAGCATAACAAACGGAAGCGAACTATTTGGAAATCATACTTTACTAAGAGATGGAAGCTTGGCTAATAACGACTTTGAAGCTCTAAAAGAATTCGCAAATTTAAATTTACTTGTTGTTTGAATTTAAAAGCAATAGCAAGTTTAAATTTGTAAATTCATAAAATTCAGTATCAGTGGTAATGACCGAGATTGAATTTACAATGAAATTTTATAAAAAGGATAAATTTGGAAAAATTAGAAGAAAATTCAGAAAATAATCAAAATTTAGATAAAAATACGAATTTGGAAAATCAAAACGAACCAAAACTACTTTATAGACTTGATAAAAGAAATCCGTTTTATATGGCTTTTGATTTAATTGTTTATTTGTTGATAGCTTGGATACCGATAATATTTGCTATACCAAATTTTGTTTTTGATATTGGCATATTTAGTCTGATTTTAAATACGTTTTGTGTCTATATTTCGTTTATAGTTTTACAAATTTTATATTCGATAATCTTTTTTGATTATTTTGAAATTTATGAAGATAAAATGGTTTATAAGGATATTTTTGGTTTTAAAATTATATTACATGCGAAACAAATTGATAGATTTTTTTCGTATGGATATTGTGGAGTTACAGAATTAATGGCCATTTTTAGAAAAAGAAGATTTAAAATTTCCCCAACAATATTAATTCTTAGTTTAACTTCTGAACAAGAAAACGAAATAAGAAAAAACTTAGCATATTTAAATATAAAAAATTTTAATAAAAAGGATAAAAAATGAGTAATTCAAGTAGAATTAGCAAGGCAACAAACGAGTTGGATAAAGCATAAGAAAGACTGGCGCGATCGCGTAATGCCTGCTTGCCCGCCGCACGGTATTTGCAATCGGCGCGGCGCACTTCCGCAAATCATCATTGCTTGCCTTGCCGCTGTCGTTTAAAAATCGCCGCTACGGATAGAATTTTTTGGCAGCAACCGCACCGCTTAATTTAAAAATCCTGCGAATTTGATTTATCAATAGGCGGATGCGCTTTGCCGAGCCGCGCAGCGTAAAATTTTAAAATTTATCGTTACGAAATTCTAAATTTAGCCCTAAATTTACAGCTCGCGAAATTTCAAAGCACAAACCTCCGCGGCGCAGAATTTTAAAATCCCATTTCCAAATTTGCGCGGTAAAATTTTGCGCTACGCACAAAGCTCTGCCAAAGTAAAACTTCGCAAAATTTTAGCTTTAAATTTGAAAGCGCGCATACCATCTGCTGTACCGTAAGCAAACCGCGACGCAGAGTCGAGGTACGGCGAGCGATTATTGCGGCAGCATAAACGGCGCGCTGCGAGCCTTATCGCCACAATAAAACAAAAAATCTGCATTTTTAAATTTACCACATATAAAATTTCGCCGCGATAAACGCAATAAATTTAGATATCGCAGACGATCCGTGCGGTTTTGGTTTCTGCGCGTAGCACAGTAAATTTTGTGCGCGGCAAATTTTGAGCCGAATAACTTATCTTTTATCTCGACCGCGCCAAAATATAAGCTCTCTACGCGCTAAGACGGCGCTTGCATGCAGCGCGGACAAGAAATTTTAACTTGCCTAGCGCGCGATGAAAGAGCCGCACCGCGCCTACGCCGCGATGATTTCGCGCACCTTTTCGGTGAAATTATCGCTCACGATGTATTCGGTCGGATAAACGAGCACTTCGCTGCCGTTGCGAATCCGTAGAATTAGGCGCTTGGTGTTTTTCAGCGCCGTGTCGCAAAATGCGAGATGGTAAATTTTATAAATTTTCTCGCGACTTAGCTCGCCTAAGCTTAGCTCAAACTCGAAATCCTGCGCGTTTTTGCGCTGTACCTCGCGCTCTTTGCGCGCCTTAAGGGCGGGATCCTCCGCAGTAAACCCGCCCCTTCGCTCAGCAAAATTTCCTCCGCCGAAGCCGCCAGCTCGTTCGCCGCCAAAGTTTCTGCTGGAGCCGGAATTGCCGCCGTTAAAGCCTCCGCGCTCCCTACTGCCAAAGCCTCGCACCTTGCTAGGTACGTAGCCGTCGATATTCTGCGCGGCATCTAGAGTTAAAATTTCATCCAGATAAATTTGAAATTTCCCGCCGTAAGGGGATGTGTTTTTGCTAAGCCGCGCCCAAAACGCCATCGGGCGCTCCAGCTCCGCGTCCGTTAGCGCAGTGACCGCATCACAAATATCGCCGAACGCACTCATCTCGAAGCTGCCCGCAAGATCAAGCACCGTAAGATTTGCCATCTGCTTGCCCGATTTGGTCGTGCGGGTATGGACATTTTCAATCTTGCCGACGCACAAAATTTTAACGCTCACATCCTCGTCGCCCACCAGTTCGTCAAATTCGTTCGATTTAGTATGTGCGATTGCTCCAAGCTGTGCGGCGTAAGCTTTGAGTGGATTCTCGCTCAAAAATACTCCCGCGCGCGGACGAAAGCTCGCATCTCGAGCGTTTTGCAGGCTCATCATCGAAAGAAACGACAGCTGATACGCCGCGCCGCCGACCGCGCTTTTTGAAATTTTAATCATAAAAGCATACGGTCGCTCCCGCTCCTGTGAGCTTAAGTTTTCGATCGCCTTTAGCGCGTTATCGAACACCGCAAGCTCAAAACTGCCGTGCAGATCAAGCACGTTTAAAATCCCCATTTTTTTGCCCGTTTTCGTCATGCGTGTGGACAGATCCTCGATCCGCCCCACACTAAGCACCTCGGCGCTATCGCCCTCGATCTCGCTAAACGCCGAAGATAGCGTATAGTCGATGCCTTCCATCTCCTCTTTGTAATCATCCAGCGGATGTCCCGAAAGATACACACCCACGGTCTGCTGCTCAAATTTTAAAATTTCGCCCTGCGGAAATTCCTTGTCGGTATCGACGAAGCTTACGCTCATGCCGCTCGTCATATCCTCATCCTCTCCAAAAAGCGAGCTCTCGGCGTCTTTTTTAATCTCGGTGATCTTTTTCATCACGTCTAGGATATTTTCCATATTTTGAATCATCGCTAATCGGCTCTTGCCCAGGCAATCCATCGCGCCTGCGTAGATCAGCGACTCGATGACCTTTTTATTGACGCGGAAATTATCCACTCGCGAAGCGAAATCGTCGATGCTTTGAAATTTAGCCTCGCTCTGAAGCTCTAAGATATTCTCGATCGCGGCGCCGCCCACCCCCTTGATCGCGCCGAGGCCGTAGATGATGGAGGTGCCCGATTTGGAATTTTCGTCGTCCACGACGCTAAAGCCTCTTAAGCTTTGATTGATCGACGGCGGCAAAAGCCCGATACCTAGGCGGCTAGCCTCGTCGATATACTTTGAAATTTTATCGGTATTGCCCTCCTCCGAAGTAAGCAGCGCCGCCATAAACTCCGCCGGATAGTAGGTCTTAAGATAGGCCGTTTGAAAGGTGATCATCGAATACGCCGCGGCATGGGATTTGTTAAAGCCGTAGGAGGCAAATTTCATAATCAGATCAAATAGCTCATCTGCCTTAGCTGCGTCAAAGCCCAGCTCTTTGGCGCCGCTTAGATACTGCTCGCGCATGTGAGCGAGCTTCTTTTCATCCTTTTTACCCATCGCGCGGCGCACCAGATCGGCATCGCCCAAGCTAAAGCCGCCCACCTTCTGCACGATCTGCATGACCTGCTCTTGATAGACGATGATGCCGTATGTTGGCTCTAAAATTTCTCTTATCTCGGGGAAAATATAGCTTGCTTTTAGCTCGCCGTGTTTGATCCTGATAAAATCGGGGATTAGATCCATCGGCCCCGGGCGATAGAGCGAGATCATCGCGATGATATCCTCGAAGCGGTCGGGGCGCAGGTTCATCGCCAGATCCTGCATGCCCGCGCCCTCGATCTGGAAAATCCCCAGCGTGTTGCCGCTTTGAATGGTTTTGTAAGTTTGCGGATCGTTAAAGTCTATCTCCTCCCAAACTATGTCGCGATTATAGCGGCGCTTGACGAGCTTGATGGCATTATCGATCACATCGAGGTTTTTAAGGCCAAGGAAGTCAAATTTTATCAGATCGACGTCCTCGAGATAGTTTTTGGTGTATTGCGTTACTAGGCGCGCATCCTCGCCCTTATCCTGCTTAAATAGCGGTGCTTTGTTCCACAGCGGCTCGTTTGAGATCACCACTCCCGCGGCATGCATTCCTGCGTTGCGATTTAGCCCTTCAAGGCCCAGCGCAAACTCCCAAACCTGCTGCGCGATCGGATCTGCGTCGATAAATTCTTTCAGCTTCGGCTCGGCGTCGTAAGCCTGCTTAAGCGTGATGCCGAGCTTATCGGGGATCAGCTTCGCCATCTTATCGGCCTGCGAAAGCGGCATATCGCAGACGCGAGCCACGTCGCGAATAACGCCGCGCGCGAGCAGCTTACCGAAGGTCGCAACCTGCGCGACGTTAAATTTGCCGTACTGATCGATGACGTAGTCGATCACCTCGCCTCTGCGCGCCTGGCAAAAATCCACGTCGATATCGGGCATCGAGATACGCGACGGATTTAAAAATCGCTCAAAAAGCAGATTATACGGGATCGGATCGAGGTCGGTAATGCGAAGCGCATACGCGCAGATGCTGCCCGCCGCAGAGCCGCGACCGGGGCCTACGGGGATGTCGTGATCCTTCGCCCAGTTGATGAAATCCTGCACGATGACCATATAACCCGAAAAATGCATGTTTTTGATGATGGCAAGCTCCTTTTCCAGGCGCTCGCGATAAATTTCGTGCTTGACGGGATCGATAAATTTAAGGCGCTCTTTAAGCCCTTCGCGGCAGAGATGATCAAATAAAAAATCGTCGTTTGCAAAGCTATATCGCTCATTAGGCTGGGGCAGCGAAAGCCCGAGCCTAGCGGCGTATTCGATCGTAAATTTAAAATTCGGCGGCGTCGGCGCGTAGTCCTTCTCGTCGAAGGCAAATTTGAGATTGCACTTTTGCACGATCTCGGCGGTATTTTCGATCACTTCGGGGATGTCCGCAAAAAGCCGCCTCATCTCCTCGTCGCTTTTTACGTAAAATTCCGAAACGACGTGTTTTAGGCGGTCGCCGTCGTTGATCGTCTTGCCCATCGAGATGCACTGATAGACGTCGTGAGCCTTGGCGCGGTCCTTGCGCGCATAGTGAGCGTCGTTCGTGGCGATGATCTTGACGCCGATTTCGCGCGAGAGGCGGATGAGGTCTTTATCGACATTTAACTGCTCGCCGATGCCGTGACGCATAATCTCGAGATAAAAATCCTCGCCGAAAATTTCCTTATACTCAAGCGCCGCCTTTTTCGCCGCTTCGTAGCCGCCCGCACCGCGCTTTAAATTTCGCTCGCTTCTATTTAGATGAAATTCCACCTCGCCCGCCAGGCATGCCGAGGAGCAGATGAGCCCCTCGCTGTGCTCTTTTAAAATTTTTTTATTGATCCTCGGGTAGTAGTAGAAGCCGTCCAAAAACGCGCGCGAGCTAAGATACATCAGATTTTTATAGCCCGTCTCGTTTTTGGCAAGCAGTATCAAGTGGTAGCGCTGGCGGTCGCTTTTATCGCCGATGTCGTCGTGGTTGTGCAGGTAGGTCTCGATGCCGATGATAGGTTTAATGCCGTGCTTTTTCATCGTCTGATAAAAGTCTATCGCGCCGAACATATTGCCGTGGTCGGTGATCGCGCACGCCTTGGTGCCGCGGCTCTGCAAAAGCTCGGCGAGCTCGCTTACTTTATTCGCGCCGTCTAGCAGCGAATACTCGGTGTGAAGGTGCAGGTGGGTGTAGTCGCTCATTTTGTTCCTTTTTTCTGTTGGAGTGATTATATTAAATTCGGGCTTTAGAAACGGTCAAATTTAATGGAATTTTAGCTTAAATTTCAGCGCGAAATTTTACGAGCAAATTTTGTTACGGAATTTTACTTCAGAGGTTTTACATTCTGGATCTTGCGGATTAAATTTTGACAAAATTTTAAGCTTAAAATCCTGTGATGAAATTTTGCTATCATATAAATTCCGCTCACACGGAATTTTGAGCTAAAGCAATTCCGCAAAATTCTACGACTTAGATCATCGTAAAATTTTGCAGTTTAAAATTCGCGCTTGCAAAGCCTTGCGGCTCTACGATCTTGAGAATTCCACGATCGCTTTAGCAAGCTCTCTAGTAGGATCGACGAAAATTTTATCGCTTTTGATTAACGGCAAAAATAGCGGCAGCTCAGTGCAGGCAACGACGTAAATATCAGCATCGATTTTGCCTAGCAAATTCTCAAAAATCCCCACGTATTCGGCAGTCTTGCCCGCCTTAACGCCTTTGTAGATACAATCCATCAAGACCGCTTGATTTTCTTCGCCAAGCTCTACGCTGATTAGCCTCGCTTCTTTGAGCGGATCGTCGTAAATTTTAGCTTTTTTTGTACCGATAGTGGCTAGCACGGCGATTTTATGAGCGTTTGGATAATTTTTACGGATCGCTTTTACGGTGATCTCGGCGATATGAATTAGCGGGATTTCCGCCGCAGCTTCTACATCGTCTGCGAAAAAATGCGCCGTGTTGCACGCCATCGCAAACGCCTTGCAGCCTGCATTTTTGAGCCTAACGGCACTCTCGCTTAGGCGCGGAAGCGGATTTTCACCTTTGCCTAAGATAAACGCCGTACGATCTTCAATCTGCGGATAGCTATCGATTACAAGCGGAATATTTTCTTGATCGCTGCCCGCAGCAGTCTCTTCTATGATCTTCATATACAGATCCGCACTCGCCAAAGGTCCCATTCCGCCGATAATTCCAACTCTTTTCATAGCTCGTCCTTTCTAAATTTTACTTGGGTTAATTCTCCCACTTACTCATATCCATTTCGTTTTCGCTCTTTGCGACGTAGATCGACGCGACAACATCGCCCGTTACGTTCATCGAGGTTCGCCCCATATCCAAAATCGCATCAATGCCCAAAATCATTCCGTAAGCGATCGCTACGTTACCACTTACCTTGACGCCGATAGATTCGAGCACTAAAAGCAGCATCAGCGCACCAGCTCCCGGAACTCCGGCAGTTCCGATTGCCGCAAGCATCGAAGTGATGATGATCGTGAGGTAGTGGCTGCTGTTTAGATCGATACCGCAAGCATTAGCGATAAAGAGCGTGCACACGCCCAAATACACGGTCGTGCCGTTCATATTCACCGTAGCACCCACGGGCAAAACAAAGCCGTAGATCGCCTTTGGAATTCCCATATCTTCGGCGGTTTGCATCGTAATCGGAAGCGTGCCGTTGGAGCTGCGGGTAACAAAAGCCGTAAGCATCGGCGGACGCACTTTTTTAAGGAATTTAATCGGGCTAACTCCGATAAGCATACAAATAACGCAATAAACCGCAAATACTTGAATCGCAAGTCCCACGTATAGGGTAATCGTGACATTTAATAGCGAGCTGAAAGCCTCGATACCGCTTTTATTAAACACTACAAACATTAGCGCAAAAACGCCGATTGGTGCGTATTGCATCACCCAATGCACGACCTTAAACATAATTTCGCTCATTCCATCGAAAAAATTATAAACTGTATCAGCGGAATTTTTAATACGAGCATCACTACTGTCGCGGCAAAACGCAAGCCCTACGCCAAGAAATAAGCAAAACGCGATGATCGGCAAAATTTCGCCCTTGGCTATGGAATCAAAAGGATTCGTAGGAATTATATTAAGCAAAATTTTACTCATACTAGGCGCGTTCGCTGCCTTTTCGACAGCCTTGGACGCATCGCTTAGATCAAGCCCGCTACCTGGAGAAAATACAAACGCACACGCTAGGCCGATGACGATCGCAAAAAGCGTAGTTATAGCGTAAAATATGATCGCCTTAACGCCTACTTTGCCCAGGTGCGCGGGCGAGATACTGCTAGTGCCCACGATGAGCGAACAGATGATGATTGGCACCATAATCATCTTTAAAAGCCGCACGAAAAGATCTCCCAAAGGTGTTAAAATCGCCACCCACGTTGTATCGCCCACCGGCATATTTTTAGGTAGTAACATACCAATCGCAGAGCCCAACACTAAAGCGATAATGATGCGCCAAAGCAAGCTTGAGTTAAAATAAAAGGCTAAAATTCCGCCTTTTTTCGTTTGATTTTCTGACATGGACATCTCCCTGCACTAAGAATTTTAACGGAATTCTACTGCAACTTGCCATAAAATAAAATTTAATCGGTCGCCAAATGAAAGTTAAATTTGAAAATTCAATCGCGAGCTTAACCAAATTTTAAAGCTGAAATTATGCGGCAGGCTTTGTTTTTTGAAGTTATGAAGCGGAATTTCAAAGGAAAAACGACGTATGAAATTTATAGAATTTTGCGGATTTTGATGTAGTGAAAAGCAAAAAATTTTGTGGTGGTGGGCTCACTAGGACTTGAACCTAGGACCATCCGGTTATGAGCCGGATGCTCTAACCAACTGAGCTATGAGCCCGCCAGCGGTAAAAAAGAAATGTGATTTTACAAAAATAATCTTAAAACGGCGTTAAAATTCTAACTGCAGAATTTTATGAAACTTAGGCCCGCCCAAATAGTGGCTAAATTTCACGCCAGAGCGCGCGACTTTATCTGATCGGAAATCAGATAAAGTCGCGCGCACAAGGCGACGTAAATTTAAGACGAAATTTTATATAAAATTTCAGGGCTCTTAAATCCGCCGCCATAATCTAATTCGCCCTTAAATCGTGTGAATTAATAGCTTTTTTTCACGCTAATAGGCTCCGATAGCATTTTAGGGACGCCGGGTAGCTCATACGTTCCCCGGCAGATGTTATTTTCGGCATCGGGACCTTTTGCGATAGAGATAGTTTTCTTTTCGCCGTCTACGCTGATTAGAAAGCATTTATCCCCTTTTAAGCTTTTAAGATATGCGGAATTCGCTCCGTTAGGCTCTAGCGGAACATTCGTCATAACCGAAAAATCGGATGCGAATTTGCCTTGAGAGATATAGTAAGCGTCTAGATCGTATTTAACGGTACTTAAATTTGTCGCTAATCTAGAAATCTCCGCATCATCTCTAGTAGTCAGCCCCGGTTCCGCAATCGCTACTGCAGGCAAGGCAATCGCTGCGATACAAACCGTAGCCACCATCGTCGATACGGATACTTTTGGGGGCGTTACGTCGTATTCACAGTTTTGTAGCGACTCTGCGGTGACGGTAAGCGAGCTTTTATTTTTGCGCGCCATGTCGTTGATGAAGGGCAAGAATAGAAATTTGCCGTATTCCATAAAACCTAATCCCACGGGAGCAGTCCGACTAAAACGGTTAAGGACTAAACCCGACAAATAAGTTAAGATAGCCAAGATCCGACCGCCTAGAAAAAACCAAATAATGCTGCCTAAAATACGCATATTTTACCTCTTTATAAATTTATGCAAATCAAGCAAGCCGCCCGTTACAGACGTTGCACAGCCCATCATTGCTTTTGCGGCGTATTTGATGCAACCTGCACGCTATGCCGCACAAAACGAGTCTTGTGCGCGCAAAATTTCCCATGCGCAAAACAAACTACGGAATGATAAGAGATGGGGTTTAACGATTGGCAACAAATGCTTTTCATCGATAAAATTTTAATATGCAAATAACTGTGGCAAGAGTGTTTAAAAAATTTAAATTTGTTTTAAAAAATATTAGAAATTCTAAAATTTCGATGCCGAAATTTAAAAAATTTCATAAATTTAATTAAATTTGCGGATCAAAATTTTAAAATTTTTACGGTACAACAAAGTGAATTCTTAAAATTTTGCTATAGCTTTTAGTGTAAAATCTTCCTAATTGGGATACAAGATAGAAATTCCAAATCAAATTTTTGCGACGTGAAGCGCTTCCTTAATTATGAATTTAAAATTTTACACGTGAAATTCCTGCGCTACACAGTGCGGCGTATTTCTGTCAAGATAAAATTCGCAAGCAAAATTCCAACCTCGCAAACCCAAAAGCATACGGCAATTACTTCTTGAAATTCTAGCACCGCTTGTCCGCGGACAAATATCGCGTTACTTTACAAAATTTCAGCCTCACGACGCAAGCTCCTCGCGCCACGAAATCACCTCGCACTCTCGCTCTAACAGCGATCCGTCCGCATGCCGCTATGGCGTCTCGTCGTCGTCTTGGTTTTGAAGCGTGTCCGCTTCGCCCTCCGTCGCAATCGCTTCGAGGCTTAAAATTTCATCGACGTCCTCCAGCTGCGCTACGCCGCTTCCTGAGATGCTTCTGATGCTTGCGTGCATCGCGATCGCGCCGTCTCGCGCACGCGCGATCTGTTTTTCGCGCTGTTTCCAGATGCGCTCCATCGCGTTGCGCTCCTTATTTAGGCTTTCTTGCATGCCGACGAATGCCGAAACGATCGTCTTTATCTGGTTGGCAAACTCGGGCGAGGTTAGATAGTCGTAGAGCATCGCCGTTTTGCTATCTTGATTTTGCCCCGATCTTTTAGCAAACGCAAGCGCCACGACGTGTTCGCGCAAAACGGCGCAAAGCCCCTTAAATTCCTCAAACGAACAGATCCAGATGCTAGCATCGCTCGGCGCTTGATGCAGCCTAGGGCTGTGAGGCGGCATCTGCTCGGTTACGATAACGCCGATCTGCGCGCCCTCGCCTATCATATCGTCTTTGAGTTTGTCGATCCATTTGGGTTCGAAGCTTTTCGTGCGCTTGCTCTCGTATAAAATTTTACCGCAGCCAGCAAACTCCCTCGTATGCACCATCTGCACGCAGTCTGCGCCGCGCGCGCCCTTTTTGACCTCATCTATATCGTCCAAAGGAAAGCTTAGCCGCAGATACTCCTGCAGCGCGAGTTCCTGCACCTCGCCCTGAAGCTGCTGCGAGCCCACCTCCGAGCGGCGCTTGAGCTCGTTTATTTGACCGATCAGGCTTTGGATCTGCTCATCTTTTTGGCGGAATTTCAGCTCGTTTTCCTGCGAAATTTGTTTCGTTAGTCGTTCGCGCTCCATATTCATGCGGTTGGTTAGCTCGATCTCGGATTTGGCTTTATTCTCGGCCTCAAGCTCGCTAAATTTACGCTTCTGCGCCTCCATTTCGGCCTTTACTAAATTTAGCTCCGAAATTCTTTGCGATTTTTCTAGCAGCTCCTTTTGTAAAATTTCAAATTTCGCCGCGTTTTCGCTCTCGATCTGAGATTTTGCGAGCGCTAAAATTTTCTCCCGCTCGCTGTTTAGCGCGGAATCGGTCGCCGCTTTTACGCGCTGCTCGAATGCGTTTTCCTTCGCTTGCAGCTGCGCCAGATGCTTCGCATACTCCTCGCGCTTAGCGGCGATCTCGGCTTCAAATTTAAGCGTGGCTTCGTTTTGCTGCTGCTGCCACTTTCGCTTCTGCTGCAAAATTTCATCTTCAAATTTAGCTTTGATATCGCGCTGCAGCGCCTCGTCTATATCGATCAAAGAGCCGCAGTGCGGGCACTTTACGTTAGCCATTTTTGCTTCCTAAACTCTGCTCTTTCATCTTTTCAAATTCCTGCGAAATTTGCGCGGCATTGGGCTCATCCGCCATCTTATCGAGCACGGAGTTGTAGCGATTTACGAGCAGTATCGCAAGCGCCGAAAAGCAAAAGCCTGGCAGCAGCTCATAAACGACCGCCGAAAGCCCCGATAAGATCCAGCAAATGACCGTGATACCGCCTACGAGCATGCCTACTAGAGCCGAGAGCGCGCTCATTTTTTTAGAATACAGGCTGAAAAGCAGCACCGCTCCAAAGCTCGCGCCAAATCCCGCCCAAGCGTTACCCACGACGTTTAGCACCGTATCGTTTGAGCCGAACGCCAAGATCGCGGCGACTGCGGCGATGATCACGACGGCGATACGGCTGCTTAGCGTCTGCGTGCGCTCGCTTACCTCTTTTTTATAAAACGCAAAGATAAAATCCTTCGTAACCGCGCTCGCGCTTACCAAAAGCTGACTTGAGATGGTGCTCATAATCGCCGCCAGCACCGCAGAGATTATGACTCCTAGGATGAATGGATGAAAGAAAATTTTACCGAGCTCCAGGAAAATTTTTTCGGGATCGTCTATGCTAAGGCCCTTTTGCGAAAAATACACAAAGCCGATCAGGCCGCTAAGCATCGCGCCCGCAAGACCTAGCACCATCCACGAAATTCCGATGCGGCGCGCGCTATCAAGCTCGCGCGAGCTCCTAATCGCCATAAAGCGCACGATGATATGCGGCTGACCGAAGTATCCGAGCCCCCAAGCAAGCAGACCCAAAATGCCCAAGAAGCTTTGATTGTAAAATAGATCGAGATGGCTTGCGTCGTAGAGCCGCACCTGCGCGAAAAAGGAGCTGTCCGCAGGGATCTGCAGCGCGCGATAAGAAAACAGAGGGATCAAAATAAGCACCGCAAACATCAGCGCGCCCTGAAACGCGTCGGTGATCGCAACGGCCTTAAATCCGCCGAAAAAGGTATAAAACACGACGATTAGGATCGTAGCGACCGCGCCGTAGGTGAAGCTTAGCCCGAAAAAGCTCTCGAAGGTCTTGCCGCCCGCGATTATGCCGCTGCTAACATAGAGCGTAAAAAATATGATGATCAAAAGCCCGGAGATGATGCGAAGCGTCTTGGTACGGTCTTTGAAGCGGTTTTCTAAAAAATCTGGGATCGTGACGCTGTCGCTTGCTACCTCGGTGTAAATTCTAAGCCTTTTAGCAAGAAATTTATAATTGCACCACGCGCCCACGCAAAGTCCTAGGGCTATCCATATATTGCAAATCCCCGTCGCAAACATCGCGCCCGGCACTCCCAAAAGCATCCAGCCGCTCATATCGCTAGCGCCCGCACTAAGCGCCGTTACGAATGGGCCTAGGCGGCGATTATCGAGCAGATACTCGCTTAAGCTCGCATTCTTGTCATAATAATACCTACCTATAAAAATAAGCGCGCCGAAATATATCGCGATTGCGCAATAGGTCCAAAAGCTCATCGTTGCCTCCTTTTAAAAAAGCTAATTTTACTCTATTTCAAATAAAATTTTACTTTCGGAATTTAGCCAGATTTTAACGAAATTTTAGTATTCTTGCCGTTTAAATTTTAAGAAAAAGGCGCCTTGGTTGAACGAGAAAATTTTAAAGGTCGTATTTGTTTTGACTGTAATCGCCGTGGGACTTTATTTCACCTATCCCGAACTGAGCGAAGCGCAAAAAATTTCATACGCCAAAAGCTACGGCATCACTCTTATTTTGACCTCCGGTGGCATTGTGATCGGTATCGCATTAGGATTTATGCTGGCATTTTTAAAATTTCTAAACAATAAATTTTTAAGCTTCATTATCGACGAATACGTAGATATCATCCGCGGAACTCCAATCGTTATCCAGCTGATGGTGTTTGTGTTTATTATCTTTGCTACGTGGAGCAATAATATCGCAGCTGCGATCTTTGCGCTGGGGCTTAATAGCTCAGCCTACGTCGCAGAGATCGTGCGCAGCGGCATAAACAGCGTCGATCGCGGCCAGATGGAAGCCGCGCGTGCGATGGGGCTAGGCTACGGCACGGCAATGAAAGAGATCGTCTTTCCGCAGGCGATAAAAAACATCCTGCCTGCGCTTGCGAATGAGTTTATTAGCCTATTTAAAGAGACCTCGGTCGTGGGCCTCGTAGCAATTACTGATCTTACGTTTTTTTCAAAAAGCATGCAGGCTGCGCTTTATACCGTCCAGCCGATACTTTTTGCCGCAGTACTTTACTATGCAAGCGTGAAATTTTTTTCGTTTTTAGTAAAAATGCTAGAAAGTAGGTTAAACCGCAATGATTGAAATATCAAATTTAACCAAATCCTACGGCAATTTATCGGTGCTAAAAGGAATTTCAAAGACCATAAATAAAGGCGATATCGTAGCAATCATCGGTCCAAGCGGCGGTGGTAAATCGACCTTTTTGCGTTGCTTAAATCTGCTCGAAATTCCGAGCGGTGGCACTATTAAAATAGACGGCGAGGATATTACCGATAAGCACACTGATATTAATAAAATTCGCCGCAAAGTTAGTATGGTGTTTCAGCATTTCAACCTCTTTGCAAATAAAAACGTGCTGGAAAATTTAACTCTAGCGCCCATAAAAGCGGGCATTTATACTAAAGAGCAAGCCTACGCAAAAGCAGAGGAGCTGCTGCAAAAGGTCGGTCTTAGTGATAAGACCTATACTTATCCGCACAAGCTTAGCGGCGGGCAAAAGCAACGCATCGCAATCGCTAGAAGTTTGGCGGTAAATCCGGACGTGATTTTATTTGACGAGCCCACTTCGGCATTAGATCCCGAGATGATCGGCGAGGTGTTAGGTATAATGAAAGAGGTCGCCAAAGAGGGCATTACGATGCTTGTGGTAACGCATGAGATGGGCTTTGCACGCAATGTCGCAAATAGGATTTTTTTTATGGAGGACGGCAAGATCGCTGTGGACGATACGCCTAAAAACGTATTTGAAAATCCGCAAAATCCGAGATTGAAAGAATTTTTAAATAAAATTTTAAACCACTAAAGGAGAGGGAAATGAAAAAATTTATGAGATTTTTAGTTGCGGGCGCTTTGCTTTGCAGTTCGCTAGTTGCTAAAGACATCGCCAAAGATACGCTCATCGTAGGCACGAACGCCGAGTATCCGCCGTTTGAGTTCGTGGATGAAAACTCGAAGGTTACCGGCTTTGATATGGATCTGGTAGCCGAGCTTGCAAAGCGAGCGGGCGTGAAATATGAAATTTTAAATATGAGCTTTGACGGGCTAATCCCTGCGATTAAAAGCGGCAAGATCGATATGATCGCCTCGGGTATGAGCGCGACGCCGGCTCGTAAAAAGGCGATCGATTTCACAAATCCTTACTACAAGGTCGAAAATTTATATGTCAAACGTAAGGACGATAGCTCGTTAAATTCCAAGGCGGATCTACAAGGTAAGCGCCTTGCCGCGCAGCTAGGCACTATTCAGGAACTTGCGATCAGAGATATAAAAGGCGCCGAGGTTAGCGCCACGGAGAACGTCTTTGTAGCCGTTATGTCGCTTAAAAACAAAAAGATCGACGCGCTTTGCGTGGATTCATCCGTGGGCTATGAGTATCTTAAGAAAAATGACGATCTCGTAGCGTTTTTTAAAGAATCCGACGGCAGCGAGGGCTTTTCGATCGCATTCGATAAGGGCAAGTATCCCGAGCTGCTCGCTAAATTTAACGCGGCGCTTGAGGAGATGAAAAAGGACGGAAGCTACGAAAAGCTTTTGGAGAAGTATAATTTAAAATAATCCGCAAAATTTAGGCGCAAATTCCTCTCATAGAATTTGCGCCGCCTAAGAGGAATCCTATGAAAAAGATATTTTTAGCACTTACGATTTTGCTCTGCACGCAGAGCTTTGCGGAGCAAAAAGATAGATACGGCATCGCCGCATTCGCAGGTCTTGGCAATGACGGCAGAAGCTTCGTTTTTACCTTCAGAAAGGCTCAAAAAGATCGTTTCTTTCCCTGCGACTTAAAAAATTTAAACATAATCGCCGCGGGTGCTTCTAGGTGCATAACGGACGCTAAGGAGCTTAAAAAATTCGACAAAGAATATAAAAAAGCTCTCGAGTCTGTGATAAAACCCGGCAAGCGCTACTACGTAAATTTAATCGATCGTGGCAATGACGCCTATGTCTGCGATGCAAGCGATCCTAAAAGCAATCTGCGATTGGACCTAGTGGCGGCGGGATTTGCCGTACCGATAACCGACGATAGCGAACTTCTTTTAAAAGCCGCTGAGGAAGCCAAAGAGGCTAAACGCGGAATGTATAGCGCAAAATTTTGGGATGTTACCAACTGCATTCTAAACGGCGTGCCGATGCCGAAAAAGATAGATGAGTGAAATTTACGCGCTTAGCAACGATGTCTTAACGCCGCCGCAAACTATCTTTTCGCAGATAGATGAAATTTTGCGCTGCGGCGTAAAACTCGTGCAGTATCGCAGCAAGCTCGCCGTGAGGGATGAAGCTTTAATCCGCTCTCTTATCGGTCTTTGCGAAGATTACGGCGCCAAACTCATCATCAACGACGATGCGGCGCTCGCCAAAAAGCTTGGCGCGCACGGCGTGCATATCGGAAAGGATGACGGCGAGACGGCGCAGGTGCGCGAGTTTTTAGGCGCGGATAAGATCATCGGCGTTAGCTGCTATGCTGATCTTACTCGCGCGCAAAAGGCCGAAGCACAGGGCGCTAGCTACGTAGCCTTCGGCTCGCTAAGGCGCGGCAAGACAAAGCCAAATGCGCCGCTTTGCCCCGATGCGCTCGTGCAAGAGGCGCGAAAATCTTTAAACCTCCCAATCGCCGTAATCGGCGGGATAAACTTAGAAAATTTAGATGAAATTTTAGCCCTAAAGCCTGATTATATCGCTATAGTAGAGGCGATCTACAAACCCGCTTCAATTACGCAGAATTTAGCAAATTTAAAGGAAAAAATGGATGAATATATTTGACGCCGTGATTTTAGGCATCGTCGAAGGGCTGACTGAGTTTCTGCCCGTAAGCTCGACCGGGCACATGATCCTAGCTGCGAAACTGATGGGTCTGCAGCAAACCGACACGCTTAAATGCTTCGAGGTCGTTATCCAGCTAGGCTCGATCCTGGCGGTCGTCGCGATGTTTTACAAGCGGCTTTTGGTCGATTTTAAGCTCTGGTGCAAACTTATCGTGGGCTTCATCCCCACCGCTGCGATCGGCTTTTTGCTCTATAAAAGCATCAAATCTCTATTTGCGCCGCAAACCGTAGCCTACGCGCTGATCGGCTGGGGCGTTATTTTTATCGCAGTCGAGCTCTTTCGCAAGGCGCGCCCGAGAGAAGGCGAGCTAGAACATCTGGATCAAATTTCATACGTTCAGGCCTTCATCATCGGGCTTTCGCAATGTTTTGCGATGGTGCCGGGCACTTCGCGCAGCGGCGCTACCATCATCGCAGGGCTTTTGTGCGGGCTAAGTAGGAACCTAGCCGCGCGCTTTAGCTTCCTACTCGCGATCCCTACGATGTTTGCGGCGACTTTTTACGACACCTATAAGAATTTAGACACCTTCGCGCAAAACTCCTCTAATATCACGACCTTTCTCATAGGCGGCGTAGTGGCGTTCGTAGTGGCGCTTGCGGCGATCAAACTATTTCTAAGTTTCGTTTCGAAGTTTGACTTCATCCCGTTTGGAATTTATAGAATTCTAATCGGCGTCATATTTTTCATCTTCGTTTTTTAAACGCAATCATCAAAGGAATTTCATGAGCCTCGTAAAAAATATCGGCGCATTTTTAAAAGATAGATTTAGCCTTCTATCGGTATTTGATGGCGCGGTGCTAAACGCATACGTGCTAGTTTTAGTATTAAATTTAGCCATCGGGTTGCTTCTTATCGCGCGTGGCGGCGAGCTGTTCTCTTCTCAGGCGCTGTTTTTTGCGGCGTCTACGATCTGCGGCGTGACGATACTTTTTTTCGCGCTTTACGTGCTCAGCTTTTACAGCGCCAGGCTATATAAAATTCTCGCCTTTGCGCTATTGGCGATAAACGCAATCTTTGCGATCGCTCAGATTTTTTTGATCTTTAGCTTGGAGCTTACCTACTCGCACGGCACGCTGGACGCGCTAGTGCAAACGACGCCTAAGGAGGCTTTCGAGTTCGCGCATGCGTTTTTAAATTTTAAGCTTATCGCGGCTTTTTTGGCGCTTTTAATTTTCGTCATCACCGCTCTTAGGCTTAGAGTGAGCCAGCGAGTGCGGATGAAGCTATGTCGCGCAATAAAGCTAGTCTTTCTGCTTAGCTTGCTTGTTTTTATCGCGCATGCGGCGTTTAAAAGCTACGTAGCCAAAAGCTCGAAAATGCGCGCCAGCATCATAATCGCGCTAAATAAAATTCCGATTTATAACTTTGCTTTCGTTACGAAGGATTATTTCGGCGCCGATTTTAAAAGCGTGCGCGAGCTGCAAGCGGGATACCAAAGCATTTACGCCTCACACTCGCATAAAACCACGCCAAACCGCATCTCAAACGTCGTTTTTATTATCGGAGAGAGCCTGCAGCGAAATTTTATGAGCCTATACGGCTACTATCTGCCCACCACGCCGAATCTGCAAGCGCTTGAGCAAAGCGGAAATCTAATCGCCTTTAGCGATGTCGTCTCACCGGGTGCCAAGACCAACGACGTGCTAAAATACGTGCTAAATTTCGGAAATTACGAGAGCGAAAAGCAGCGCCCGTGGAGCGCCAACCTCGATATCGTAAATCTCGCGCGGCTGGCAAACTACGAGACCTTTTGGATCAGTAACCAGGAGCGCTACGGACAGTGGGCGGTCGCAAGCGGCGCGAGCGCGCAAATGACGGATCACTCGGACTTTACGAATCAAATCCCGGTTTACAAATACGCCTACTCGCTAGACGAAGTTATGCTTCCTAGCATAAAAAATTTTAAATCGGGTGCGAAAAGATCGCCTCTTGCGCGTAAGGACGAAAGCTCCGCCGCAGAGGTAAACGGCACGCAGAAAAAGGATAAATTTTTCATCCTTCATCTGATGGGCTCGCACCCGAGCTACGAGTTTCGCTATCCAAAAAGCTTTGCTAAATTTAGCGCCGCAGATATCTCGCGCGAACCACTTGATGAGGGGCAGAAAAAAGAGCTTGCGCACTACCTAAACACCGTGGCTTACAACGATTTTATCGTAAGCGAAATTTATAAAATTTTTGCGAGCGACAACACGCTGATAGTCTATTTTAGCGACCACGCTCAGAGCCTTTATCAATACCGCGGCAAGCTAATCCACGGCGGCATCAACCGCTTCACGCTCGAAATCCCGCTGATTTTCATGGCGTCGGATAAGTTCAAAGAGCAAAACGCTGATCTTTGGGCGCGTATCGCCGCAGCCAAAGACAGGCCGTTTTTAAACGACGATCTCATCCACGCGATCGCAGAAATTTTAGAGATGACCGATCTACCGGAGTACGATCCCGCTCGCTCGGTGATCAATGCTGATTTTAACGCCTCGCGTCCGCGCATCATCGAGGGGGTCGATTACGATAAGGTTTACAAGCTGCAAAAGGAATTTGGCGAGTAAATTCGGTGAAATTTTGCGCCTTTTATCTGCGTAAAATTTCACCTCTTAAAATTTGCACTCTTATCGCAACTGCTCGCGCCCTGATTCAGCTTTCGGACAGCCGCGTCAATTTACGCCGCCACGGGCTATGCAGTAAAATTTCTCGCCGCGGAAGTCTACCGAGTAAAATTCAGCTTTGTAAAATTTCAAAATTTTACGGCACAAATTCCACGGCGCAGAATTTTACACGTCTACGAAATACAAAAATTGCGAAGCTCATTCGAATAGAGAAATTTTGAAATTTCGGAATTTTAAAACTTGGCGGCGTAAAATTTATCCGCGCGGCACGGAATTTTGCCGCTCAAATTTCACGGCGCAAAACTCCTCAGCACAAAATTTACCGCCAAAATTTAGCCCGCAATTTAAAATTTCAAAATTCCAAGCCACGAAATTTTATACCGAAGAATTTCACGTCCCAATCGGCACGAAGTATCTGCTGCCCGAGCTGCGCATAAAATTCTGCGCTTTAAAATTCCAAGTCATAAAATTTTACGCTACGAAATTACACCGACAAAATTTTATGTCGCAAAATCCCGCGCCGTAAAATTTAAAAGCGGCTCTTGTTATAAAATTTTGCGAGCTTAATTTATGCTGCCGCAGCGATATTTGCCCGCTACGAAGGTGATTTTATCGCGAATTTTAGCAATCTGTCTTAGCGCCTCCGCTAAGAAATCCACGTCGCTTTCGTCATGGATGAACGAGAAACTAGCCCGCACCCAAGCGGGTTTGCGCGACATTTCGGCATCGGGCTGCAAGCCTAGCAGATCAAAGCCGTATGGTGCTGCGCAGTCGCAGCCTGCGCGGGTCTGGATCTCAAATTTCTGCCCGAGCACCCCGGCTAGCGCGTCCGCGCCAAGCCCTTGCATATTAAAAGCAAAGATCGGCACGCGCGGCGCGGTGAGATTGCCGTAAATTTCAATCTCGGGGATTTTTGAAATTTCACTTATGAAGCGCCTGCAAATAGCCTCTTCGCGCGACTTGATCGCCTCTAGCCCCGCGCTTTTGCGAAGCTTTAGAGCGAGGTATGCCCGCACCAGCGCGATGATGCCCGGCGTGCCCGCTTCCTCCAAGCGCTCCTTGTCGATTATAAAGCGCTGCGTCAGGGCGTCCGCGTATTTGATCGTGCCGCCTCCCGCGAATGTCGGCTCCTCGCCGCGCAAAAGCTCCTTTCGCACTGCTAAAATTCCGCTAGCGCCCACACCGCCTAAGAGCTTGTGCGCGCCGAAAAACACGCCGTCGCAAAAGCCGAGATCTACGTTTTCGTGCGCGATGAGCGCGCTAGCGTCCACAAACAGCCGCCCGCCGTGCGCCTTAAGCATCAAATAAGCGCGTTTGTAATCTAGCTTAAGCCCCGTCACGTTCGATGCCGCGGTAAGCACGCCGTAAATTTCGCGCCCTTTGTTTGCGGATAAAATTTCGCCCAAGCGCGCAAAATCCATCAGCCCGCTTGGATCCAGCGGCACGCGTACGACCTCGCAAAGCCCCTGTCTTAGGCTAATTTCAACGGAATGATGCTCAAAAGGCGAGATGATGAAAAGCGGCAGCTGCTTTAAGCTCTCGCGCCGCAAACCGAGCCTATCTCGCGTCGCGGGCGGCAGATAGATGCCTAAAATTTCCCAGAGCTTCTTTATCGCCGCGGTCGCGCCAAATCCGCACGAGATCAGGTAGTAGCGCTCCTCGCAGCCCAGAAGCTCTTTGATTTTCGCCCTTGCATTTTCGTAGTAATCGCTCGTAATCTCGGCGCTCTCTCCGCCTGCGGAGTGGACGTTGGCGTATGTTGCAAGCACGCGCTCGATCTCCGCTTCTATAGGGCGATACGCAAGGCCCGAGGCGGCGCAATCGAAGTATTTGACCCCCTCTTTTAAGATGATATTTTCTTTGATCGTTTGAAAATCCAAAGCGCGACTCCAAAATTTTTGCAAATTATATCCAAACTCGCTAAAATTACGCCCGCAAGGAGGGCGAAATTTACGAGCTAAAAGACACTGCGCGAAATTTAGGCGATGCCGATATCGACGCGATTTTGCAGTTTCATTTCGTATTTGATGAGATAGGCTGTATAAGCGGCTACGCGGACGTTTTCGAAGCGATCGAAAATGAAATTTTGCTCTGCTTTGAACGTCTCGGCGAGCGCTTTAAATTCGGCGGCGAGTGTGAAGAGCAGATCAAAAAAGCGCTGATGAAATTTGCTAGAAGCGACCGCAAAAAAATAGGAATTTCAAAAATCTTGCCGCGATTTACGGCACAAAAAATCACTGCAGACCTCATAAACGCGAAGTTTTTAATCACCGAAAAATCAAGCGAGCAAAGGGCGCAAAAAGAGCGCAAAAATGACCGCCTCCCGCGCGCGCTGCGCCGCTACCATATCACCGACAAGGTCCATTTTAGCAGCAACTTTGCGAGGTTTTGGTTTAGATTTATCGAGCCGAATCTGCCCGCGCTGCGACGCGGCGAAATAGAGCGCGTGCTAAGTCTAATCAAAGCGGATTTTAACGCCTACGCGGGGCTCGGGTTTGAAATTTTAAGCAAGGAGCTGCTAGCGAAGTATCTAAATTTAGAGATTTCGCAAATTTCAAGCTTTTGGAACAAGGAGGTCGAGATCGACATCTACGCGAAATTTGAGAGCTTTTGCGTCGCGGGCGAGTGCAAATACAAGGAGCGAAAAATTTCAAAAAACGTGCTAAATGAGCTCATACTCAAATGCGAAAAAGCGCGCCTCGCGCCCGATCTGCTCGCGCTGTTTTCCAAAAGCGGCTTTAGCGGCGAGCTAGCAAGCCTAAAAAGCGATAAAATTTTACTCTTTTCGCTCGAGGATTTTAAAATTTTACTTTGAATACGGACGAAAAATAAATGATTATAAGGGAATTATCATGAAAAATAGGGTCTTGGCAGTATCGTTAGGCGTGCTTTTGAGCTTAAGCTTAGCAGGATGCGATAGGAGAGAAATAGAGGACATTCAAACGGAGGATTTTTATGCCGCCAATCCAGATAAAGCAAAAAGCGTCTCCGAGGCGTGCGCTCTAGCCGATCTATCCAAAGAATCGGCAGAGATTTACGACAACTGCGAACGAGCCGCCATGGCGTATTTTAAAATCTTCTATAAAAGTATGATGCAATCGGTATCGAGGCAAGAGGCAAAGGCGCAAGATGAAAAACAAAAAGCTATGTGCGAGCGCAAAGAGGTGCGAAATACGGAATTCGACGTGGAATGCTTTCTGTTTCTAGCCGCCACGGGTTTGCCGATAAACTCTACAGCGCCTAAAAATAGGCTGGCTTATCTACTGGAGGAATGTAGAGGCGATGCAGTTAGCCAAAAATGTAGGCTTTTAAGAAAGGAAATAAAGTTTCTCAAGGAAGACCTTAGAATGAGTAAAGAAGAGGTCTACGAGGCATTATCGAAAAAATTGCAAATCGTGATAAAAGACTATATTGATTTTTACGTATCGCAAGGTAGATTCGACGAAAATCCAGACAAGATGACAAGCATGACGGTCGAGCAGATAGCTCCGAACTCGATTAGCATAGGCACGACGAGCTATGTCAGCTGCTTTACTATAACCACAATCGATACGGGTAAAAACGCTATTTTGGAGATACGAAAAGGCGCAAGCCAAAATGATGAATTATGCATGGAAACATATAAATTGCCCGAAGTTGCAAAAATTCTAAATGAAAACGGCGGCGTTATTAGGCTTAGATAGCAAAATTTTATATTTTTAAAGGCTCAATTAAACTTAAGCGGATTTTCTCTTATCAGTTTCAACAGTTTCTGATA
>NZ_CALLWC010000035.1 GCF_938015785.1 uncultured Campylobacter sp. | reverse complement strand
ATAGTATCCATCGTAACTTACTGCTCCTTTGTGTGAGCTTAAGTTAAAGAGAGCCTATATTTATTAGCGTACCCAATATAAAACAGTGATATGTACTATCAGCATCACACAGCTTAATCAGATATTTCGTAGCTTCCTCTACTCGGCGTAATGATAGTAAAAGCTCACTCTGTGTAGCACATGAGCGCATATTACCATCCTCGCACTCTTTAGATAAAATTTCAACGAGTTTATTGCATGAGCTATATTTACCTTCGCCGTAATCGCAGGATTTAAAAAGCACTCTTTGTTCTTCGTTCTTTAAATCCTCTAACTTTATCAATTTTGCCGCAGCCGGGATCGCCGCAAATGCCGCTATAAACGTAAATAACGAAATTTTAAGATAGAATTTTTTCATTAGCACTCCTTGTTTTAAGCGGCGATTATATTTAAAAATTTTTAGTTAGCTCTTAAATTTAAGGAGCGCGGCGGCGCGATAAATGCGCCGTAATCCCGCCCGCCGCCCACACTTAAATGAAATTTTAAAATTTCGCCACCCGCTACGCACGAAAGCTCCATAATCCGCCGTAAAATTTCGCTCGCAACGGGTCTAAGTTGCGCGGGCATAATCCGCTGCCCTACTTTCCGTCTAAATTTAAAATTTCACTCGAAATTTCATCTATCGTCGCGTTGAAATCTTCCGCCAGCGCGCGCTTTAGCTCCTCTTTCGCCGCCATCATATCGCGCACGATCGCAGCTTCAAACTCCTCTCGGTTCAGCGCCTCGTCGCCCTTGGCAAACGCAAAATCCAGCCCAAACCACGTAGCCACGGCAAACGCAGGCACGCACACCACCGCGCCCGGGCCGCACACGAGCCCCGCACTACCGCTTGTCGCGCTGGCGCCCGCCTTGGTAATGGTCTTCGCGCCCGTCTTGGCCGCAGTTTTAGCGAGGCTCTTGCTTATCAGCTTTGCGCCCAGCACGCCGCCCAGCGCCCCCAGCCCAGTCCCGCTCGCGCGATACGCCTTGCTTTTTAGGCTGAAGCTCTGCGTGACGTTAAGATCGATTTTCGCGCCGTATTTTTTGAGCGTAAAATTTAGCGAGCTCTCATAATTTTTAACGTTTGCCGCAGCGATTTTAGCGATATTTTCGCCAAAATCTTTCGGGAAGCTTTCGCTTACGAAGCCCGCAAATTTCTCATTCAGATACGCCCCAGCGTCATCGTCCCACACGCCGTGCCACAGCACCAGATAATCGCTCAGAAACGAGTAATTAAAATCCGCCATTTTCTGCGCGCTAAGCCTCGCGCCCTCGTCGTAAACGGCGTCGATGTAGCTATTTAGCGCGGACGCGGCGTTTGCTTCCGCGGCGAAGCGCGTGGCATTTAGCTCGCCTCTTAGCGCGTCCGCCTCTCGCGCGCTTAAGATCAGCCGCTCGCCGCTTTGCAGCACGATCTGCACGCTCGCCTCGACCGCGCTTTTAGGATGTGCGGCCTCCGCTTCGCCCCTTGCCGTGCGCGTCTGCGCGGCGCAGATCAAACACAGCGTGACGTAGGCAAGCGCGAAGATCATGCCGCTAAAGCGCCCTATTTTGGGCGCGGCTGCGGCTCGCGGCGTAAAAAGCACGAAGGCGCAAAGATGCAAGATCGCGCAGTAAAAGAGGAAATCTCCCGCGCAGATCAGAAACAAAAGAGCGATTTTTAGCGCGCTAGGGCTCTGCGACAGCGCCAGCTCAAACAGCACGTTTTTGTAAAATTTCAAAGCGTAAATTTCATTTAGCAGGGCGGATTTGAAGTGCGCTTGCGGCGCGGTAGATTTTAAAATTTCAAAAATTTCAGGGATTGATGCGGAGCTTGTCGCGGAATTTTTGGCGGAATTGTCGGCAGCCATACTCAGCGTGGCGGGAGTTGGAGCTAAATTTAAATTTTGCGCTGCGGCGTAGCTTTTCGTAGAATTTTTAGCGAAGGTCTGCGGCGTAGCGACGGGATCTGCCTTAGAATTTTCAGCCGAGACCTGCACCCCTCTGACGGAGCCCGCTTTAAAATTTGCGGGCGAAGCGGTAGGATTTTTGGCAGCACCCGCTGCGGGCTTGACGGCATTGCTCGTCTCGGAATTTCGCACAACTATGGCGGCGTTGTTCGCAGCGGAATTTTTAGCTGATTTAGCAGAATTATCTGTTGCAAAATTTCCTACGGGCACGGAAACCTTATTCCTCGCGAAGTCTTCGGCGGATGCGGCGGTGCGGGCGGGCGGAGTAAAATTTATCGCGGAATTTTGAAAGTGCGCGGTAGTATCTACGCCGTCCGCGAGCCGCAAATAGGCTAAATTTATGGCAAAATTTACCGCGACGGCAAGCGCGGCGAGTAGCAAAATGCTAAGTTTGAGCGATAAAATTCTAGGATTTTTAATCTCTTTTAGGCTGAGCTTCAGCACCGCTAGGCGCATCAGAGCAAGAGCTGCAGGCAGCGCCGCGAGCGTCACGAATAGCTCCGCGCCGCGCAGATCCGCTATGCCTAGCGCCAAAGTGGCGCTTAAGAGGATCGCGCCCGCGAAGGCTAAAACCCCGCTTATGAGCCTGCCTCTAAAAATTTTAATCAAAGTCCCGCTGCTGCGAAATAGCGCTGCATTGGCGCGCTGCTTCGCCTCGTAAAAAAAGCTAAATAGTACCCGAAATAGCGCATAAGCCCAAAACGCCGCCAGCGCGCAAAAGCCCGCGTCACTGAAATCCTGCGCGTAAAGCGCGAAGCAAAAAACGCTAACGATCAGCGCTAGCCTAAGCGCTATTTCACAGATCCAGCGGCGCGTCGTCGTCATCGAGCCTGTTTGCCTCATTGATCTTTGGAATGCCCATATCTTCGATATTTAAAGGCGGCGCGGGTTTAAATTTAGCCTCGTCCTCTTGCGGCTCCTGCGGCTCAAAAGGCGGCTCATCGCCCTCGCCGCTTCCAAAATACACAGAGTTCTCTTGTCGTGCGTTATTTGCCTCTTGCGATGCACCCTCTGCACCTTGCTGCGCGCCTTTTGCGCCCCGAGATGTGCCTTTTACGCCCTGCGGAGTGCCTGCTAAATTTTTATGCGCGCTTTTTGTTTGAGGCGCGACACCGCCCACTCTCGTATCATCTAAATTTTGCTCCTGAAATTCTTGCTTTTGCGGTGCGTCCTGTGCCGCACGACGCACCTCTGCTAAGCCCTGCTCTGCGCTAAGCTTAGACTCGCCGTCTATCTCCTCGCCGTCCTGCGCATCGCTTTGACCGAAGCTAGGCATCTCGTCAAAATCGATATTTACCCCGGAATTTCGAGCACCAGCAGAGCTTTCGTTTAAGCTTACGCCGCTATTTTGCGCTTCGTTAAAACTTTGGGCTTCATTAAAATTCTGCGTTAAATTTTGCTGCAAATTCTGCGCTGCATCGGGATTCGGCATATCGAGGCGCGGCGCAGTAGGCTCCTCAAAGCCCTGGTCTTGCAGCTGCGAGACGTAGTCGAGATTGTCGTTTTCGTTAAAGATCGCGCTCTCGCTGGGCTCGCCGCCGAAGCTCGTATCGACGAAGCGGGTAAATCTGCCCTGAAAGCCCACCTCGATCGTCCTGCCCGCCTCGCCCGAGCGGTTTTTACCGACGATGATTTCGGCTTTTTCCTGATAGTCGTTGCGCCTAAACACGGGCTCGCCAGCGTCCTTGCCCTCGGCCTCCAGCCGCGAAATGCGCTCGCGCTCCATCTGCTCTTTATAAACCTCGTCGCGATAGACGAAAAGTATGATGTCGGCGTCCTGCTCGATCGCGCCGCTTTCGCGCAGATCGCTTAGCATCGGGCGTTTGTTCGAGCGCGCCTCAAGCGAGCGGTTTAGCTGCGATAGCGCGATGATCGGGATGTTTAGCTCGCGCGCCAAAAGTTTGAGCCCGCGCGAAATTTCGGCGATTTGCAGGTGGCGCTCGGAGTAATTGCTCGTGCTCGTCATAAGGCCGATATAATCGATCACGCAAAGCTCGATATTGGCGTCTGCGGATTTGAGCTTGCGCAGCTGGGTACGGACTTGGTGGATGTTTACATAGCCGCTGTCATAGACGAAAAGCGGCATATTCAGAACCGCGTCGCAAGCGTCGTTGAAGCGCGTCCAGTCGTCGTCGCTGAGCTTTGCGCTCATTATGTCGCTTAGCGGGATCGAGCTAAGCGCGCTTAATATGCGATACATCAGCTGCACAGAGGGCATCTCTAGCGAGAAAAATACGACGCCTTTGCCGCTTTGCAGCGTTTTCATCATCAAATTTAGCGCAAAGGCGGTCTTGCCCATGCCGGGGCGGGCGGCGATGATGATGAGCTCGCCCGGCTTTAGCCCCTTCGTGCAGTCGTTTAAGAAGCGAAAGCCGGTATCAAGCCCCACGAGCTCCGAGCCTGCGAGCGCCTTTTGGCGCTTGAGCTCCTCTACCACGTCGGCGATGATCTCATGCGATTTTTTGATGCCGCCGTGGCGCTCCTCGTCGATGAGCTCGTAAATTTTGGAGCTGATTTTATCGGCGGTGTCCTTGCTGCGCACGGCTTCGTTTACCATCGAAGGGATCTCGTGTGCGACCTTGATTAGCGAGCGCTTGATCGATTTTTCGCGCAGCTCGAGTGCGTATTTTTGGGCATCGACCACGCCGCTGGTGGCTACGACCTCGGTAAATGCGCCATCGTCGTAGCGCTCGGCTAGCCATTTTTTAACGAAGCTCGGCGCGATCGGCTCGTTGTGCGAGGAGCACTTGACGATCGCCTCGTAGATGTCGGCGTGCGGCTTGTAGAAAAAATCGCCGACCGAGATTATCTCGCTCAGCTCGCCGTATGCGTCCTCGTTTTGCAAAAGCGAGCTTAAAATCGCGCGCTCCATATCCAGATCGTATAAATTTGCAGGCACATTCTGCTTCGTTGCCATCGCTTCCCCTCGTTTCGCATTTAAATTCTATAAAATTTCAAGCTCGCCTCCGCAAATCTCTGCGGCGCGATAATTTTAAATTTTATAGAATTGAAATCTCGCCTCTTAGCAAAATTCTATCGGGCAAAATTTTATAATTTGAGCCGCTTTAAATTTTTATCTAAAATTTCATCCTCGGAATTTTCGCCTTTAAAATTCCGTCAATTTTAAATTTCGCCCTTTGAAATTTTGACTCTTAAAATTTCGCTCGCCTTAAATTTAGGTGCAGGACGAAATCCAGCCGGATGAAATTTCGTGGCGTATCGGAATTTCATCCGTCAAGATTCCGCTTTGCGGCACGGAATTCTACCGAGGCAAATCCTGCGAGTAAAATTGGCGAGCGCATAGAGCCTGCGCCTAAATTTCATAGACAGCATAAAATTCTACCGCTTAAAATTTCGCGCGGTAAATTCTACTCTATAAAATTTCGCTTCAAATCGCGAGGTTGAAATTTTAAAATGAAATTTCAAGACGAAATTCCAAAGCCAAAATTTTAACTCAAAATTTCACGCGAAATTTCAAACCAAAATTCCAAGCCGTATTCCCCAAAGGCTCAAATTTAAAAGCGCCGTTTTAAAGACGAAATTTTAAAATTTCACGCCAAGACGCGCTGTACCGATGAGCCTAAACGAACCGCGATAAGCCCAAGCGCGCCGAAATTCAGAGCCGAGCCGCCCAAGCCACGAATCATAGCGACATTTAAGCTGCTAGGCGCCCCATAGATCTCACGCTCCTTCGCGAACCCGCACCTCGTCCTCGACCTCCTGCAAAAACCGCTCCACGAGCTTACTCTCATCGAGTTTGGCGACCACTTCGCCGTGGCGCATCACGATGCCACGCCCGTTGCCGAACGCGATCGCCACGTCCGCGCCCTTCGCCTCGCCGATCGCATTTACGACGCAGCCCATGACGCTGATATTTAGCGGCGTTTTGATATGTGCGGTTTTTTCTTCGACAATTTTGATCGCGCTTAGCAGATCGCTTTGCAAACGCCCGCAGGTAGGGCACGAGATGATATTGACGCCGCTTTTTTGCACGCCCGCATCCTGCAGGATCGCGCGCGCGACGCGGATCTCCTCCTCAAGCTCGCCCGTGATGCTCACGCGCATCGTATCGCCGATCCCCTCCATCAGAAGTGCTCCCAGCGCGATCGCGCTCTTGATGCTCGCGTGAAATTTCGTCCCCGCCTCGGTCACGCCCAGATGAAAAGGATACTCGCATAGCGGGCGCAGCGCGCGATACGCAGCCACCGTGCTCGGCGCGTCCGAAGTCTTAAGCGAGATCGCAATATCGCTAAAGTCCTCATCTTCAAGCAGCGCGGCGTTATACAGTGCGCTTTGCACCATCGCCTCCACGCTGCGACCGTATTTCTGCTCAAACTGCTCCTCCAAAGAGCCCAAATTTACGCCGATACGGATAGGCAGATTGCGAGCTTTGCACGCGCGCACGACCTCCTTGATACGATCCTTGCCGCCGATATTGCCCGGATTTATGCGGACTCCGTCGACAAACTCCGCGACCTGCAGCGCCAAGCGAAAATTAAAATGGATGTCCGCTACGATGGGAAGCGGCGAGCTTTTTTTGATACGTGCGAGCGCGTCCGCGTCCTGCTTATCGAGCACGGCGCAGCGCACGATGTCGCAGCCTGCGAAATATAGGCGGTTAATCTGCTCTAGCGTGCCCTCCACATCCTTAGTCTTAGAAAAACTCATCGACTGCACGGAGATGGGCGCGCCGCCGCCGATTTTGACGGAGCCGACGGAGATTTGGCGGGTCGGATAGCGATTTTTCAAATTTAAGCCTTTAGAATTTTTTGCGCTATTTTATTCAAAACGGGGTTAAAATTTAATAATTCGCGCTCGCTAGCCGCCGCAGAATTTTGCCTGCAAAATTTCACTCGCTGAATTTTGCTTTTGCGCTTACGAAAAATTTCATTTCGCCGTGAAATTTTAACAAATAGAGTTCTATAAAATTTAGCCATCTAATAAAATTCTAAAAATTCCGACAACAAATGAAACTCTACAAAATTTGATGGCAAGCGAAATTTAACAAACTACGCGGCCAAGCAAAATTCCGCGAATTTAGTAGGCGAGACGGGCGAAGTCCTGCGACGTAAAATTACAAAATTAAGCTTTTGAAATTTCCGCGAAATTTTACTCGCAGTATCGTCGCAGCGCTCACTCGCGCAAAACGAGTGCAGTATGGTTTATCCTAGCAGCGCGGCATGCAGCCGTGAAATTCAAAGCAAGTAGATGAAATATGAACATTCTATCTTTAATTGCAGTATTAGGGCATTGTTTCGCACGACGGCAAAGCCGAAAAACATCAGCGTTCGTGTTTTTGCAATGCAAGCGCCTGTATCGCGATCTTATAGAGGCAGCAAAATTTAAACCGCCTACGCATATAAATTGCGCCGGCGTGCCGCCTAGGCTAGCGCACTAGCTCCATATTCACCTTGACCCTGCTCATCTTGTCCTGCAGCATATCCATCACCGACTCATTGCGCGACGAAGCGTCATCCGTCGGGGCTTCGTGCTGCTGCCACTTACTTTTCGGCGCGGCGGGGCCCCACTGCGATGAAAATATCAGCCCTCGCTTTTTCTCAGTCTCAGGCGCAGGCTCGTACGGCTGTGGAGCGGGCCTCACCCAACGCTCATCATAACGCATCGTAGCACCTTGCCCTAGTGCATTACCCCGCTTTGGCGACGACATCCTACCAAGCGCGCTACCGCCAGAGCGCCCTATCGCACGGCTAGAGCGAGCAGATGTGGGAAGATAGGGCGCGCGGGCATTTTGACGAGCCGTATACTTCGTGGCGCTCGAATGAGATGCAGCTGTATGCCCCATAGCGCCAGAACGAGTTGCACTATAGCCGTAGCGAGCTTGCGGCTGTGCAATTCGAGTCGTCGTTAATTTTCGAGCTTGTGCGTCTACGGTTTTGCCGGTCTGCTCATCCGCGCCTCCGTGAGTTTGCGCGCTTACGCTTCTCCGCATGTCTGCGCCTCTGTAAGTTTGCTCCGTATCGCGGGCGTTTGGCACCTCATCCTCATAAATACGGGTCTTTGGCAAACGCATCAGCGTCGCGACTAGGCTCTTGCTAGCTCCATTCTGACTGCCTGATTGATTAGCTGGGCTCATAGATGCTTTATTTCTCGCAGAATGCGATGCGGAATTTTGCCCGGGATTTTTAGTAAAATTTTTCGCACTTTTTTGCGTGGAATTTTTAGCGAAATTCCTAGACGCACGCGTATTTTTTGTGAGCTTGGATTTTGAAAGGCTTTTAGCATTTGCAGATTTTTTAGCATGCGGCTCGGCAGAGAATTTTGCCGAGGTATTTTTACTCGGATGATCTTTGGCTCGCAAATTTTGAGATGAAATTTTAGATTTATGGTTTTGCAACGCGACAGGCAATTCGTGGTTTTGCTGCGCAGCAAAAACGCTAGAAAAGCTCGCCAAAATGAACGCAATTAAAAAAATACGAGCTAAATTTTTCATCGTTTTCCTTTCCATGGATTTTAGGCGAAATTTAGCAAAGCTTAGATTAAGCGGCGTTAAATTTAATGAGTGAGGCTATGAAATTTCAGCTCTAATTCCAAGCCGTATCGCCAAATAAAAACCTGGATAAAGGCTAAGCTTCAAAAATTCCGCAGCTAGGATTCTGTTTGCAATAGAATTTTATCACACTAAAAATATGACGCCACGAAAAAATTTTATCTTGTAAGCGTTTAGGTGGGATAGCTGAAAATTTTAAAGTTTTAGAATTCTGCGCTTAAATTTTGAGTGGCAAGTCAGAATTTAAGGTAAAAAGCAAGCTCAAATAAAGTTTTTAAATTTAAAGGATAATGCGGCAAAACCGTAAATTTGCGGTGAGATACGAAATTTATAAGATCATGCAGTGACTAAAAATCACACCGCTTAATCGCTAATTCATAATAAATCGCCGCGCCTTAGACATATCCAAAACGCGGCACATATCATTCTGACGGCGTATGGCAAAAATATCGCCGCGCATAAAGCATTTCGCGGCGCCGCAAAATCTCGCAGCACCGCCGCAAGGCGTATGGGGGCGCCGAATGACGCTCCTATGGGGCTACATCATTCCGCCCATGCCACCCATTCCGCCCATATCAGGCATTGGAGGCATTGCAGGTTTCTCCTCTTTGATCTCGCTTACGGTCGCTTCGGTCGTTAGAAGCAAGCTTGCGACAGAGACTGCGTTTTGAAGCGCGATGCGCTCGACCTTCACAGGATCGATGATGCCCGCTTCAAACATATTGACGTACTCGCCGTTTGCGGCGTTGAAGCCGAATTTTTTATCTGAGCCTTGCTCGACCTTATTAGCTACGACGCCCGCATCAAATCCCGCATTCTCTGCGATCTGGCGAAGTGGAGCAAAAAGCGCGCGCTTAACGATGTCTGCACCGATAAGCTCGTCGCCGCTTAGAGCTAGCTTTACGCTAAGTCCAGCTCTGATTAGCGCAGCACCGCCGCCGATTACGATACCCTCGTCCACGGCTGCTTTAGTTGCGTTTAGAGCGTCGTCCACGCGATCTTTTTTCTCTTTCATCTCGGTCTCAGTCGCAGCGCCCACCTTGATAACCGCAACGCCGCCGCTAAGCTTAGCCATGCGCTCTTGAAGCTTCTCTTTGTCGTAATCGCTCGTAGTCTCGGCGATCTGAGCTTTGATCTGCGAAACGCGCGCATCGATATCTTTTTTCTTGCCCGCGCCGCCTACGATAGTGGTGTTATCTTTGTCGATCACGATGCGCTCGGCTTGTCCAAGATCAGCCATGGAGGCGCTTTCTAGCGTTCTGCCAAGCTCCTCGCTAATGACGGTACCGCCCGTTAAAATCGCGATATCTTCAAGCATCGCCTTTCTGCGGTCGCCAAATCCAGGGGCTTTGACCGCAGAGATGTTTAGTACGCCGCGAAGTTTATTTACGACTAAAGTCGCAAGTGCCTCGCCCTCGATATCCTCGGCGATGATTAGAAGCGGTTTGCCGCTTTTTTGAACCTGCTCCAAAACCGGAAGTAGATCTTTTAAATTTGTAATTTTTTTGTCAAATAGAAGCACTAGTGGAGAAGCTAGCTCGACTAGCATTTTCTCGGCATTTGTAATGAAATATGGGCTTAGATAGCCGCGGTCAAACTGCATTCCCTCGACTACGTTTAACTCATCGTTGATAGATTTTGCCTCTTCTACCGTGATAACGCCGTCCTTGCCGACTCTTTCCATAGCGTCTGCGATCAGATCGCCCACCGCGCTGTCGTTATTAGCAGAGATCGTAGCAACCTGAGCGATCTCTTTTTTGCCGCTTACTTTTTTAGATGATTTTTTTAGCTCCTCAATAACCGCAGCACTAAATTTATCCATACCGCGCTTAACTTCGATCGGATTTGCGCCCGCAGTTACGTTGCGTAGGCCTTCTTTAAAGATCGCGTGAGCTAGCACGGTCGCAGTCGTAGTGCCGTCGCCTGCCTGATCGTTAGTTTTGCTCGCTACTTCACGCACCAAAGAAGCGCCCATATTCTCTAGCGTATCTTTTAGCTCAATCTCTTTAGCCACGCTCACGCCGTCTTTTGTGATCGCAGGAGCGCCGAAGCTCTTTTGGATTAAGACATTGCGACCGCGAGGCCCCATCGTAACTTTTACAGCGTCGTTTAGCTTTCTAACGCCCGCGTAAAGCTTGTTTCTTGCGTCGTCTGAAAAAATAATCTCTTTTGCCATTTTCAATCCTTTTTATTTAATTATGCCTAAAACATCTTCTAAATTTAAGATAAGGTATTTCTTATCGTCTAAGCTGATCTCGCTACCTGCGTATTTTGCAAACGCTACGGTATCGCCATTTTTGACGCCTTCACATTCGCTGCCGACGGCTACGATTTTGCCGGTCGAAGGCTTCTCTTTTGAAGCATTGTCGGGGATGATGATACCCGAAGCGGTCTTTTTAGTTTCCTCCTCGCGCTCTATTAGAACGCGCTTGCCAAGTGGTTGAAATTTCATTTCAGTCCTTTCTTTGATTTGTGATTTCTAAAATTGGCACTCAATGTGTTTGAGTGCTAAGATTATATGCAAAATTTAAAATCTTGTCAATAGTTTATGAAAAATTTTTATAAAACTTTAGTGATTTAAACTCAAGTATTGAGATTTCAAACGTTAAATTTTAAGGGCTATAATACCCTCAAATTTTAAATTTTAAGGGGACGAAATGAAAATTTTCGGCATAATCGCAGGAATTTTAATCCTGCTTATAGTAGGCGCAGGCTGCCTATTTTTCAGCGATTTTGGCAACAATCTCACCAAGCCTTACATAGAAAATTTGATCAAAGAAAAAAGCGGACTTGACGTGAAACTTGAGAAATTCGATCTAAATTTCGGTGATCTGGACATCAGCGCCAACGTAAATGACGCTGCGAACGTAAACGTAAAGGGTAAATACTCGCTTTTTGCGCGCTCTTTCGATCTTAACTACGACGCAAACGCGCACGATCTAGCCAAGCTCGGCATAAAAATGGACGAAGGGCTAAACCTTAAGGGGCAGATTTTAGGCGATCTTGACAAATTCGGCATCAACGGCAGCGGGCGGATTTTTGATAGCAACGTAAAATTTTTAGCAAATTTAAAAGACCTTAGTCCGCTTGATCTGCAAATCGATGCTAAGGGCCTAAACGTCGAAAAGGCCCTTGCCGTGGCCTCTCTGCCGATCTACGCCAAAGGAAATATCGACATTCTCTCAGACATCAAGGCTAGCAGCGGCGGTGCAGAGGGCAACGCAAGTATCAAGAGTTCAAATTTGATCCTAAACGAATCTGCGTTTAAAGATATGAATATCTCTATCCCAAAGGGCGTGCAGATCACGCTAAACTCGGACATCACGGCGCAAAATGACGTCCTGCGAGCAGCAAGCAAGATCGATTCGACGCTAGGCAAGATCAACGCCGAAAAATCGGAATTTGATCTGAAAAACAAAACTTTAAACTCAGATTTTAATCTGAATTTGCCCGATCTAGCGAAGCTCGAAAGCCTTATCGGGCGTAAAATTTCGGGCGATGTTAAAGCAAACGGAAATTTAAAGACCGATTTTTCTACGCTTGAGCTTTCAAACTCGCAAATTTCAGCGTTTAAAGATGCGCTTAAAGCGGATGCCGAGGCCAAATTTGACCTGAAAAACAAAAACGGCGAGCTGTCCGCGAAGCTAAGCGCAAACGATCTAGCCGCGCTACAAAACGTCCTGGGAGTGAAGCTGCAGGGCAAGGCAAACGGCGAGCTTAGCGCGGCTCTAGCGCAAAATGAGCTTAAAAATCTAAGCTTAAATTTAAACGCTATGGGCGGCAACCTGAACGCGAGCGGAAATTTAAGCGATCTAAAGCTTAAGGCGAGCAATCTAAATCTGGCCGTGCTTTCGGCTCTGTTTTACGGCAACGCGATCGGAAACGGCACGATAAACGGCGATGCGAAGTTAAATTTAAAAGACAGTATCAACGGCACGGCGCAAATTTCGCTCGCTAACGGCGTAATTTTTAAGAAATTTTTAGACGGCACGACGGGCAAGAGCTTCCCGAGCGATCTAAAAACAGATGCGCAGGCGCAGACAAATATCAAAAACTCCGTCGCAACCTTTAGCGTAAGCGCAAACTCCGATCTAGCGCAGCTTCAGAGCTTAAACGGCACTTATGAGCTTAAAAACAAAGCGCTTAAGGCTAACTACGCGCTACTGATCCCGAGTCTGCAGCGACTAGAATTTTTTCTAAATCGCAGACTAAACGGTAAAATTGCCGCTACCGGCGAGCTTTCGCACGACGGCAAGAGCCTGTTTGCGACCGTAAATTCCAAGGTTGCGGGCGGCGAGCTAAACGGACAGATCGCGGGCGATGAAGCGAACTTTAAAATCCAAAATTTTATCGTCAAAGAGCTTACGACGCTTCTAAATATCGATCACGTTTACGACGGCACGGGCAATGCGAATCTTACGTATAATACCAGCTCGCACAGCGGCAAATTCGACGCGATCATCAATAACGGCCGCCTTCCTAGCGGCGGATTGATCGACAAAATCGGCAAAATTTTAGGCCGCGATCTAGGCGGCGAGGTCTATAACGACGCCAAAGTAAACGGCACGATCAAGCAAAATTTGATAAATTTTAACGCCGATATGAGCGCGCAAAAAAGCAAGCTAAACGTAACGGACGGCACGCTGGATAGCAAAACGGGCGCGATTTCGGTGCCGGTTAAAGCAAATATCGAAAAGACCGATCTTGAAATAAACATCACCGGCACGATCAAAGAGCCGAAATACAATATCCAATCGGATTATCTAAAGGGCAAGCTTGACAAGCAGATCGGCAAGGGCATCGACAAGCTTTTCGGTGTGAAAAAGGACGATAATAGCAGCAAAAACGACGCGAAAAAGGAAAAATCTGACGCGATTAAGGGGCTGATAAATGGGCTATTTTAGCCCATCCGCCCCATTTGACATTTAGAATTTATGGGCACTGCTAAACGAGCGCGAAATTTAAAATTTTAAAATTTTGAAACCTCGAGCAGTTTAAATTTTAAAATTTCGCGCTAGCCGGCGCAGACAAAGCCGCAAAATTTCAAAACTCGGCGCATGCTATTTATCAAAATTTTAAATCTCGTTTCGATCTGTTTTTGATGACGATTTAAATTTATCGCCGTAAACTTATCCTGCTTGCGCCGCTATCCGCAATGAAATACACGCCGCAAGCCTAGCGTCTTTTAAAGTA
This sequence comes from uncultured Campylobacter sp., assembly GCF_938015785.1. Lineage (GTDB taxonomy): Bacteria > Campylobacterota > Campylobacteria > Campylobacterales > Campylobacteraceae > Campylobacter_B. The sequence continues at coordinate 46,631 of NZ_CALLWC010000035.1, read as the reverse complement.
CTTCGTATCGATACTGCGCGCCGTGTTTTGAACTATCGCTGCGGCTAAAATTCTGCAGCACAGTTTTTATTGCAATCGGCGCCATGCTTGATAAAATTTACCCGCCACTATCACAAGAAAGAAGAGCGTTAAAATTCCAAATACCATAGCTGTAAATTTATCATCCGTCGTAGCGTATTTGTCATATCTGAATTTCATCAGATACTCGCGCTGCGGCGGATCGACGCTCGCATTATAATCCAAAAATAAAACTTGATATGCCGTGCCGCGACCCTGAAACGGAAACGGACGGCTTTGATACCAAGCTTTAACTCGCTTGCCTTCCAGCCATTCGTATGCGATTAGTGAGATAGAAGGCTTGATATTTATGCCTTGCCACTCGTCCGCTCCTGAGCGCTTAAAATTAGCTTCAACAATTGCCGCATTGAGCAAAATTTTATTTTTATAAAAGTAGGTTAAGTTATCCGTATCGCCATTTAAAAAGACTTTGATAAATTTGCGCTCGTCCGTAAAAATCTGCATATATTCGCGCCCATCATCGCTTCCGACATCCATGATTATTCCATTTGCGATTTTCAGATCATCTAAACTTTTCGGATTCAAGCTAAAAAGAAATCCGTACCACATCGCCGCCAAATAAAATGCGATCATAAATAGATCAAACTTACGATCTAAGTTATGCCAAATTTCGCCGAGCTTCATCGATCATTACATTGTAAGTTTCGCTGCAAGATACGCAATTTCACGGCTTTTACTATCGCGGGCTATATTCCTGCATCGCTACCACAGGTAGAAATAGCACTGTTCCCACGATTATTATCGGTATAGCTACGATGGCGCTTATCGTATACAATAAGGCGTTGCCCTCGCAGCGTTCAGGTCTAACCTCGATATTTGCCGGGATCGCAGAGCGTAGCCTATCGCTTGGCTTCATTATTTCGCTAAGATTTTTGATCTGTACGACGCGCGCATCAAAGTTAAAAATAACCTCGATCTCGCCTTTTTTCTCATCGATTTCGATGCGGTTCGCTAGAGCCTTGATTTTGGCGACATCTGCTCCTGCGGCGGAATTCAAAAATGCGCTGAAGCTACCGCGCACCTCGCCGTTTTTAGCATCGGTTACTTCGATCTGTACAAACTCGCGCTTAAGCCCTTTGGCGTATCCGCCATCGTAAAATTCTGAAATTTTCTTAAGCGACGAGCCGTCCGTCAGCACATAGCTGAGTTTCTCGCCTACGATGTATTCCTTGCCATCGTTTATGAAAAATGCCGTAATCTTTTCGGGCGTTTCTTTCGCCCCAGGCACTACGTTTTGTTTGCACTGGCATCCCACAAGCAGGACAGCTAGTAAAACCGCGATAAATTTTTTCATAATGATCCTTTAAAATTTTAAATTAGCGTATGAATTCCGCAGCCAAAGTTCTATCTCAAAAAATTTCGGCCGCAAAATTTTAGCCGATACAATTTAGCCGTAGCCGAAATTTAGCCCCAAACGCAGGCTACTTCAGTGCCGCTTTGACTGCATCGCTCAGCCGCTTGCCGTCCACGCTTGAGCCGAGCGCTTCCTTGGCGGCTTTCATCACGCGCCCCATGTCCTTTGCGCCGCTCGCACCGAGCTGCGCGATTAGCGAGCCAACCTCGGCGGCAAGCTCGGCATCGCTTAGCTGCGCGGGCAGATAGGACGCGATGATCTCGATCTCGCCCTGCTCTTTTTGCACCAGATCGTCACGACCGCCCGCGCGATACTGCGCCGCGGAGTCATTTCGGCGCTTGATCTCGCTTTGAAGGATGCTAAAGACGCGCTCGTCGCTAAGGCTGATGCGCTCGTCCACCTCGACCTGCTTAAGCGCGGCGTTAAGCATCCGCAGGCTGTCTCTGCGGAAGCGATCGCCGCTCTTCATCGCCGTTTTAATGTCTTCTAAAATTTGCTCTCGCACACCCATTTTCCACTCCTTGAGATTGAAATTTCGGCGGTAATTGTAGCAAATTTAAAATTTGGCTCGGGTAAATTTAAGAGGATAAAATTTTAAAATTTTAAAGATTTAGCGCGATTTGCGGCTAAGCTTAAAGCTCGCACGGATATCTTCCGCGACAAAAGCCTGCGCGAGTGGAATTTGAGTAAAAATATCCACGCAAAAACTTGCGCGAATGGGGCATGCGCAAAGTGCGTTAAATTTAAAAAGCCTCGCAAGAACATAAAATTCCTGCGAGGCAAAGCGAGTAATTAAAGCTCACAAAAGCTCTATTTAGCGCGTGAGAATATCATTCGCACGATTTGAAGCAAGAAGCACACGCTTCCAACCAAAAAGATCGTATCGCCGATGATGCGCGCCCAGCGGAGCCCATAGAGGCTATCTTTTTGCAAAAACTCCGCGCTTCTTGCGTACCACATACCCACGTCGATCGCCGCAAACGCCTGCAAAATTCCAACTGGAAGAAGCGAAATCAGCACCATTAGAAGCAGACCCGCATTAAGTGCCCAAAAGCCGATCTTCATCAGCGTATCGTCGAAGCTTTTGTCTTTGTAAATATACAGCGCCACGAGCCACACGAAGCCAAGAGCCAAAAAGCCGTATACACCAAATAGCGCCGTATGGGCGTGCACCGCGGTGGTGTTTAAGCCCTGGATATAAAATAGCGCAAGCGGCGGGTTGATCAAAAAGCCGAAAACGCCCGCGCCTAGCATATTCCAAAACGCTACGGCGATGAAGCAGTAAAGCGGCCATTTTAAACGCTTGGCCCAATCCTGCGCGAATTGAAGCTTGTAATAATGAAACGCCTCCGAGCCCAAAAGTACCAAAGGCACGACCTCAAGCGCCGAGAAGCTTGCACCCACAGCCATTATCGGCGTAGTGGTGCCCGCAAAATAGAGGTGGTGGAAGGTGCCAGGAATTCCGCCAATTAGGAAAATCGACGCGCTAGCAATCGAGGTGTAGGTGGCAAATTTCTTGCTTACGAGGCCCAAGGACGCGAATACGAACGCCAAAGACGCCGTCGCGAAAACCTCGAAAAATCCCTCTACCCAAAGGTGCACGACCCACCAGCGCCAATACTCCATCACAGGGATCGGCGAGCGTTGTCCGTAAAATAGTCCCGCGCCGTAAAAAAGCCCCACGGCGATGACCGAAGCGGTAAAGATCGCCAATAAATTCTTATCGCCCTCGGCTCTAAAGCCTGCGATAAAGCCGCGCAGCACGAGCACCATCCAGATCACAAGGCCCACAAACAGTATCAGCTGCCAAATTCTACCGAGGTCTAAATACTCGTATCCTTGATGTCCGATCCAGAAGCTGCTACTTGGATCCATCTTGCCCGCAATCGCCATGTATTCGCCGGCGAAGCTGCCGACGACTAAGAAAAGAAGCGCGTAGAAAAGCACGTCCACGCCGAGCTTTTGAAATTTTGGATCCTTGCCGCCGTTGATTATCGGAGCTAGAAACAATCCAGCCGCCAAAAAGCCCGTAGCGATCCAGAAAATGGACGCCTGCACGTGCCAGGTGCGCGCTAGCGAGTAAGGGATATATTGCGAAATATCAAGCCCGAAAAAGGACTGACCCTCGATCGTGTAGTGCGCAACAAAGCCGCCGATGAAGGCCTGAAATGCAAACAACGCAATCGCTACGAAAAGGTACTTACCGAGCGCCTTTTGCGACGGCGTAAGCGCTAAAGCGGCGATCGGATCGGCGTTTAGCTTCGCAGGAGCCTCGAAATCCTCGTCCTTTTTGCCGTAGAAATTTCCAAACCACACCAGAAGACCGATGCCGGTAAGCAAAATAACGAGGCTTGCGATTGTCCAAACGACGTTTTCCGTGGTAGGGACATTGTCTATTAGCGGCTCGTGCGGCCAGTTATTGGTATAGGTCGCCTCTCCGCTTGGACGATCCGTAGAAACCGCCCACGCAGTCCAAAAGATGAAATCCACGAGCTCGGCACGGTGTTGCTCGTTTGCGAGCGTGTTTTCCTTCATCGCGTAATCCTCGCGAAGCTTTTTAAAGCGCGGATCGTTTCCGAAAACGCCCATGTACTCGTCTTTTACGACCGCCATAGCCTTTAAGCGATCATCGCTTAGCTTAACGGTGCCGTCTTTTACGGTATTGGTGCGGTACTCGGCCTTGGTAAGCGCCTTGATCTGCGCCTTTTGCTCGTCGCTCAAAGCGTCAAATTTCGCTCCGAAGCGCTCCTGCGCCTTGATATCCATAAACGCAACCAGCTCTTTATGCAGCCAATCCGCGCTCCAATCAGGCGCCTGATACGCGCCGTGACCCCAGATCGAGCCCACCTGCATACCGCCGATGCTCTGCCAGGCCTCCTGTCCGCGGTAAATGCGCTCGGTGCTGATTAGCTCGTTGCCGCTAGCATCGGTAAATTTTACCACCGGCGGAGACTGCCTATACACCTCGCCGCCGTAAAAACCCAAGAAACTAAAGCCCACGATGAGCACCACTACGAGCGCCATCCAGAGCTTCTTAAATTCTCCCATTTTCACTCCTTTAACTGAAATTAGGAGTGAATTTTACCTATTTAAATTTCGATAAGCATTGAGGTTCGTCAATAAAAAGATAAAATTTATCTGCTTAAGCTGGAATTTATTAAATATACTGAAATAAAGGGTTTTAGAAAATTTTATATAAAATTTATATCTATAAATCTATCCCTTACCTCGATATTATCAAGATCTAGATTTAGTTTGTCTTTTAAATACTTTTTCAAATTTACTCGTTCATACTCACTTAACATAGTTAACGGAATGGCAAAATAATTACTATGAGTACTATCTAATAAAATTAGAACATTTAAATTTATGCTATCTATTCTTCTTAAAATTTTAAGTACACCGAAGCAAAGAAGATTTATCGGATGTAGAGCGTACGATAAAATTAGCAAGAGAAATTTTTTAAACCTAGTTATATTGGCATTGTATTTGCACGCGTCTTCAATCACGAGTCCAGAAAATTTATAAATAGCGATTTTATCAAAATTAGAAGCCTTTACACTTTTATGTACCGAATATACATCGTTATAATTTTTGCATAAAGAATTATATTCTATTCTATCGGAATAGAAATTTAAAAATCTATGTTTATTAATAAATAAAATTCCCACCAAAAAAGTAACGGCTCCTAAAAATTGACCAAGCACTTCCTCTGCAGAAAAATATAACTAAAAATACAGCTAATATTAAATAACATTCTGTGCTGATTTTAGTCCAATAATCTTTGATCATAAAAAGCGGCATTTCCGATTTATAACTTTGAAATTCCATACGATAATACTCCAAATTTTTAATTCAATACACCGCTCTTTTCATTGACTTTGCTCTGCATCTTTCACTCCTTTTAAATAGAAATATATTTTGTAAATAAATTCGAATGTAGACATTAATATTACGGAACCAGAAAGAGAAAAACCGGATTGAAAGAAAAAGATATATCCAAAAATTGAAAATCTACTTTGAAATTCCGGCATAAAATGGCTTGTTCTTATGCTTATACCGCTGCTTGCAAAATATCAGGTATAATAAACCTCAAACATAAAAATACCAAGACCAAACATAAACGGAAGCAACAAAAACGGGCAGTCGTTTTCCCGCTTCTTTTTTGAAAGCAAGATAAAATCATCATCATATCTGCAAAAGTAAATATAATAAACCAATGAATATAAGCTAGAAACCGCAAAAATAATAATCCCATATATCCACATAATACTAACGTAAAATTCAGAAAGTTGGGTGTATGGGCTAATATTGCCGATAATTTCGATATTTGGAAAATAGCTTTTCATAAAATTTACGAAATTCAAGCACGCAGGAGAAATATCTAAAATATTTTTAGGAATTATAAAGGCGCTAAGAGAATATAAAAAATATATAAAACATAATTTCGTAAAAAATTTGCCGAATTTTACACGAGTATTTTCTATTCTTATCTTTTTACTTTCGAATTCTAAATCCTGCAATCTTGACCCCTAAATAAAATGATTACGCATTTTAGCGCCTACAACCTTATACAAACTATAAATTAGCATATTTATATTGTGCTTAATAAACGCAATCTATGTAAGGGCTTCCGAAAACGGATTAAAATTTGGATTTGCTCCAAATTTAAAATGATCCGTCGCTGCTACTTTCGCGAGGTTTAGGAAGCGGCGAAATTTTAGTGTAATACTCGTCTTTGCCGTTGTATTGGCGGCTAAAAACGCCGTCCGGGACGGTGAAGTTGCGCTTGGTTTGCGGATATTCTTTTAAATAGGCATCTAAAAATTTTGCAAACACCGGTGCTGCGGTACGTCCGCCGCCCTCGACCTTTCGCATCGGTTTATAATCGTCGTTGCCGTACCAGATGATGATCTGCAAATCGGGCGTAAAGCCGCAAAACCACGCGTCTATGCTATCGTTTGAGGTGCCTGTTTTGCCCGCTATGTCGATGCCCTGCACGCGCGCGCGAGTACCGGTGCCGCGCTGCACGATATTTTTTAGTAGCGTAGTCATCAGATATGCCTGTTCAGGGCGTAACACGCGACGGCGCTCAGGCTCTATAAAGCGAGTTTTGCCGTCCTTATCGGTAATCGAAACGATAAATTTTGATTTTGCAGTAATCCCAAGCCCCGGAAACATCGAATACATCGTGGAGTATTCAAGCGGCGAAATTCCGTAGCTGCCGATAGCCACCGACAGGGCTGGCGGGACGTTCTTAAAGCCGAACTCGCCCAGCTTTTTTACCGCGCGATCAACGCCCATAGATTGCATCAGATTGATCGAGGCAAGGTTGCGCGAGCGTGTTAAAGCTTCTTTGATCGTGATATAGCCGCTGTAAGTCTTGTCGTAATTTTTAGGCTTCCACGTTTTATCGCTGCCATCGTCGAATTCTCTAGCTATATCGGGAACTTCGGTCATCGTCGAGTAGCCCATATCAAGGGCGATTTGATAGACGAAAGGCTTGAAGCTGGAGCCGGTTTGGCGCTGGGATTGGCTGGCGCGATTGAAATTTGATTTCGCGTAATCCACGCCACCTACTAAGGCTAAAATTTCGCCGTTTTGCGGATGCGTGACGACCATAGCGCCGTTTACGTTGCTTGCATTGGCGTCTTTGTTGCGCTTTAAAATTTCATTGTAGCCGAAAACTAATGCCTCTTGCGCCATCGCTTGCGCCTTTAGATCAAGGCTCGTATCTATGCGGTATCCGCCCGTGCGGACGTCCGGTAGAATTTTTTCGGCTTCTTTTATGATCTCATCTACGGCATACGGCGCTACGTTTTGCGTGAGCGTTTCGTTGTAGATCGTAGGCTGCTCGTTCATCGCAAGCTCATATTCGGTCTTATTTATCCAGCCGAGCTCATGCATCCTATAAATCACGTTATTGGCGCGCGAAAGCGACAAATCCAGGTGCTTAGTAGGATCAAAGCTGCTAGGAGCTTTCGGCAAGCCCACTAAAATCGCAATCTCTTTAAGGCTCAAATCTTGCAAATCCTTTTTGAAATATCCTAAAGCCGCCGTGCGAATGCCGTAATATCCGTGCCCAAAATACACCTCGTTAAAGTAACGCTCTAGAATTTGTTCCTTGCTTAGGGCGTTTTCTATCTTAAGCGATAGGATCGCTTCTTTGATCTTGCGATCAAGCTTCTTTTCGCTCGAAAGAACTAAATTTCGCGTGATCTGCTGCGTAATCGTGGAAGCCCCTTCGACGAATTTCATCGCTTTGACGTCCTTAATAATCGCCCTAAAAATCGCCTCGACATTCACGCCGCCGTGTTCGAAAAACGCCGTATCCTCGATAGCTACAAGCGCCTCGATCACGCGACCTGGGATCTCGTCGAATTTTACGTAAATTCTATTTTGTTCATTAAAAACATTGGCTATCAAATTGCCGTTGCGGTCATAAATTTTAGTCGTAAGCTCGGGATGATAATCGATGATCGAGTCCGATTCCAAGCGGATTTGCGAGTAAAAATACAAAAAAATCCCGCCTGCAGCAAACGCGCAAACCGTAATAAAACTAAATAAAACTCTTACCATACAAACCTCTTTAAAATTTCCAGATCAAGCCCCATCGCCGTAAATTTTGACCCACGCGAGCTTTTGATATATTTTTCGTTAAAGCCTTCGATACTCATCGCACCCGCCTTGCCGCGCCAATCGCCGCTAGTGATATAGCCTTTTAAATCTGCTTCATTAAATTCTGCAAATTCAAAGCTTGCGACGCTAAGCGCCGAAAGCTCTAGCGCCTTACTACAAAAAATCATCGCAGTATAAACGGCGCAGCTGGCACCGCTTTGAGCTCGCAGCATTCTTAATGCGTCCGCTTCATCCCGCGCCTTGCCTAAAATTTTGCCGCCAGCAAGCACGGAGCTATCGGCAAACAGCACTCTATCATAATTTTTATAAATTTTAAAAAACTGCGTTTTCTTGGCCAAGACAACGCGGTAAGCATAGGTGCGTGCATCGTCCTTACTAATGCCGCTTTCGTCGAAATTAAAAGGAATTTGCGTAAATTCTACGCCGTTATCCTTTAGAATTTGTGCTCTAGTAGGCGAACTGGAAGCTAAATAGATCATCAAAACTCGCCCACCGTCACGCCTAGATAAACGCAAATCAGCGTGACTACGATATTTAGCGGGATGAAATATTTAACGACGATGATTAAATGCTCATTCGCCTCAAGCTCATCTCCCGCATCCAAAGCTCGCTTCAAAGATGAAATTTTATAATGCATGTAGATAAAATTTAGTAGTATAAAGCCGGCGCCAGCCCACAGCGTCGCAATCGCGCCTTTTACCATAGGATCTGAAAATTTAAAACCTCCGCCATCCGCAAGAAAAAATCCACTTACGCAAACGATCACCAAAAATAGCGCAAAGAACTGCTCATAGCGCTTCATATATCGCAAAATTTCTGCAAATTTTACATCTTTCGCATCTGCTTGGCTTTTACTGCTTAAATTCATAAAAATTCGCGCGATCAAAAATACGCAGATCTGCGCGCAGACCAAAAAAATCACGCTTAAAATGTGAATCAGCGGCAAAATTTGCGAGGCTTTGATGAAGCCGGTATCGATTTCGTTCAAATTTTACCTTTTGCGTAAGAGATCGCCTCTTTGATCGCTTCTTCGATTTTTAGCACGTCCCTGCCGCCTGCGGTCGCAAAATCATCGCGTCCACCGCCACCGCCGCCTAAAATTTGCGCTGCTAGCTTAACCCACTCGCCCGCTTTAATAGGCGCGTTTTTAACGCCTGCCGCGATTGAAATTTTGCCGTCGGTGCCTACTTGCATCAGCATTATCGCCGCCTTTTCGTGGCTATTTTTAAACTCATCTATCATAGTTTTTATATCACCGCTTTCGACTGAGGCTACACAAAGTTTGGTATCACCGACATTTAAAAAAGCCAGTGCATGAGAACTGCTTGCATGCTTGATCTGATCTTTTAGCGATCTGATCTCATCTTTTAATTTCTCAATCGCGCGGAGAGGCTCAATCCCTTTTAGCTCCGCAGAAATTTCAGCAAGTTTAGCGCGATTTTGAAGCGCCAAATTTAAAGCAGCGCGCGAACAAACTGCCTCGATACGCCTAACGCCCGCACTTACACCGCTTTCTTTGACGATAAAAAACGACCCTATCTCGCTTAAATTGCGCACGTGAATTCCGCCGCAAAGCTCCTTGCTAATCTCTCCGAAGCTCACAACGCGCACTTTTGAGCCATATTTTTCGCCAAAAAGCGCAATCGCGCCGCTATTTTTAGCGTCATCTATATCCATAATCTCGGTTTTTGCCGCACAGCCCTTGCAAACGGCATTATTTACAAATTCCTCGATTTTAGCTAGCTCCTCGTCGCTAAGCGCCTTAGGATGCGAGAAGTCAAATCTTAAGCGATCTGCCTCGACTAAGCTTCCTGTTTGAGCTATATGAGCCCCTAGTACCGCACGAAGCGCCGCGTGTAAAAGATGCGTCGCGCTGTGATGACGTGCAATCTGCTCACGCTCCTCAGAAACCTTGAGCCCGACGATATCGCCAATTTTTAGGTTACGATTAAGGCGCAAGTGGGATAAATTTAGCCCATAAAATTTCTGCGTATCAAACACATCGGCTATGGACTCCACTTCGCCGCTATCGCCCGTCTGACCGCCACTTTGTGCATAAAACGGAGTGATATCAAACATCGCCCAGCCGATATCGCCAGCTTTGAGCTCATCCACTTCCGCAAAATCCTCGTTAAGCAGCGCTAAAACCTTGCTTGTGCGGCTAAGCTCTTCGTAACCGCTAAATTTATTCTCACCAAATTTCTCTAGCAGTGCCTTAAAATCGCCACGGACGTTTTTATCGCCACTGCCCTTCCATGCGGCTTTAGCTATCTGCCTTTGCTCGCTCATAAGCGCGTCAAATTTAGCCTCATCCACGCGCAAATTTTTCTCGCGCAGCATATCAGCGGTCAGATCGAGCGGAAAGCCGTAGGTATCGTATAGTTTAAACGCGACCTCGCCGCTAAAAATTTCTTTAGTGCGCGCAAGCTCCTCGTTAAAAAGCTCGATGCCATTTGCCAAAGTGGCGAAAAACCGCTCCTCTTCGAGTTTGATCTGCTCCTTTACGACTTGCTTTTTTTCATTCAGATAGGCATAGTGCCCGCCCATCAGCTCGCATACTTTATCCACAAGGCGATACATAAAGGGCTCTTTTATACCGAGCAGATAGCCGTGGCGAACGGCGCGACGCAGAATTCTACGCAAAACATACCCCCTGCCCTCGCGATTAAAATTTGTTCCCTGCGCTAGCAAAAACGTAACCGAGCGGATATGATCGGCGATGACGCGATAGCTCGCGCCGCTTTCATAAACGTAAGGTTTGCCGCAAAGCTTTGCAACCTCATCAATTAGCGGCATAAAAAGCGAGCTGTCGTAGTTGCTAAACTTGCCCTCTTTGATCGCCGTGACGCGCTCAAGGCCCATGCCCGTGTCGATGCTAGGCTTTGGAAGCGGGCTAAGCTTGCCGTCTTTGCTGCGCTCGTACTGCATGAAAACTAAATTCCAAATCTCTAAAAAGCGGTCGCCGTCGCCGCCCATATAATCCTCGGATGAGTGAAAATGCTCCTCACCCTGATCATAAAAAATTTCGCTGCACGGCCCGCACGGTCCGGTATCGCCCATCGCCCAAAAGTTATCGTGATCGCCGAAGCGATACATGCGCTCCTGTGCTATGTGGCGCGCCCAGAACTCAAACGCTTCGTCGTCCTTTTCGTGCACGGTAACGTAGAGTTTGTCTTTGGGAAGCTTTAAAATTTCAGTGATAAACTCCCACGCATAGGCGATCGCCTGCTCTTTGAAATACTCGCCGAAGCTGAAATTTCCAAGCATCTCAAAAAACGTATGGTGGCGCGCGGTGTATCCGACGTTGTCTAGGTCGTTGTGTTTGCCGCCGGCGCGGATGCAGGTCTGACAGCTCGTGCGGATAGGCGGCGTCGGACGCGGTACGGCTCCTGTAAATATGCTTTTAAAGGGCACCATGCCCGCATTTGTAAAAAGCAAGCTGTCATCATCTGGCACCAGCGGCGCGCTAGGGATGATCTGATGCCCTTTGCTTGCAAAGAAATTTAAATATTCGCTTCTAATATCCATGATTTGTCCTATTTCAAGTTAAATTTTAAAGGCGCATTTTAGCTAAATTAGATTTTAAAAATTATAAATTTTAACCATTCTTAGTTATAATGGCGCGAAAGATTAAATTTAGGGCATGGCGATGAAAAAAAAGATAGCGATCATAGGTATGGACGAGCTTGGTCAAAAGCACTTCAGCGAGCTAAGAAGGAGCGACTATTTCGAGCTTGTAGCGCTTTATCATAAGGGCAGCAGTGAAAATTTCGGCCCGCGCTATCCGATCTTTGATAATCTAACCGATCTTTTTAACGTCGCCAAGCCCGATGCCGTAGTCATCACGGCTCCCCCGCCATCGCATAAAGAGCTGATTTTAAAATGTCTGCCGTTTACCAAAAATATCTTCGTAGAATCTCCGCTCGCACAAAGCCTAGCCGAAGCCAGAGAGATAAACTACGCAGTCACTACTAACGGCACGCGCCTAGCTGTAGGATACTCCGACCGCTACAATCCAGTAATCGTATCCTTGCTACGCGAGCTTGCCAAGGGGGATAAAATTTTTTCGATGAGCTTCGTAAGCGGTTTTGCAAACGATGATAGAGCAGATATCGTCGCCAATGCCCTTTTTAGGGATATCGATCTTGTGCGGCTGCTTTCTCACAGCGAGATCGCTTGCATAGAACTTAGCAAAAATATCTCTAAAGAGCGCACTCTAGCCGCATGCGCGACGCTTCACACAAAAAGCGGCTGCTATTGCACGCTAATGCAGTCCAATCTCTATCCGATCAGACGCCACGGTATCGAGATTTGCACCGACAGCGGCGTATATTTCGGCGATCTAATCTCAATAACTCTTTTTAAAATTACGCCTGACGGGCGCGTAAATCTGCGCGTCGATCGCGACGATTTTTCGCTACGCCGCGAACACGAAGCGTTTTGCGAGATGTGCGACAGCAGTACTAATGCAGGTCTTGCAAGCGTAGAGGATGCGATAAAAATCAGAGAAATCATCTCATGAAAAAAGCCCTAATTTTACTCAACATGGGCGGTCCGAACAATCTGAGCGAGGTTGAAGTTTTTTTAAAAAATATGTTTAACGACCCCTTTATTTTGGGCATTAAGAGTGATTTTTGGCGTAGCGTTTTAGCTGCGCTCATCGTAAAAAGCAGAACCGCATCAGCGCGTAGCAACTACGAAAAACTGGGCGGACGCTCGCCAATATGCTCCATCACCGAAGCGCTTTGCGAGCGGGTAAATGAACTAGCGCGAGCAAAATTCGGCGCGGGGTTAAAATTTGAAGGCGCAGCGGATGCGGGCGCCGCGAATGAGCCACAACAAGAGATTTCATTGCAGAGCAAGCCGCCGCAAGACGCCCCGACGCATGGCGAGCCGCTACAAAATGAAGCGCCGAAGGATGAAAAACCGATAGATGAGCTAATTTGCGATTATGCGATGAATTACACGCCGCCCTTTGCGGAGGACGTGTTTAAAAAATACGTGGATTTTGACGAGATAATTTTGATGCCTTTGTATCCGCACTTCTCAAAAACTACGGTGCAATCGAGCCTGTGCTCTGCCGAAGCGGCACTTAAGCGGCTCGGGATAAAAAATTATAAAATAGCGGGCATCTTCTACGACAGCGCCGCTTACAACGAAATTTTACTAAATTTGATCGCAAGCTGCGTCGCGAAATTTAGCGCAGATGAAATTTCGCAAATTTCACTCATATTTTCTGCGCATTCGCTGCCGGTAAAAATGATCGCCGCGGGCGATCCCTACGAGGCGCAGGTAGAGGCGCACGTGGAAATTTTAAAAGATCTGCTGGCTGCGCGCGGGATTAAATTTAAAGAGATTATTTTGGCGTATCAATCGCGCCTGGGCCCCGTGAAGTGGCTACAGCCCAATATCGCAGACGTTTTGCGGAATTTAAAAAGCAAAAAAGCGCTCATATTTCCGATCGCATTTTGCGTGGATAATTCAGAAACGAATTTCGAATTAGATATTTTTTATAGACAGCTTGCGCGCGAGCTGAATTACGAATACTACGAAGTGTGCAAATGCCCGAACTCCCGCGAGGATTTCGCGAAATTTATACTCGCGCAAGCGCTGTAAATTTAGAGATTAAAATTTAATCTTTTAGTTTGGATTTTTTATATTCTATATGAAGCTTGAAAGTAAATATAAAAGCTATTAAAACTAAAATTATACCAGCTATAATGCTAGTTTTTCTTCCTTTGTAGAGATAGCTCATGTTTGTCGTATCTTTAAATAAAACCAAACCATCATCGCAGCGGCTCAGCTTATTCAATACAAAATCAGACATATTTATGATTATACATCGATTAAATACATATTCTTTAAAAAATATATCACAAATATATGTTCCTTCTGAAATTTTTACATCTACAAAGCGTCTAGTGATGATTTTATTATTATTTTGGATTGACACTACACAATTGGCTTTCGTACGATAATGTCCTTTGTGCCTTTTAAGTTCTTTTATAGTACCGGAAAATACGAATGGATCTCTTATGCTTTGAGTACTTGGTACGATAGAGTAGGAGTACAAGAGAAGTATCGGTGCGATAAATGAAACGCAAACAACGATTAGCGTTATAAAAGTATGCTTCCGATCAAAGCCGAATTTAATCAAATCATACCAATAATCTACGTAGTAAAGCGGGTTTTTCATTGTATTCCTTTAGTAGCTTTTGGCAAATCAGAATATTCTTGTAGCGATTTAAAACCATCTGTAATAAGTACACCTTTTATCAACACTTCCTCTACTCATCTATATCTCCTTTATTAAAATTAAGGCATTGGAATTTTGAGCATCAGAATTTTCCTGTGAGCCTCGCTCTAAATTTTGACGTCGTTCGTTTAGAATTTTCTTTAGCTCTTCGAGCCTTGCCTCGTTCATCCTTATCCCCGCTAAACCGCCTATTTAGAAGTCTAAATTTAAACCTCGGCTAAATTTCAGAGCTTTCCTTGCGCGCCTTTATAGACGTTTTTCACATCGTAAACCAGCGAGCCTGCGTAATCAAGCTCGAAAAATTGCTTATGCGCTACGGCGATTACGACGCAGTCAAATTTGCGCAAATCGGGCTTTTGTAGCAGATCGATGTCGTAGTATCTCTTGGCGTCGGCGGCGCTCGCCCAAGGATCATAGACGCTTACTTCGCAGCCGAAATTTTTAAGCTCGTTTATCATATCCACGACGCGCGTATTGCGGGTGTCGGGGCAGTTTTCTTTAAACGTCAGCCCTAGGATCAAGACCTTCGCGCCCTTGACCTTTTCATCGTATTTTATCATCATCTTAACGACCTCCGTAGCGACGTAGCTTCCCATATTATCGTTGATACGGCGGCTTGAGAGGATGATTTCGGGGTGATAGCCCACCTCGGTCGCTTTCTGCGCCAGATAATACGGATCGATGCCGATGCAGTGCCCGCCCACGAGCCCCGGACGGAAGCTTAAGAAATTCCACTTCGTAGCCGCCGCGTCGATGACGTCGTTGGTGTTGATACCGAGCTTGCCGAACAGGATCGCAAGCTCGTTGATAAAGCCGATATTGATGTCGCGCTGGGTGTTTTCGATCACCTTCGCGGCCTCTGCGACCTTTATGCTGCTAGCGCGAAAGGTACCGTTTTGCAGGATGCTAAGATAGACGCTATCTACGACGTCCAAAGCCTCTGGGGTGCTTGCCGAGACGATCTTTTTGATCTTCGTGACGGTGTGAACTTTATCGCCTGGATTGATCCGCTCGGGCGAATATCCGCAGAAAAAATCGCGGTTAAATTTTAGCCCGCTTACGCGCTGCAACACCGGCACGCAGTCCTCCTCCGTAGCGCCCGGATAGACGGTGCTTTCATACACGACGATGTCGCCCTTTTTAAGCACGGCTCCGACGCTTTTGCTGGCCTTGAGTAGCGGCGTAAGATCGGGGCGATTTAGCCTATCTACGGGAGTGGGCACGCATACGATGTAAAAATTACTCTGCCTCATATCATCTAGCTTTGCGCTAAATTTAAGCCCGTTTTGAATCGCCACGGCAAGCTCCTCGTCGCTAAGCTCCAGCGTGCGGTCGTGCCCGCCGCGCAGCTCCTCTATGCGCTCTTGCGAGACGTCAAAGCCTACGACCTCGTGTTTCGCCGCAAACGCCGCCGCCAAAGGAAGCCCCACGTAGCCAAGTCCGATTATCGCTATTTTCATTTTTCCCTCATTTGCTTTCATATTTTCCTCTTTTCTTTGCGTTAAATTTCATCATTAAATTTTGCTCTCAAACTCGCTAAATTTCATACTCGCGCAGATACATTGCACGTCTTAAAATTTAAACATTACAAGCTCGCTTACCGTTTTACTTGCGTTACTTGCGCGACGGCAAATTTAAAATTTTGCCTTGATACGGAATTTTACGTCGCACCGAAATTCTGTATTGCGATAAAACTCCACCACCTTAGCGCAGCAAGCGACACAGCACGAAATCCCGCGTCGCGATAAAATTCCATCGCCGTGCCGTTAAAATTTACGCCACGAAATTCTATCCCGCCAAAATTCCGCGCCGTAAAATTTAAACACTGCTAAATTTCAAAAAGCCGCGCCAAATTTCGCGAATTTTCGTCGTCGCAAGCCGCAAAATTTTAAAAAACCTCGCGAAATTTAGCAAATTTAATCTTTAATTTCAACTGCCTCATCCTTGATCTCGACCTTTTGCGTGGCGTTTGCGTCGGCTGCGGGCTTTAGATAGCCCTCCTCTATCAAAATTCCTACCGCCCTCTTAAAGATCGGCAGCGCATTTTGAGCGGCGTAGTAGCTGCCCCTTTTAGGCTCGCGCACCAAAACGCCGATCGTGTAGCTGGTGTCTGCGTCGTTGGCAAAGCCAAAAAACGAGCTATTATAGGCGCTCGAATAGCCGCCCCCCTTAGCGATACGCGCAGTGCCCGTCTTGCCGCCGATTTGCAGCCCCGCTACCCGCCCTTTGCGCCCCGTGCCGCTCTCAACCGTTTTGATTAAAATTTCTTTTATTACGTCAGCGGTAGGTTTAGAGATTACCTGGCGGGTTTCGCTTTCGTTAACGGTGTAAGTTTTGCCATTATTTTCGAGATTTTCGACTAGGCGCGGGCTGATCATCACGCCGCCGTTGTTAAAGACGGTATAGGCATTGAGCATCTGAAGGAAGGTCATCTGGGCACCGTAGCCGTAGCTGATCGTGGCTTTGTAAATTTTATTATTCAGGCTTTTGATACTAGGTATATTTCCACTTTGCTCATACGGCAGATCGATACCCGTTTTTTGCGACATACCGAAGTTCATCAGCCCATCATAAATAGCCTGCCCCTCCAGCCGTTCTGAAATTTTAATCATTCCTATGTTTGAGCTGTGGATGATGATCTCCTCACCGCTCATCTGCTTAGCCGGGTGCGTGTCGCGGATCGTGCGAGTACCAAGCTTATAGCTGCCGTTATAGGTATTGATGATCTCGCCCGGTTTGACGGCTTTGGCATCATAGGCGATTGCGAAAATTATCGGCTTCATAATCGAGCCCACTTCGTAGGCGTATTCGCTCGCGGTAAAATTTAAATTCTTAAGATCGTTTTTTGTGATGTTTGAGGGATCATAGCGGGCATTGGTCGCAAGGGATAAAATTTTGCCCGTTTTGGAGTTCATAATGCCCACCACGATTTCTCGCGCATCGTAATTATCAGCGCCCTCATCGCTTAGGCGCTCTATCTTTCTTTGCAGCGTTAGTGGCACGCTTAGACGGACGTTGTAGCCGTCGATCCTGCCCGTTTTTTTGCTGCTACGCTCTAGGATGATGTTGCCGCCGATATCGCGCGGGCCCACGATAAACTCATCTCTAACCGGCGCTAGATAATACTCATAGTACTTCTCGATCCCTTTGATGCCGCTAACCTTGGTGATACCATCAACCTCTTTTTTATTGATATAGCCGATTAACGGAGTGAGCGAATCGCCGACATTGTAGCTGCGCTTCTCGCCGCTTTCGGTCACGCTCATGCGGATAGGCGGATTTAGCCTGCCGTTTGAGCCCATGAAGCTAACGAATACCTTTTTTAAATTTAGCTTATACGCAAGCTCTTTTAGATGCACGGCGGTTTTGGCGTCGATTTTATACGACAGCACGGTCGTGCCGCCAGAGCCCTCGATCGCGCTTTTGACACGCTTTTCGCTATCGCCCGTATAGATGCAATAAAGCCGCACGAAAAGATCAAGCTTGTTTTTATCGATGCTGCGTGCATCGACGCTAACTTTGTAGAGTTTGACGGAATTTGCCGCGACATAATTATCTTTTGCGATTATCGCGCCACGGATCGCGCTGTTGGTTTCATTGACATCTAGGCGCGGTAGCTTGCGCTCAGTGCTGCCCCAAAAATATAAAATCGCCAAAAATACAAAAAGCGCCGCCGGCACGAATATAAACATCACGATAATCATACCGACCGAGGAACTTTTATCTCTTTGCCACATATTATTTCTTTAAAATTTTAAATTCCGCACGTTTTTTATGCTGCATCTTAAGCTTTGACTCAATGCTGCGCTCCGCGCGGAACTTTAAGATCCGCGAAGCGCTCAAAGCCGCTATCTTGCGCACTAAGCTCAGCAAATAGAGCGAGGAATTCCGCTCGCGGCATCTCTTTAGCACCCATAAATTTCAGATGCTCGTTCATAATCTGACAATCGATTAGAAAGCCGAAATTTGCAAGCACCTCACAAAGCCTAATCAGCGCTACTTTTGAAGCGTTGCTCTTTAGACTCAGCATACTCTCGCCGCAAAACACACGCCCAAAAATTAGCCCGTATAGCCCACCCACAAGCTCGCCGTCCTCGTACGCCTCGACGCTGTGAGCGTAGCCGTCTGCTGCCAAACGCGAGTAAGCCTGCACGATCTGCTCGCTGATCCACGTGCCGTCGCTCTCTTTTTTTCGTACGTCTTTGCAGCGCTCGATGAAGCCCTTAAAATTTGCGTCAAATTTCACTTCATATCGCTTAAGATAGGGCTTGATGGACTTTTGCACACGCACTTCGCGTGGATCAAGCACTGCGCGCGGATCGGGCGACCACCATAAAATCGGCTCATCCTCGTTAAACCACGGAAATATCCCTGCGCTATAAGCGCTAAGCAAGCAATCCTCGCTCAGATCGCCGCCACTTGCAAGCGGCGCAAAATCGGGCGCATCCATAGGATCTGGAAAATCGTAAAACCGAGCCATTATTTAACGACACTGCTTTGAGCTAGTGCGGGTTGCTTTTTTTCTATCTGCGGCAAAGGCGTAGAAGCAAAGCTAAAGCTTAGCTCGCCATCTTTTACGCTCACGCTAACTAAGCCGCCCTCTTGCAGCGCGCCAAAAAGCAGCTCGCCGCTTATATGATCGCTGATCTGAGAGCTGATCTCGCGCTTTAAATTTCGCGCGCCAAACTCGTCCGAATAGCCGCGCGAGATAATCAAATCTTTTGCTTCCTTGTTTAGACTAATCTTTACGTTTTTTAGCTGCGACTCTAGCTCGCCGATAGTTTTATCCACGATCTTTTCTAAAATTTCGCCGCTTAAGCGGTTAAAATTTATGATTTTATCAATGCGGTTGCGAAATTCCGGCGCGAAGAAGCTTCTTATGGCGCTATCTACTTTATAGCTCTCGTCCTTCGTAAATCCAACCTGCGGCGCTTCTTTCGTGCCTAAATTCGACGTCATTATTATGATCGTATTTTTAAAATCGGTCGTAACGCCGTTGTTATCGGTAAGACTTGCGTTATCGAAAATTCCTAAAAAAATATTCGTCATGCTAGGATGAGCTTTTTCTACCTCATCAAATAAAATGACGCTGTAAGGGTGCTTTTTGATGTTGTTAGTTAAAATTCCGCCATTTTCAAAGCCCACGTATCCAGGAGGCGCGCCGATGAGCCTAGAGACGCTGTGAGCTTCCATATACTCGCTCATATCGTAGCGCTCAAAATGCACTCCAAGCTGCGCGGCCAAGACCTTGGCTAGCTCACTTTTGCCCACACCGCTGCTACCTGCAAACAAAAATACCCCGATCGGAGAGCTTGCGCCTCCAAGCCCGGCGTAAGAGCGTAGAAGCGCCTTACAAAGACTGCTAACCGCCTCGTCTTGACCGAAAATTTCGCGCTTGATATTGGCTTCCAGATTTTTTAGTACTTGTTTATTATCGACGCTACTGCTTAAATTTGCGATATTCGCGCTAATCGAAAGTGTATTTACTAAATCATCCTTACTGATTTCAAGAGGAGCTTCGTGTGGCTTAAACGCAAAGCTCGCACCCACCTCGTCGATGAGATCAATGGCGCTGTCGGGAAGGAATTTATCGCTTTGATATTTTTTAGCAAGCGTTACGCTATCACGCAAAATTTCGTCGCTAAATTTCACTCCGTGAAATTCCTCATATTTTTTGGCTACGCCTTTTAAAATTTCAACGCTATCGTCGATGCTAGGCTCGCTTACATCGATCTTACAAAACCTGCGGCTAAGCGCTTTATCCTGCGAAAACGAGCGGTATTCGCCGTATGTAGTAGCGCCGATGACCGATAGCTCGCCGCTTGCAAGCGAAGGCTTTAGGATGTTTGACATATCAAGTTCGTTGCGATTGCCCGTGCCTGCGCCAACGATCGTGTGAATTTCATCGATAAATAAAATCGCGTTTTGATTGGCGCTAAACTCGTCTATGAGATCTTTTAGCCTCTCTTCAAACTCCCCGCGCAGCGTAGTGCCTGCGATCAGCGCGCCAGCATCAAGGGCGTAAATCACCTTGTTTTTTAGCTTTTCTGGCACTTCGCCGCGGACGATTTTTAGCGCGATGCCCTCGATGATCGCGGTTTTACCAACTCCTGCTTCGCCCACTAAGATCGGATTATTTTTCTTGCGGCGACAGAGGGTTTGCAGCGTCTTTTCGATCTCTTTTTCGCGTCCGATGAGTGGATCGATCTTGCCCTCAAGCGCGATTTTATTGAGGTTTGCTGTATAAAGTGAACTAGGCGAGTCCTTTTTAATATCGCGCTCGTTTATGGCGTCCTTTTCGCCCTCAAACGCAGGCTCAAATTCCGTATTCTGCCACTGCCTACGGCTTTCGTCGTAATTCATCGCATGTGTGATATCGTCGATATCGTATGAGTTTAGCTTAATCGCTGCGGCTTCGTCGCGAGAAACGACCTCATCGCGGTGATCGAAAGCAGATTTGTACTTTCTCACGATGAGCTCAAAAATCGCGGCGTTTATACCGTAGTGATTTAAAATTTTAGTGCAGTCGTTTTCCTTATCATTTAAAATTTTAAGCATAAAATCAAGCTCGTTTTTAGGCTCTTTAGCGTTATTTAATTCAGTATAGAACTGCTTAAATTCTATCGTCTGCGCCGGATCCTTACCGCTTGATTTAGGCATCATATCCAAAAGCCCGCCCAGATTATCCAAGATATTTAGGTAGTTAATATCCGGAATTTCTTTGGCGATGAGCCCATGGAAGGGCTTATTGTATTTAAAAATTGCATAAACTACGTGCGAAGTGGTTATGTATTCGTCCTCGCCGTCGTTTGCGACGCTGATTGCTTGTTCAAAATGTTTGTTTAAAAAAAATCCTATCATTGCTTTCCTTTAAATTTAATCCTCTTCGATCTCACATCTAAGAGGGAATCCTGCGGCCTTTGCCGCTTGTAAAACCGCTTGTTGCTTGCACTCGGCTATCTCTTTAGGATACGCGCCGCAAACTGCGCGGCCCTGCTTATGAACTTTCATCATTAAATCTACGGCGTCGTTAAAGTTTTTGGCGAAAATCTCCATCAAAATATAAACCACGAAATCCATCGTCGTCACGTCGTCGTTAAGTAAAATTACTTTATACGGACGAGGCACAAAAGATTTTGTTTTGGCGCGAGTGCGAATCTGCACGCCGGTTTTAGTTGCCATTTTTTATCCTGGCGATATCGCTTTTTATCACATCGGTATCGACCATGCCTAAGTAATACGGCTTGCCCCGCTCATCGCCCTCGTTAATGTCGGTAAGCCTTTGATATTTTCCATCTTTAAGCACCACCTTAAAAGGGATCGAAAGCGCGTGACGATAACCGATGTCGCTTAAAATTTGACCCACTATGCGCTCGTTTTGTTTTGAATTGGAGATGAAATAATACGCGTTAAACTTTTTCGTAAAATTTTCGATCACTTGCGCGTCCGTAATATCCTCAAAATAAATCAAGCCGACCATTAGAAAATCCGCGGAATTTTTTAACTGAAAGTCCATCAGATGCGGCGCTTCGATGCGGCACGGCTGACAGTATGTACCAAAAATATCAAACATTAAAATTTTATCGCTGTCCGCAAGCTTAAAGCCCTTTTCTGTCCGCTCGATCGTTACCTCGCCGCCTACGACGCTTTTAAGCGTAAATCGCTCACCCGTTTTAAACGGCGTAAAAGCTACCTCCTCGCCACTTTCTCCGCCAATACGCTCGCCATTTTTATCTTGAGCGGAATTTTTTGCCATCTGA
This sequence comes from uncultured Campylobacter sp., assembly GCF_938015785.1. Classification (GTDB taxonomy): domain Bacteria; phylum Campylobacterota; class Campylobacteria; order Campylobacterales; family Campylobacteraceae; genus Campylobacter_B. The sequence continues at coordinate 24,544 of NZ_CALLWC010000035.1, read as the reverse complement.
TTCTCGCTCGCGGCAGGATTCTCGCCAGCAGAGCCCGTCTTTTTCTGCGAATCATCTCCGCAGCCACTTAAAACAAAAATCGCCAAACATGATAGTAAAAATTTCTTCATTGCATTTCCTTCGGGTTTAAATTTAAGCCCGCATTTTAACCAAAGTTTTGTGAATTTAAAATGAATGCTTGTCGTATCGCTTCATCGCGCTTTGCGCTTCGCGGTCGGCTTCCTTGCGCTTTAGCGATTCGCGCTTGTCGTGCAGATTTTTGCCACTAGCCAAAGCGATACGCGCCTTTACGCGGTTTTTATCATTCAGATACAGCGACAAAACTACGATGGTAAGGCCCTCTTTGCTAACCGCGCCCAGAAGCTTATCGATCTGCTTTCGGTGCATTAAAAGCTTTCGCACTGCCCCTTCGTCTGGACGAAAGTGAGCGTTTGTGCTTTCAAGATAGCTGATATGAGCATTTAGCAAAAACAGCTCGCCGCGGATCACGCGACAAAAGCTATCTTTGAGATTGCCCCTGCCCGCGCGCAGAGCTTTGACCTCGCTGCCCTTTAGCACGATGCCCGCCTCAAAGCTTTCAAGTATCGTAAAATCGTGAAATGCCTTGCGATTTTTACTCAGTTCTTTCATCTTTTTCCTTCTAAATTTAGTCCTAAGCTTAGCCCGTTTTTGCTTAAATTTAAAAGCGGGCGAGCGAATTTTAAATTTTATCTTTAAATTTAGCTTTCAAATTTTAACCGCGCCGCCACAGCTTTTCTATTTTAAGAAAAACACGCTGCTGCCGCTACCGCTTAGAAACATATCGCGATACTTGCTCATCTGCGGATATAGCTTTATGCACGGCGCGAAAAGATCGTTTAGCTGAAAGCCGCCATATTGCGCCAGCAGCTGCTCGCTGCTTAAACGCAACATCTCTTGCGCCTGCGCGGCGTTTATGTTTTGCATAAAGCTTGCGCGAAACTCATTATAAACCGCGCCGGTGGAGCAAAAGATCGCGGGCGTTAAAATTTCGATCGCAGGCAGCCGGTCCTCGAAAGGCTCGATGATCTCGCCGATGCCGCGCACGTTTGCGGCCTCAAGCCCGCTAACAAAAAACGCGACGTCCGCGCCGATATTTTGCGCGATTTTGGTAAGCCGCTCGCGCGGAATTTTTAAGCCTAATTCCTCGTTCGCAAGTCGCAAAAACGCCGCTGCATCGCTACTGCCGCCCCCAAGACCCGCACCGATCGGAATACGTTTTTTAAGCACGATCTTGTGCGAGCCGAAAAACTCCGCAAGCTCGCGCGCAAAGCCCGCCTGCTCAAGCGCCGCCTTGGCTTTTAAAATTATATTGTCCGCGATTTGCGCGGCGCCACATTCAAGCGCAAAGCCGCTCGCGCGCTCAAAGCTTATCTCATCAAAAAGCTCCCTGCGCAGCACGAAGCGCGAGGCGATCTCGTGATAGCCGCCGCGCGTGCCGACGACTTTTAAAAAAACATTGATCTTTGCATAGGCCTTCAAATTTTACTCCTTCTGCGCCTAGGCGCGCTTGCGTTAAATTTAGCCCGCGACAAGCCCATCCGGCGCGATTAAAATTCCGATCCGTGCGCGAGTTAAATTTCAGCCTGCGGCACGCCCTGTCCAGTGCAATCAAAATTTAAAACCGCGCACCGTGAAGCGCGCCCTGCAGAATTTAACCCGCGATCGCGGCGCTCGATACGTAAATTTTATAAAGCGCGGAATTTTAAATCCGCAACGCGCGAGTTAAATTTCAACTCGCGGCGCAAATCTATCTTAGCGATTAAAATTCCAAGCCGGCAAAATTCTAGTCGCACCGCGCTAAGTCGTAAATTTAACTTGGCGGTACGCCACCCGTTGTGAAATCAAACCCGTCGGTGCAGACTACGTATTAAAATTTCATTCGACAAAAGCTGCTTGCTGCGCCGCAATAAGCCCCAACCTGCGCGCTTTTTAAATCGTCAAATTTTAATCTCGCGGCGCTTCACCATCACGCGGCACAAGTAAATTTAAACGCCGCTCCGCCGCATTTAAATTTGGGTTTCGAAATTTTATTCCTTTTTGCGAGCGGCTGCCGTCCGCCGTGCGTTGAAATTTATACCGCTTAAGGCCGATTTACGATCCGTGCGCAACGAAAGAACGCAATCCCCGCCGCCGCTCGCGATAAAATTTAGCCGCACATGGCGGAGCGCTATGCTAGCAAATTTAAAACGCGCCGTATTTATGATCGTCGAAATTCAAGCTCGAACCGCCCGATCAAAATTCCGCCGCAGGCTGGAGCCTCGGCTTAAAACGCGCCGCCTGCGATCGGGACATCATTCCAAAGATAGCGCACCTCGCCCGCGCCAATCTCGATGATCGAGTAAAAATCGCCGCAGATAAGCAGGTAGCGGCCGTCTGCGTGGCTCGCCAGATCCTTTGCGGCGAGCTTCTTGCCCAAGATCACGTCGCGCGCATCGCCGTCGTAAAAGTTCGGCTTAAGATCCAAAAACTCGAGCGGATTTAGCGCCGCCTCGTCCGCAAAGCGCGGATCTTTCAAATCAAAAGCCCCCTCGCTTTCTCGTCTAAGCGCGCTTAGCGTACCGCAAACGCCTAGCTTTTCTGCTAAAATTTGCGCGAAAGAGCGCACGTAGCCACCCTCGCTGAGTGCTACGCGAAAGCTCACGAAGGGATGAGCGTAGCTTAAAATTTCAGCATCAAAAACCCGCATCGAGCTCTCTTTCAAGCTCACCTCTTCGCCCGCGCGAGCGAGCTTATATGCGCGCACGCCGCTAATTTTCTTGGCGCTGAAAGCGGGCGGGATAAATTTTGTCTCGCCGCGCATTTGCGCCATCGCGGCGTCTAAAACCTCGCACGAAAGCGGCGGAATTTGCTCCACGCGCCCTATGTTTTCGTTATCGCCGCTTGGGCTCTGCGCGCCCAGCCACAGCGTCGCAGTGTAAACTTTTGGCTCCTTTTTCAAAAACCTAAAAAAGCGCGCGTATTGCCCGAATGCCACGATCAGCGCGCCGCTCGCAAAGGGATCGAGCGTGCCGCTAAAGCCCGCCTTTTTCACGCCGTATTTGCGTTTAAGAGCGCTTAAAAATTTATTGCTGCCGATACCCGCGGGCTTGTCCGCCAAAAACAATCTATTCATAAGAGCCGATCTTTTCTACGAAATTCGACACTATCACGCGCGAAATTCCGCCGAAATTTATAGTGAGCCGATCGCCGTTTACCGCCGTGATCTGTCCGATACCGAAGAGTTTGTGTTTGATCAGCTCGCCCTTACTAAAGCCGCTGCTTTGCTCGCGCGGCGGCTCTTTAGCTACCAAACCCGCCTCAGCTATAAACCTGCTCGCATCGAGTCTCTCGCGCTTGCCGCGATAAAAGCGGCTAGCGGCAAAGCTAAGCGTGAGAGTGTGTTTGGCGCGCGTAATCGCTACGTATGCGAGCCTACGCTCCTCCTCGATATCATTGCTGTCGCCCAAAAGCGGGAAAAAGCCCTCCTCCAGTCCGATTACGAAAAGGTGCGAAAACTCAAGCCCTTTGCTCGCGTGCACGCTCATTATGTTTATCGCATCGCCAGATACGGCGTCCTGATCGCTAAGAAGGCTCAGCTCATTTAAAAATTCCGCCAGATCAAAATCGGGCTTATTGCTCGCCTCGTCCTTCAGCATCGCCAAAAACTCGTCGATATTTGCGACGCGATCGACGCCGTCGGGCAGCGAAGCGTAGTAAGCTTTTAACCCGAAAGCGGGCTCCAGCGCGTCTATTTTTTTGATCGTATCCGCTAGCGCGGAGATAGAAGCGATACCGCTTTTAAGCTCCGCTAGAGCCTGCGCCGCCTTGGCGCTAAGCCCCGCGTCCGGCTCGCTAAAAGCGTCAAATAGACTGATAAGTCGCAGGCGCGAAAGCTCCTCGAGCTTTGCCAGCGAGACCTTGCCGATGCCGCGCTTGGGCACGTTTATGATCCGCCTCATCGAAAAGTCGTCGTGCTCGTCATTTACTAAGCGTAGATAAGCGATCGTATCCTTGATCTCGGCGCGCTCGTAAAATTTCACGCCGCCTACCATTTTGTACGGGATTTTGGCTCGATTCAGCCCCTCTTCCAGTGCGCGCGAAAGAGCGTTTACGCGGTAAAGCACGGCGATTTGAGAGGGCGCTATGCCGCTTGAAAGCAGCTTTTTGATGGCTTCTGCAATCTTTGCCGCCTCGATACTCTCCTCGTCCGAACGCAAAATTTCGATCTTTTTGCCCCCGCCGTTCATGCTAGTAAGGCTCTTGCCGAGGCGGTTTTTGTTATGTGAGATAAGCTCGTTGGCGGCATTTAAAATTTCATCCGTGGAGCGGTAGTTCTGCTCGAGTTTGATAAATTTTACGTTTGAGAACTGATCTTTAAAATTTAGAATATTTTCTATCCGCGCGCCGCGCCAGCCGTAGATACTCTGATCGTCATCGCCCACTACTACGAGGTTTTCGTGCGCGGTGCAGAGCTTTTGCAGCAGTTTGAATTGAATGTCGTTGGTGTCCTGATACTCATCAACCGTGATGTAGGCGTAACGGCGCGAAATTTCATCGCATAATGCGTCGTTGGCGCTTAAAATTTTATACGGCAAAATCAGCAGATCATCGAAATCCACCAGATTATTCGCCGCCAAATACTCCTCGTAGCTCTTGTATGCTCTAGCGCAGTGCGCGTAAAATCCGCTATACATCCTGCTTAGCTCGTCATCTTCGCCTTTTAGAAGCTCGTCGATATCTTTGGGATCGATCAAGGAATTTTTATAGGTTGAAATTTTAGCCGCCAATAGCGACGTGGGCAAATTTATCTCAAAGCCCTTGATGATCTTTTTCTTATCGTCGGTGTCGATTACTTGGAAGTTTGCGCTACGCCCAAGCTCGCTAATATGAAATTTCAAAAACAGAAGCCCAAATTTATGAAAGGTGCACAGAAGCGGCACGTTGCTTAAATTTAGCCCGCTTATCAGATTAAGCGCTCGCGAGCGCATCTCGGCGGCGGCTTTGTTCGTAAACGTAAGCGTGAGAGTATTTTCCGCAGGCACGCCGTTTGAAAGCAAGTAAGCAAGGCGCGCGGTGATTGTTTTGGTTTTGCCGCTGCCCGCACCCGCTAAGATTAACATCGCTCCGTCCACGTGGCTCGCAGCCTCGCGCTGAGCGGGATTAAGACCTTCTAAAATATCGCTCATTTTGAGAAAATTTTACGCGATTTTTCGCGCTTAAGCCACTCGGACTCGGGCTGGGAGAAATTTACCGCGATGGGCTTGCCGTCCACGACGATCTGCAAAACCGCGTAAAACGGCACGCTAAGCGTGCTTACAAAATCCTGCGGCCCAAATCCCGCCTCGAAAACCAGCTCATCCTTGCTAAGATGCGCGCTAGAGAGCGTGTACTCCTCCAGCTGCAAAAAGATCGCGGGCATTTTGAAGCTTTTTAAAATTTCCTCCGGCAGCAGCGGGTCAAATTTTATCTGATCCGTCCTCGCAACGATGCCAAATCCATATCCAAGAGCCAAAACGTAGTCCAAAACCGCGCCTATATTTGCGCTGCTCGCAGCGATAAACTTATCGTCTTTTAAAATTTTATCTATCATCCTAACCCCTCACAAACTCATCTACAAGCGCTGCGACCTGCTCTATGCCGATGCGCCAAAACTCGCTTTTATTGATATCAAAGCCGAATTTCGCAACTAGCTTTTGCGGCTCGTCGCTGCCACCCGAGCTTAAAAACTCGGTGTAAATTTGAACGAAATTTTCGAGCCTGCCGCTTTTATACAGCCCGTAAAGCGCGAGCACCAAAAGCTGCGCGTAGGCGTAGGAGTAGCAGTAAAACGGCGTGTGAACGAAGTGCGGGATGTAGCTCCACCAACTTTTGTAATGATCCTGCAAGATTAGCTCGCCCGCAAACATCTTGCGCGACTCCTCCATCCAAAGCTCATTAATACGGTCTACGCTTAGCTCATCCGCGTTTGCATGCACGCGCCGCTCAAAGGTCGTAAATCCGATCTGGCGGTAAAGCGTAGCGAAGATATCCTCGATCTTTGCCGCAAGCATCGCTCTTAGCGCGACCTTGTCACTTGCGGTCTGCGAGGGCGTATCCGTATCGTGCTCTGCGTATTCACACGAATCCGCAGAGCCTTGCGAAGCGGCATTTTTTACGGCGCGCTCGTTTGGAATTTCACCGCCCTGAGCCTCTTGCGAAGCGCTGCATTTAAAATTTTGCGAGCCGTCCGAGGCGGCGTCGCTTTTTAAATTTTGCGAGCCGTTTAAATTTGAAAAATTTTCGCGCATATAATCAAACACCAACATCTCGCAGAACACCGACGCGGTCTCCGCCGTCGTTAGCGGCGTAAAGGAGTTAAAATAGCCCACGCCGTAGCTTAGATACTGATGTATCGCGTGCCCAAGCTCGTGTGCGAGGGTAAATACGTCGCGGCGCTTGCGCGTGAAATTTAAAAGCACGAAAGGGTGCGTATCGCGCGAGCCAGAATGCGAAAACGCGCCGCTTTGCTTATTTTGCGCGGGCATCGCGTCGATCCAGTTTCGCTCAAACGCGATCAGCGCGATCTGCTTAAATTTTGGGTTAAATTTTTCAAACGCCGCTAGCACGATCTGCTTAGTCTGCTCGAAGCTAAACTCGCTCTCATCGCCACTAAGCGGCGCGTATCTGTCGTAATCATACAGCGCGTCGTAGCCTAAAATTTCGCGCTTTTTGGCGTAAAATTTGCCGACCAGAGCGAAGCTTCGCTCCGCCTCTGCGATCAGCGCATCGACGCTTGCGATATTTATCTGATTTTCCTCATGCATCACCGCCTCGGCTTTATCGTAGCCCCGCAGTTCGCAGCGAATTTTAAGATCGGTTTTGATCATATTGTAGATGTAGCCGAGCAGATGGGAGTTCTGCTGCAGCACCGCGCTTAGCGAGGCTGCGGCGTCCTTTCGCACCCCGCGATCGGAGCTATGAAGCAGGCTTAAAATTTCCTCCTCGCCGAGCTTGCGCCCGCGAAAATCAAAGCTCATCCGCGCCATACTCTCGTCAAAAAGTCGCGAAAACGCCTCGCCGCTTACGGGCGAAGTTTTTAAAAGCACGCTTTCTTGCGGCAGGCTTAGCTGATGGGCCTTGCGCTGCTTAAGCAGGCTCAAATAATATCTAAATCTCCCGCTTCCCGCGATAAGCTCGTCCTGTTTTGCGGCGTCAAGCTCGTTAAACTCGAGCTCAAAAAAAAGCAGGCTCTGCGAAATGTCGTTGCAAGCCTGCTCCGTCTTGGCCTGCTGCGCCCCAAGGCTCGTATCTCGCGCAAATCTAAGATGCGCAAAGCTCATTATCTTGCCGATCTGCTCGCTGATGCTCTCATAAAGCTCAAGCGCGCCTAAAAATTCCTCCGCGCTAAGAGCGCGCAACCTGTCTTTAAATTTAGCTTCAAAATCCCGAACCTGCGCGGCCGCGCTATCTATCGCGCCGCTAAATTTCGCTTCGTTTGCAAACAGCTCGCCTAAATTCCAATTCATCGATTTCCTTTTAAAATTTTTGGATAATTTTATCAAAAAAGCATAAGTAAAATTTTAAAAACCGCGAGATCCATCACATGGACGAAATTCGCGGTAAATTTTAAGGTGAGTTATTTTTGCATACTTTGCGACGCGATCGCCGTAAAAATCACGTCGGTAGAGCTATTAATCGCGGTTTCTACAGAGTCTTGGATCACGCCGATGATAAAGCCGATCGCGACGACCTGCATTGCGATATCGTTTGAGATATTAAAGAGCGAGCACGCAAGCGGGATCAGCATCAATGAGCCGCCGGGCACGCCGCTAGCGCCGCACGCACCGACCGCCGAGACCACGCAAAGCAGCAGCGCCGTCCAAAAATCGGGACGCACGCCAAGCGTATGGGCCGCAGCAAGCGCTAAGATCGCGATTACCACCGCAGCGCCCGCCATATTTATCGTAGCTCCCAAAGGGATCGAGATCGAGCTTAGCTCGTCGCTGATACCGAGCTTTTTGCATAAATTTAAATTTACGGGGATATTCGCTGCTGAGCTGCGGGTGAAAAACGCCGTGAGGCCGCTTTCGCGCAGGCAGGTAAATACGAGCGGATACGGATTTTTCTTAATCACCGCAAAGACTATGAGCGGATTTACCACGAGGGCTACGAACGCCATCGCACCTACTAGCACGACTACTATTCGCACGTACCCAAGCAGCGCATCGACGCCGGTTTGATACACAGTAGAAGCTACTAGACCGAAAATTCCAAACGGCGCGAGTTGGATTACGAACTGCACGATTTTGGTTACCGCTTCGCTCAGATCGGTAAAAATTTTCCTCGTTTCGTTGGTGCAAAATTTAAGCGCGACGCCAAGACCTATCGCCCAGGTTAGAATTCCTACGTAATTTCCGTGCGCGATAGCGTTTAGTGGATTATCTACGACCTTAAAAAGCAGATCTTTTAGCACGATCCAAACGCTTGCAGGAGCGGTATTTTCCGCCGCGCCGACATTGCTTAGAGCAAGCTCCGTCGGGAATAAAAAGCTGGCTGCAACCCCCACGCACGAGGCTAAAAAGGTGCCTACGATATATAGGACGACCACGCGTTTTAAGCCACTTGCGCTGCCGTATTGTTTATTTACGATCGAGCTTAAAATCAAGATAAAAACTAAAATCGGAGCTACCGCTTTAAGGGCGCCTACGAATAAATTTCCTAAAATTTCCGCAAAAGCTACTACGTTTATTAAAAACGAAGTGTGCTCTGCCGCAATATCGCCCGCAGCCGAACGCGCGGCAAAGCCCAAAATAGCGCCTATTATCAAGCCGGTAACTATGCGCAGAACTAGATTTTTATCTTTGTAGCTAGCTACTAATTTTTGAATCGAACTCATTTTTTACCTTTCAATCAAAACATCGTTTGAAATATATCGAAATTTTATTTAAGCACATTTAAATTTTGGCGAAATTTCGTAATTTTTAGTTAATCTTAAAACCTCGTTAGATAAAATGCCCCGAAATTTTAATCAGGAGCAGATATGTATCTTTTCACAAGCGAAGTAGTAAGCCCGGGGCATCCGGATAAATGCGCCGATATCATCGCAGACAGCATCGTGGATGAAATTTTAAAACAAGATCCCAACGGGCGCGTAGCGGCGGAGGTTTTCATCGCGGGCAAACACGTAGTAATCGGCGGCGAAGTAAACGCCAAGATCGATTTTACCCACGATGATTACCGCCACATCGTAAAGGGCGCGCTTAGCGAGATCGGTTACAACGACAACCCTCATTTTACGCGTGCGCAGTGCCTGCATCCGCAAGATCTGCAAGTGGACGTATTTTTAAACCAGCAAAGCCCCGACATCAACCAAGGCGTCGATCAAGAGGGCGGCGAGATCGGAGCGGGAGATCAGGGCATAATGTTCGGCTTTGCAAGCTGCGAAACGAAAAATTTTATGCCGGCGGCGATCACCTACGCGAGGCTTCTTTGCGATCACGTTTATGCCTATGCAAAGTCCCATCCTAACGAGCTTGGCGTCGATATTAAGACGCAGGTTAGCGTCGATTACGGCACGAAGAGCAATTTTGAGGAGTGCAAGCCGCAAAGCATCCATACGATCGTGGTTTCCGCGCCATGCGTCGAGAGCATGAGCATCGAGCGCGTCCGAGATCTGATCGGAAATTTGATCGATTCTGCAGGGCTTCCGAAGGAGCTCTACGACAAAAGCAAGACGATCATCTACATCAACCCGACCGGCCGCTACGTAAATCACAGCTCGCTTCACGACAGCGGCCTAACGGGGCGCAAACTAATCGTCGATAGCTTCGGCGGCTACAGCCCGATCGGCGGCGGCGCTCAAAGCAGCAAAGACTACACCAAGGTCGATCGTAGCGGGCTTTATGCGGCGCGCTATATCGCCAAAAACATCGTTGCAGCGGGGCTTGCGAAAAAATGCATCGTCCAGCTCAGCTACGCAATCGGCGTCGCAAAGCCCGTCAGCGTCAGCGTCGATTGCATGGGGACGAATTTAGGCGCAGCTAGCGACGATGAGCTATCTGCTTTCGTACTTGAAAAATTCCCGCTCACGCCGCGCTGGATCATCGATAAATTCGGTCTTGATCGCCCGGGCAAAGGAAGCTTTCTCTACGCCGACGTCGCCGCACGCGGACAGGTCGGAAACGACGAGTACCCGTGGGAGCAGCTCGATAGCGTCGAGCTTTTTAAGGTTTTGAAATAAAATTTTACGCTTTGCAGTAGCGCCTTTTTGGCTTACGACATTCGCTAGGCTTGCAGCAGCGAGCCTAGCTCAATATTCTTACGCGGCTTTTGCATGCCACGTAGTTTTATCGCATCCCAAGAAATAGCGTTGTGGCAAAATTCTGTATCAAAATTCTAAGCCATGAAATTTAAGAGTTTTTGCAGGTAGAATCGAATTTTAAAATTTTAAGCCTAACTCGCGCAAAATTTTAAAATTGGCGCGGTGAAATCCCAAGGCTGAGCCCGTCTAGTTTAGTGATAAATTCTAACTAGAGCAGGCTTTAAAAGTATTTGCATACAAGCTTTAAATCTGCAATCGCTTAAAATGAAATTTGACCTATAAAATTTTTTCTAACGCGCTTTGTACTTAATCCCCGAAGAGTAAAATTTTAAATTCTCCTTACTTGTGATGTTCAAGCGTATAAATTTTAAAATTTTGCATTTTATTTGAAGTTCGCTGCTTTATATAACAAGAAAACCCGAAGCAAATTTCACTTAAAAGCGGCATTTGCAAGATAAAAGCACTGAAATTTTAAAATGTGGAATTTATGAACGCTACTAATTTAAAATCTCAGATTAGCACGCTTCGCCAAAGCTTCTTCGCTAACTATGCGAAATGAAAAAGTAAGATTAAATTCTCCCTCGCTCAATGTCGCCCGCAAACGAGCACGGCGGAATATCAAGCTTAAATAGCGCAAAAGATAAAAGAATAAAGCAAAAATAGAAGGAGCTTGGAGCTTGATAAAATTCTAGCTTTGTGCGGCGGCGACTGAGCGGCTTTTAAATTGGGCTTTAAACGCAATGATGCAAATTGCGCGCCTTAACTTAAATGCTAAAGCGGCGATAAAATTTCATCGCCGCTTTCATAAATTAAAATTTTAAAGATACTCCGAGCTACGCAGCTGCAATAAGCAAATCACCTGCATTTTAATCACCCGCGCCTCGCCTAAATTGCCTAAAATTGCCGATCAAATTTAAGCCGCATACGCCTTTATCTGGCGCTTAGTTTAGCCGCGCGGCATAAAAACGCAGCTAAAAAATGAAGCACTATTTCGTCTGATTATCCTCGTTTTTTGGTGCGGCAGTGCTTGCATTTATCTCGCTGGCTGCGCTATTTACGGGCTCAGGAACAGAGATTTTTTTCACTGAAGCGGTAAAATTCTGCTCGGCTTCAACGTCGCCTGTTTTTTCGATATATGTAAAATCGCCCATCTTCGTCCACGTTCTAGCTTTAGCTAAAAACGCCTTTTGGCTCTCCCAAATCTCTTTGAAATCGGGATTTTTCTCGCTTTCTTCGGCTAAAATTTCATCCGTCGCCTTGCGAAGCGCACGCATAATTTCAGGCGAAAAAGAGCGAATCTGAACGTTCGGATATTTCTTTTTGATCTCGTCCCAAATTATTACATTTTTATAAAACGTCTCGTTTTCTGCGTATTCGCGCGCCTTTGCGATAGAGGCTTCCAGGATATTTTGCAAGTCCTTAGGAAGCTTCTGCCAAGTTTGTAGATTTATCACTATCTGCTGCTCGCTAGCGGGTTCTTGCCATCCCGTATAATAGTAATTTGCGACCTTGTGAAAGCCTAGAGGTATATCAAAGCTAGGACTTGCCCACTCGACCGCATCGATAGTGCCCATCTCTAGCGCCATATATAGCTCACCTACAGGTATCGTAGCGACTGCGACGCCAAGGCGGCTCATGACCTCCCCGCCAAAGCTTGGAATTCTAAATTTAAGCCCTTTTAGATCATCTAACGTATTAATCTCTTTTTTAAACCAACCACCCATCTGCATGCCGCTATTTAGGATATTAAAGACCTTTAGATTGCTTTTAGCATAGAATTTATCCGCTAGCTCCTTACCCCCGCCGAAGTAATACCAAGCGTGTTGCTCATCTTTCGTCATACCAAAAGGCACGGTCGTAAACAGCATATTTGCGCTATTTTTGCCTTTATAATAGTAGCTCGCAGTATAGCCTAAATCGTATTGTCCGTTTTTGACCATATCATAGATTGCGAAAGGTGCTTTATGTTTGCTAGGCGCGTCGATGCTGATTTTCAGCCTGCCATCAGACATACTATCTGCAAGATCTGCCATACGCTTGGCGACATCGCCTACGATAGGCATACTAAGCTCGTAAGTCTGAGCTAGCTTAAGGCGATAAACTTTCTTATCCGCGCCCCACAGCGACGTGGCTATAATCAAACTTAATCCGACAATAATCGATTTTTTCATATACTACTCCCAAAATGAAATGGTGCGAATTTTATATAAAATCATCTAAATTCACGCTTTTATAACTAGCTTTTAAGCGAAATTTTCGCACAATTGCAGCCAAATTCGATAAGGAAAGGGCATGCAAGAAAAACATTACGACGTAATCATCATAGGCGGCGGTATCACGGGCAGCGCGCTAGCATATGTACTGGCGGAATTTAGCGGGATCAAAAATATCGCTCTACTTGAAAAATACGAAGGGCTTGCGACGCTAAATTCTAAAGCCAGCGCAAATTCCCAGACGATTCATTGCGGCGACATCGAGACCAACTACGACCTGCAAAAAGCAGCAGAAGTCAAGCGCAAGGCGGATATGATCGTGAAATATTGCCAAAAGCATGGATATGAGAATAAATTTTTATTTCAGGGGCAGAAAATGGCTCTTGGCGTGGGCGAAAGCGAGGTAGAGCTAATTAAAGACCGCTTTGAGAAATTTAAAGAGCTTTATCCGTATCTGCAGCTTTTTGACAAGGAAGAGCTCAAAAAAATCGAGCCCAAGCTAGTTTTTGACGGACGCGGCGAGGAGCGAGCGGAGGATATCGTAGCAATGGGCGTGCAATCGGGAGTTTACACGACGATCGATTACGGCGCGATGGCGAATTCCTTCGTGCAAAACGCTAAAAACGTGGAGGGCAAAACCTGCGATCTATATCTAAACTCCGAGGTGCAAAACATCACTAAAGTAGGCGATAAGCTCTATATCCGCACTGTAAATAGACTCTCGCTAAGCGCCGATTTCGTAGTCGTAGATGCAGGCGCTCACTCGCTGTGGCTGGCGCACAAAATGGGGCTTGGGCAGGATCTTAGCACGATTTGCATCGCGGGCAGCTTCTATCTAACCAAGCAAAAGCTTCTAAATGGCAAGGTTTACATGATGCAAAACCCAAAGCTTCCATTTGCCGCGCTTCACGGCGATCCGGATTTGCTCGCAGGCGGCTGCACGAGATTTGGCCCTACCGCGCTTACGATGCCAAAGCTCGAGCGCTACAAGGGCTGTCGTTCGGTGCCGGAATTTTTTCAGTCATTAAATTTTGACATGGACGTAGCTAGGGTCATTTGGCAAAATTTTGGCGATAGCGAGGTAAGGGATTTCTTAATCCGCAATATAGGCTTTGAGATACCGATTTTAGGCAAAAAGCTTTTCGTCAAAAATGCGCGCAAGATCATACCTAGCATCCGCGAGGAGGATATTTACTACGCCAAGGGCTTTGGCGGCGTGCGCCCACAAGTAATCTCACACTCGCAAAAAAAGCTGATTTTAGGCGAAGCTAGAATAGGTGAAAATCCGGGGATTATCTTTAATATGACCCCAAGCCCCGGCGCTACGAGCTGCCTAGGCAATGCGCTTCGCGACGCAAAAAGTGCCTGCGAATATTTAGGAGCGAGCTTTGATGATGCAAAATTTGACGCGGAAATGATGCAATAAAGAGGAATTTTTAAATTTCGCTCGGGCAAGAATTTTAAAATTTTACTTCGGCGAGGATTTTAGAATTTTGCTCGCGCTTCACATATATAGAGAGTTTTAAAATTTCATTCAAACGCGAATTTTTAGAATTTAACCTGCACCGCAAGCTATGAAATTTTAAAATTTCGCCGTGCCGTAGAATTTTGAAATTTCATCGCGCCATAAAATTTTAAAATTCCTTCGTCTAGCGAATTTTAAAATTTAGAAATTTCAAAATTTTGCGCAAAATTTCGCCTAATGCGGCGATAAATTTTAAATTTAAAGGAGAAAAGATGCTTAAAAAAACCAAAATCCTAGCGACCATCGGGCCTGCAAGCGATAGCGAAGAGATGATGAGCGCGATGGTAAAGGCGGGCTGCAACGCCTTTAGGATGAACTTCAGCCATGGTACGCACGAGTATCACGAGGCAAATTTAAACAAAATCCGCGCCGTAGAAAAGAGCCTAGGCGTGCGCGTAGGCGTCTTTCAGGACATCAGCGGTCCAAAGATCCGCGTCGGCAAACTCGAGGAAAATTTTAAACTAAAAACGGGCGATAAAATCACCTTCCTTCCTCGCGAAATGATCGGCAAAAAGACCGCAGAAGGCGAATACGAGCTGTGTATCAACCACCCTGAAATTTTGCCGTTAATGAAGGTAGGCGAGTTTATCTATCTCTACGACGGCTCGATCCGCGCTAAGGTAGTCGCGGTAAGCGAGCAAGGCGTGCGAGCGGTGCTCGAAAACGACGGCTTTTTAAGCTCAAATAAAGGGGTGAACTTCCCAAACACCCGCCTAAATATCGACGTCATCACGCAAAAGGACCTCGAGGATCTGCGCTGGGGCGCGGCGCACGGCGTAAATTTCGTAGGCATCTCCTTCGTGCAGTCTCAAAACGACATCCTGCGCGTGCGCGAAATTTTAAACTCGCTCGGTTCAAAAGCTAAAATTTACGCCAAGATCGAGAAATTCGACGCGGTCGAAAATATTGAAAAGATTATCGAGGCAAGCGACGGAATAATGGTCGCGCGCGGAGATCTGGGCATCGAGATGCCGTTTTATGAGATCCCGCGTATACAAAAGCGCATCATAGCTCTTGCCAACGCCCGCTCAAAGCCCGTCATCACCGCCACGCAGATGATGCTTAGTATGACCGAGCACGAGCGCGCCACCAGAGCCGAGATCAGCGACGTCGCAAACGCCGTGCTCGACGGCACCGACGCCGTAATGCTAAGCGAGGAAAGTGCCATCGGCAAAAACCCCGCAGCCGTAGTCGCCGCGATGAGCGAGACGATCCGCGAGACCGAAAAGATCTATCCTTACGATAAATTTAACGATTACGATTTCTACGACGAGACCGATATGATCACTTCAAGCACCGCAGCGCTTGCCGCAAGACTGGGCGCGGGCGCGATACTTTCGATCACGGGCTCGGGGCGCTCGGCGATAAAACTCGCACGCAACCGCGCTAAAATAGATATCATTGCAATCGCGCACGACGAGCAGACCGCGCACGCGCTAAGTCTCGTGTGGGGCGTAAATCCTGCGATGGTCAGGGAAAAAACGAGTATCAACTCGCTGCTCGCACGTATCATAAGCGAGGCTCTGCAGCGCGGGCTCATCGAGGAGGACGGCACCTACGTGATGACGGCGGGCTTTCAAAGTGGCCATCCCGGCAGCACCGACTACATCCGCATCATCAAAAAAGATCAGATCGATTTCTACCGCAACGCGGCAAAAACGGGCTTTTAGAGTAAAATTTAAAGCGCAACATTAAATTTAGCGGTAAAATTTGAAACTTTTGAGTCACAGACCTAGAAAGGTAAAATTTTAAAAATTAGGAAGGAAAACGATGATACCAAGCTACAAAGAGATGATGTTTCCGATTTTAAAATTTATCGGCGAGCGCGGCAGCGTAGATAGAAAAGAGGTTTGTAAATTTGTCGCGGAGTACTATAAATTTAGCGAAGATGAACTCTCGCAAAGGATACCCAGCGGTATGCTTTTATACATTAACCGCGCGGGCTGGGCGTTAGCATATTTTGCAGGCAATAAAGAAGTCGTAAATTTACCCGGCACCAAAAAGCCAGTCAAAAAAACCGGCAGAGGCGTATACGAGATAACGGATTTTGGCAAGCAGATGCTAAAAAGCAAAGACGCGCAGGCGAAATTTGAAGCTTGGTATGATGAAATTTATAAAAACAAAAGCGCGCCGAGCGCCGAAATTTCGCAAACAGCAACGCAAGAAAAGACTCCCAGCGACATCATAGCAGAGACGGCAAACGAGCTCGCACAAAATCTAAAATCTCAAATTTTAGATGAAATTTCGCAAAAAAAGCCGAGCTTTTTTGAATATTTAGTGGCGCGCTTGCTCGAAAAAATGGGCTACGGAGTAGGCAGGCTAACCAAAAGCGGCGCGGACGGCGGTATAGACGGCATTATAGATGAGGACGAGCTTGGATTATCGCAAATTTACGTGCAAGCCAAAAGCTGGCAAGGCACGGTCTCTCGTCCTGAAATTCAAAAGTTCGTCGGCGCGATCTCAGATAAGCAGACCAAAAAGGGCGTGTTTATCACGACGTCAAAATTTAGCAAGGATGCCGAAAGATACGCCGCGAACGTGCAAAGTCACACGGTGGTTTTGATCGACGGCGAGCGGCTGGCGGAGCTGATGATAAAATACAAACTAGGCGTCCAAGTGCGACAAAATATCGAGATTTGCGACATCGACGGCGACTTTTTCGGCGATGAAATTTAAGCAAAGACAAAATGTTCCTGAATGCGTTTCCGATTAAGCGTGAGCGAGATAAAATTTAGGAGTAAAAATACCGAAACAAAATCCGCCAAAATCAAAAATTTCAGCTAAATTTAGCTGCGCAAAGCTTCGCGGTAAGGTCGCGGCGTGAAAATTTAAAATCCTAAAAATATTACAGATCAAGCGCTGCGCTCTTAAATTTCAAGGTATAATTACGAAGCAAATTTACAAAATTTAACCGAAGGAGAGACCATGAAAAAATTTCGCTCACTGCTGCTGTGTGCGGCGGCGGCTGCGACTTTGAGCGCCCAGAGTGAGGAGAAGGTAGAGAAAATCACTTCGATCGACATCTATATCTCGCCGTTTTATTCGGCCAAGGAGGGCAAGCCCGAATACGTGCATGTTTACGAGCCGATCGACGATCTGTTGATGAAAAACGACGTGCCAAGCCTAAAAAAGGCGATCAAAATCATCGAAGATGCCCCGGAGATGGTCGCTCCAACCACGCTGATGACCGTCGCAGCGCGCGCTTATGATCTAGGGCTCAAGGACGACGCGGTGTTTTGGTTCTACGCGGGCAAATACCGCTTCATCTCCTTCGCCTCGGTAATCGACGTCAGCGGCGCGATGTTTATGGAGACGGTCGAGGCAAATTCCGCTTTCATGCACCTTGCAGGCGACGTGATCAACCCATACGCGTTTTGCGACATCGACAAGCAGCAGATCATAGTCGAAAAGGCGGTCGATTGGGTAAAGGATCATCCGTACAAGGCGATATTTTCGGATAAATTCCCATCCATCGCTAGCGACCGCAAGGCGGCTCTAAAGGAAGTGATAGAAAAGCTCAAAGCCGATCAACAAAAGCAAAAGCAGTATTTCGCCGATCCGAAAAATAGAGCGGACTACATCGCCGAGCGCAAGAAATACCGCACTGACGAGCGCTTCTGCGATTAAATTTGCGGCTAAGCTTACCCCTCTGGCGGGCTTTGCTAACTTAGCTGCATTTTGCCTAAATTTCAGCTCGCAGGCTAAATTTAGGCAAATTTCAAACTATGCTTCAAAATAAAATTTAAGGAAAAGGCGTGAGCGAAATTTTAAAAAACGTGATGCCGCCGCCGTGGATCAAATACCCCGCTCTTAGTGAGTTTTCGCTCGGCTGGCGGATGGGCGCGACAGAGGATTATAAATTTAAATTTTGGCAGTGGTTCGAGCGGCTGGATAAAGCGGTGCAAAGAGCGTATGCATGGACCTTTCCCTACCCTTGCTTTTGGCACTACGGCGGCTGGGATGAGCTAAACGAGACGTCTGAAAATGAGCGCGTAAAATGTGCGCATGGCGGCGACAGATGCTGCTCGGAGGCACGAAATTTGGAATTTAGTGAGCGTGATGAGCTTAGGGGCGATCTTACGGACGACATAGACGATTTCTACCGCGAGGGCGTGCCGTTTTGGCGAGCAGGCGGAGCGGCGAAATACGACAAAACCTCGCTAATAAATTCTTCCGAAGCGCACGAATTTCTATTTTTCTACAAGCCGGATGCGGCCGCGGACGAATCCTGCCTCGGGTAGTGGCAGAGCTCGCCTTTTGCCGTAGATGCCGATGAGTATCTCTGCGCCGAGCAGTTTATGATGGCGAGTAAGGCGCAAATATTCGGCGACGAACAGACGTGGGCGCGGATAATGCAGAGTCGCGATGCAAAGCAGATGAAAGCGCTCGGCAGGCAGGTGCGGGGCTTTGATGAGCGGCTCTGGGGCGAGGTGCGCTACAGCGTCGTGCTAAGCGGCAATTACTATAAATTCACGCAAAATCCCGCGATGATGCGCTTTTTGCTCGCGACGGGAGATAAAATTTTAGTTGAGGCCAGCCCGCTAGATAAAATTTGAGGTATCGGCCTTGGGCGACAGAGCGAAAACGCAAGCCGTCCGAGCACGTGGCGCGGGCAAAATCTGCTCGGCTTTGCGCTGATGGAGGTGCGAGACGAGCTGCGCAGGCTGTATAAAAACTACGATCTGATCGATAAGAAATTTTTGCGAGATTGGGCGGCTTAAAATTTAGCCACTGCGTCATTCGATCCGCTTTTACACCCTATTCCTCGCCCAAATTTAAACGCATTGCTAGCTCGTAAAGGCGCGCGACCTTAGTGCCCTGCGCCGAAGAAATTACACATCGCCGTGCCTATCACGATGAGCGCTATGCCGCAGATCGCGGGCGCAGAGAGTTTTTCGTGGAAGTAAAACACCGAAAGCAGCGACGCTAACACTATGCCAAGCCCACCCCACGTGGCGTAAGCGATGCTAAGCTTTACCGTTTTTAGCGCGAGAGCCAAGAAATAAAAGCACGCACCGTATGCCGCTAGCGTGGCTAGAGAATAATTCAGCTTACTAAATCCGTCCGAGAGCTTCATGCAGTTGGTCCCCGCTAGCTCCAAAACTATCGCAATGCCCAAATAAAAGTATCCCATAAGTGCTCCTTAATGTAATTTGAGCCGAAATTTTATAGAAATTTCTCTTAAATTCACCCAAAGGCGCCTCCTAGCGGCTTGCGTAAAATTTGCGCCGTATATTTGAGTAAAACCGGCGCTTCGGCGACATAAAATTCCGCTCGCCGATCTACGCAGAATTTCATGAGCATATCGCAGCATAAAATTCCGCTGGCGTCGTCTCAAAATCCGAGTCTTTTAAATTTATCCGCACGCCGAAATTTTATCCGTTTTTATATACGAACATTATATAATTATCAAAAATTTTTCCAAGGAGAGAGGATGAAAAAGCTCGCTACGATACTTGCGCTGCTCTGTGTGGCGGCGTTTGCCAAGGAGTATGAGTATATGGTGCAAAGTATGAGCTACAGCTCACTCGGGGAGCGCAAGGAGAGCACGCATCTAAGCTACGATGCGGCGGCGCGCAAGCTGGAGCAGATAAGAGATACGAACTCCTCGGACGACCTGGGCTCTAGCTACAAAGAAATCAGCTACTTTGACAAAAAGGGGGGAATGGTTAAATTTGAAGTATTTAACCTCGATCTTAAAAGCGGCAAGTGGAAAAAAATAGAAGACTACACGGAAAGCGTAAAGGGTAATGTCACTACGCGCGAGACGAATTCAATAGCGGATGACGGCACGCGCAATGCGAGCAAAACCGTCTCCAGCTACGACGGTAACGCGACGCAGGATGTGCGATATAAGCTTGTAAAGGGCAAATGGCAGAAAGATAGCATGAACAGATCCGTAAAAAACGCGTGGGATAAGGAAGAGCTTACGATAAGCTTCAAATGGGATGGCAAGAGCTGGCAGCCCAAAGATAAGACCGAAATTTTCTATGACGGCTCAGGAAAGATGAACGGATACGTAACCTACGAGTTTGTAAACGGCGCGTGGCAAAACAGCGAGCGAGAGATGCTTAACGGCGATCGAAACGGCAGCTACGAGCAGATCCGCAGCACCTTTAAGGACGGCGCGTGGCAAAACGCGACGATGAGTAAGCACGAGCTTGATGCCGCGAAAGGCGAGGGGATCGTTACGAGCTTCATCTGGAACGACGAGAAGGGCGCATGGGATAATATGAGCAAACAAACCGCTATCAAGAAGGGCGCAGATCTTAATATGACCTCTTATTTGTGGGATGAGCAGCTTAAAGATTGGGTCAAAAGCTACTCAAACGGCGAAATTTACGACAAATCGGGCGAGCGCCCGCTCGTGCAAAGCTTTGAATCAAATTCCAGTAGCGGCAAATACGTCTATAGCTACGACGAGCGCGGCAGCAATACGGCGATGGATATCTACAAGCTTGACGCGAGCGGCAAATGGGTGCAAACCGGGCGCTCGGAGGCCACTTACGATACCGCAATCCCAGCCGATAGCGTGGGATACGGAGCCGCGCTGATGATGTTTGAGATGCCTAGCGCCTACGCGATAACGAGCTTTAAGGAATTTAAGCTTAAAGACGGTAAGCCTAAGCTCATAACGGAGCAGACATGGAAATACAAAAAGATAAAGTAGCGTTTGAAGATGCGTCGGTAAAATTTCGCGGCTAAATTTTACCTGCGCGGCCTTGCGCGAGCGCTGCGATTAAATTTTATCGGCGTGGCGTTTAAATTTAACGGGCGCGGCGCGAGCTATGCGGTTAAATTTAGCTAGCGCGGAGGTATTTGCGCACCGCATAAATTTTAAAATTTAAATCCTACGCCGCAGCAGGTCCGCACGCAGCGGCGGTAAAAGAAAAGGTTGAAAAATGGCTTTACCCAGAGCGACAAGAACGGCTATTTCGGCTTTAATTTTGGCGAGTATCTGTTTTGGCGCCGTAGAGGCGCAAGATCACGGCGCGGCAAGCGGACAAAAACAGAAGATGCAAGGCGGCGAAAGAGAGGATCGGGCGCTCGCAGACAAGCAGAGTGGCGAAATAAGCGCAACAAAGCGCGCAGACGAGCAAGGCGACGAGGCGCAAAATTTTAAAATCAAAAGGCGCTATTTTCGCAGCTGTTAGTGCCTGCATAAACAAAAATCAAAGGAGCCCGCCCGCCTCTACGATGAAATTTCGCAAGAGCAGGCCGAAAAATCGGCAAGCTATTTCATCGGCTATTTCAAAGAGGGCAAGCTAAGCCGCTATGAGAAAATTTACGAAGGCGAGAGAGCCTTTTCGAGCGAGGATATAAAGTGGTAGGCATGATTTAAAATTCAGATAAAAGGAGCGGTCATGAGAGGTGTTTTTAAAATTTCACCCGAGGATGCGGCAGATTTCACGGCGCTAAATTTAAAGGCGCGAGCGATTGTTTCGGCGGGCGCTTTTAAGGTGCGGGCGGCGGTTTCGGCAGACAAGCTTCGAGCGCAGGCGGCAGTTTTAGCAGGCTCTGTTTTAGCGGCGACATTAACGCTTGCGATGCCTGCGGGCGCGACCGAAACGGGCGAGGCGGCGACGAAACATGCGGCGGCGGATAAAATTTGTCTGCAAAAGACGAGTTATAAAACAGAGGGCGGCGCCGTGCCGCGCTACGAATATGAAGTGAGCCAAAACTACGACGCCAAAACCCGCCGCCTAGAAAAAATCTACAAAAAGAGCGGCGAAGAGGGAACCTCCGTATCGAAAAGCTTCAGCAAATTTGACGAAAGCGGCGAGCGCGAGATCGAAAATATCGAATACGACTGGGACGCGAATACAAACAAATTTCGCGAAACGGCGATAAGCAAGCAGGAGATCGCAAAGGACGGCTCGAAAATTTATTTTAGTCTGCAAAAGGACGGCAAGCCATACGAGGGTGAAAAAGCCGTCGAAAAGCGCGAGAGCAAAACGGAAATTTTGGAAAATTTCACGCTAAAAAAGGGCAGATGGACGCCGACACACCTTACAAAAAGGATTGTCGATGAAAGCGACAGAAACAATTTCGTAGCGACCTATGAATGGAACGCCAAAGCGAAAAAATGGATGCCGTACGAAAAATCGATATATCACTACAACGGCGACGTTTACGCAGGCTCCGAAGGCTACGCGTGGCGCGGCAAATGGGTGCCGCTTACAAAACGTACCGTCTTTACGGCTGCGGACGGGACGCGCAGCGAGATAAATTTTATATGGAAGGACGACACATGGCAGCGCGATGAAAAGATCTTGCGCAAGATCGAGCCTAAGCATAGGCGCTTTAGCGAGCTAAAATCGCGCTGGGACGCCGCAAAAAGCGAGTGGAGGGAGTACTACAAAAACGTGCACGAGGAGACCGAGGAACGCAGGTTGCTACGCGAGCAAACCGCGCTTTGGCGCGAGGAGTCGCAACGCTGGGAGGTCGTGTTTGAAAACGAGTTTGGCTATGATGCGCGCGGCAACGTGATAAAAAATCGCACGGCTTCCGACGGCAAGCAGTACGAGTATATCTACGACTACGACGAGGCGGGCAATAACATCTCCATCATCCTGCGCGAGCCTGATGAGAACGGCAAATGGCGCGAGACGCAAAGGACGCAAAACGTCTTTGAGCCTGAAATTTTAGCGCGCGACGTCCTGGATCGCGGCTTCATCGGCGATTACATAGCTACGGACGAAAACGCGATCAAAAGCAGCAAGCAGTATTTTCTAAAGGACGGCGAGTTTAAGCTAAACGAAACTCGCGAGTGGTTTTACGGAAAGTGCGAGCCGCAATAAAATTCGAAAAGCCTCATGAACGAGCCTTATATCGTTAAAATTTCAGATAGCGACGCGATGATGTTCGGCTGCGAAGCGGACGAGCGGGTGCGCGAATTTGTCGCTAAATTTGACGGCTGGGAGTACGAAAGCGAGTTTGAGCGGATATACTATCTGCTCGGCACGGACGTTTTTATCGAGGTCGCGAGCGAGGAGAGCTTAAATGAAGGCGCTTTACGCGCTCAAATTCCAAACGAAAAGTCTTTGGACGCTGACGGCGGCGCGGCATTTTTAAGCCTGCGCGAATGTGGCGGCAAGGGGCATTCGCGCGAGCGATGAAATTTTACGCGCCATCAGCGAGGATGAGGACGGCGGCGCGGCGTATCTGCTCCTTAGCCCGCGACATATCGCCGCAGAGGAGTTGCGAGGCGCCTTTGCGGACAAGCCGCCGCAGGAATTTGCGCGCATTATCGAGGCTCTCGAAGCCAAATACGACTGTAAAGACCGAATGCTCTGCTACATCGTTTGTTATTTTACGCCGAAAGGCAAAGAGGGGATGCGGGCGGACTTCGGCGTCTGAATTTAAAGTGTGGCGGATTAAATTTAAAATTTGCCCGCACGGCATGCTTGCGCCGAATAGCGAGAGTTTGATCCTGCGCGTAAGACCTGCGCCGCATGAGTGCAAACAAAATTTAAGCGACGAAATTTAAACCGCCGCGACGAGCGAAATGGGAGTCAGAATGATAAAATCCATAAAATTTGGGGGCGAAAGCATCGAGGAGCTAGAGGTTTGGTACTACGCCCCAAAGCACGAATGTAGCGCGGCGGAGTTCGCGCAGCAGTGCGGCAAGCTCGTGCGCGCGGACTTTGGGCTCGCCTCCCTTTACGAGATAAAATTTGAAAAATTTACGCCCTGCGAGCCCGATGATTTTATGAAGGAGCGGATAACGGCTGCTTTAAGCGCGGCGGCTCTATCTGACGAGCCTCGAAATTTCGCAATGGGCGGCGAGAACGACTGGGACTGGCAGGAGTGCTCGTTTGAGGCGAGCGGACAGCGATTTTTACGCGTCTGGGCGACATCGGCTTGATAAATTTAGTCCCGCTAGCGGGCTTTGAGGCGAAGTGCGAGTTTTTAAAATTTAAAGTTTCAAGCGGCGCATACCATCGCGCCGAAACGCATTTCATCGAGCCTTAAATTTTAAAATTTCGGTCGCGAGCTTTCGGATTTTAAAATTTAAACGGCGCTGGGCTTTGAGGTGCAGCGCGAATTTTGCGGCGCGGTAAAATAGCAGCGCAAACGATAAAAAACGGCGCTCGCTAAGTAGAATTTTATAAAAGGTGAATGCGGCGGCTCGCCGTATTTAGGACGCAAAAAGCTTAAACGGGCTTAGGAAGTAAATTTCGATCTAAATTTAGGCGAGGCGCCAAAAATTTTAAAATTTAAACGCAAGGTCTGAAAAATGGATGTTTTGCAGAGTTTCGGACGAGAGTATGTGCGGCAGCTCAGAGACGGGTCGCTGGCGTGGTTGGACGGGGTCGTAAGCGGTCGGATGAAAGGCGCGCGGTGCGAGCGGCTGTATGCATTGATAGCGGAGTTTTCGCCGCAGCAAAGGGAGGCGCTAAGGACGCTTTGCGCGCATCTTACCGATCACGTCCTGCATGAGACGCTAAGCTTTTTCGAGCAAAGCGAGCGCTGGCGGCTTGCGGACGAGGTGGGCGAAAATCT